>JBBRXJ010000008.1:0-58036 GCA_038248505.1 Bacteroidales bacterium
AACGTGTCGGAGGTGTATGATTATGCAGAATCAAATTTTTTTTAGACGTTGTTCTCTAATGGACATTTTTAATGGTATTTATTTTCAGTTGATTTAAGATTGTAATGTTTTTTTAGGAATTTTGATAATCTGTTTAAACGGAAATAGGCTCTGCTGGAGAGCAACCTATCAGGGATAATACAGAGGTTCGACAAAAATGTCATTCAATGGATTGTGTTTAGTCGCAATCCATTGATATTTTTAGAGAATCTTATGCCTTCAAAAACCCATCAATAAACTTCATCTTTCGTCTCAAAGATAATCCATTGTGGTTTCTCAGTTTGTTCTTTAAATCTGCAAAATGACCATCAATTGCGTTTGTTGTATTGGGTATTTTAAGCTCGTAGTAATCATACCAGGTAAATAGCCAGGGTAGATTGTTTTTCAAACTACGATAAGCACTCCTTAGCCTTTTGTGTGTATAAAAGGACTTGTTTGTTAATGGATTAACCGTCCTCTCATTCAAAAAAACTCCCACTTTTCAAACCATAAAGATAATGCTCCGATAAACGACTCTTTATCTGTTTGTTTCATTAAATCAACCACATTCATTAGTTCTTGTGCCGCCTTAAGCTTTGGTCTTTTAGTCAAATACCTTCGGATTATAGCTGATTGGTGAAATTGACACATTTGAACAGGTGTATTTCCAAAAGATTGGATTAAACCCTTTCTGCCATCACAAACAATTGCTTTAATAGTAAGACCTCTTTGCTGTAACTCTGTAATTTCTTTAATATACAGAGCATTAGTCTCGTTTTTTACATAGTATTTAAGCAGGTTTTCTTTGCTTAAAGCATCCTTAAAAAGCATAACACCAAAATTACGCCCCCAATAGGTTGTATCCATCAGAACAATAACAACACGAGCTACATGGATAGATTTTTCAATATTAAACGCATCAATGCGTCTTTGAATCGTTTTAATAGAGCAATGGAACCTTTCTGCTAATTGGGCATAGGTTTGCTTCCCTTGAGCATATTCTTCCCAAATTTGAGCGTTATCTAAGCGTTGCCCTCCTAAAAACTGTTTCCCACATAATGAACATTTGTACCTCTGGACATCTTTTACAAATCCATATTTCTGCACAAATCCTTTGTGACAATAAAAGCACTTTTTTTATTCATAACCTTTAATTTGCCTCAAAGATAGTAGGAACAAGTTCTATAGAAGAATTTACCATTAATTTTGTCCATTAAGCCGCCTTTGTTGATGTATATTGTATCGTTTTTCGGTTATATTAAGATTGTATTTGTTAAGTTTCCCCAATGCTGCCGTGCGAGTTTATTGCGTGGTTCAATGTTATTAATTAAAGAAACAACGCGATAAAATCGCGCGGGAGCGGAGAAGTATCAATTACAAAAAATAGTATTGAAGTCAACAAAAGCCTTTTCACTAGTGGATTATATACAATAAGTATTACTGCGGGATTGAAAACGAAACAAATAAAACTATTGGTTGAATAGTCAACTGAATAACAGAATTTCAAAAAGAGTTGAGTAATCGGCTCTTTTTTTTGAATTAGTCCATCTGCTAACTGCTACGCCCCTGTCAAAGGAATTACATATTTATAGAAATTAGATTGGTTGAAAATACGACTCAGCCGCAATCGCATATTCTTTGCTATATAATCTTCTGTAGCCATGCAACACCGACAATTTCGTCAATTTAAAAAAAGAACACCTACATTGTTATAGCATTTATAAGAAAAATAGATTTTTATTTATGCTTAACAAAGAACAAATCAATATTTTTTTTAACCTTTATGGTATGAAAAAACATGTTTTAATCGCTTTATTTTTTTGTTCGTTATGTTGTTATTCACAGAATAAGGATATTGAATTATTAAAATGCATCAATGTTAATAGGAATAAGGAATATGATGCCGCTTTTAAGGGTATTTCAAATTCTGTGTCGCCTTTAGCTTTAAGCTTTCCTGTTGTTTTATTTAGCGCTGGCTTACTATCGAAAGATTCTATAACAAAACAAAAATCAATTGTTATTGGGGCATCGGTTTTAACAGCTGCAGTAGTTGCAAATATTTTAAAATATAGTATTAATAGAACAAGACCTTTTAATCAATATTCATTTATTGATAAGGTAACAGGCGGAGGAAGTCCGTCTTTTCCTTCAGGACATACCTCTGATGCTTTTTCATTAGCTACCTCTATTAGTTTAAATTATCGGCAATGGTATTATATTTTGCCATCCTATTGCTGGGCCAGCGCCGTTGGTTATTCGCGTATGCATTTGGGAGTACATTACCCAAGTGATGTTTTAGCGGGTGCAATTATAGGAGCTGGTACAGCATTCTTATGTTACAAAGGACAGCGTTACATATCTGGGAAAAAGAAATGAGCATAGAACTAGCTTGCTATTGAATTTAAGGATATTGATTAATTGAGGCATAAAATATTCCATTTCGTGATTTATATGCCTTAACTTTGTCTCTTATTTATTATTAGAATCTAGCCAATACTATGACACCATTAAAACATCACACATCAACAACAATCGATATCATCTCTGCTATATCCGAAACAGCACTTGAATTGCCCTTAGTTTCAGAAGGAATTAGTGCCGGATTTCCATCACCAGCACTCGATTTCGCAGATATGACTATTGATTTGAATAAACATCTTATAAAGCACCCTGCATCCACATTTTATGGACGCGTAAAAGGGGAATCAATGAAAGATGATGGCATTGATAATGGTGATTTATTGGTAATAGATAAAAGCTTAGAACCAATGAATAATAAGATAGCTATTTGTTTTATAGATGGAGAATTTACTATTAAGAAAATTAAAATTGAGAAAGATATTTGTTGGCTAATACCTGCCAATGAAAAATATAAACCAATAAAAGTTACCTCCGAAAATGATTTTTTAATTTGGGGAATAGTAACACACGTCATAAAATCATTCTAATGTTTGCATTAATTGATTGTAATAATTTTTATGCTTCGTGCGAAAGAGTTTTTAGACCAGACCTTATTGGTAAGCCTATTGTCGTTTTATCAAATAATGATGGTTGTGTAATTGCTCGTAGCAACGAAGCCAAAGATGCCGGTATTCCTATGGGAGCACCAATATATAAATATGATGCGCTTTTAAAAGAACACCAAATTCATGTATTCTCTGCAAATTTTGCCTTGTATGGCGATATGAGTAATAGAGTAATGAGTATATTAAATCAATATGCACCTCAAACTGAAGTTTACAGCATTGATGAAGTTTTTTTGAAATTAGATGGCTTTGAATTTTTTACACTTCAAGATTATGGATTAGAGATGAAAAACAAGGTGTTTAAATGCACCGGAATTCCTGTAAGTGTGGGTATAGCTCCTACTAAAGCATTGGCAAAAGTAGCAAATCGAATTGCCAAAAAATATCCTGAGAAAACAAATGGCGTTTATATTATTGATAGCGAAGAAAAACGTATTAAAGCCTTAAAATGGCTAAAAATAGGAGATGTTTGGGGCATAGGTAGGCAACATGCCAAAAAAATGATTGCGAATAATATTACTAACGCATATGATTTTACGCAGTTGGATGACGTATGGGTTCAAAAGAATTTGTCAATTATAGGCTTGCGGCTAAAATTAGATTTGCAAGGCACCCCAACCTTAGATATGGAAGAAATTCAGTCAAAAAAAAGTATTTCGACCACTCGCTCATTTGAAAAGAATTATACCGAAATTGAGCAATTAAAAGAACGTGTTACCACATTTGCAGTATCATGTGCCGAGAAATTAAGACAACAAAAATCATGTTGCAATACAATGCTTGTTTTTATTCATACAAATTTTCATCGGCAAGACCTTCCTCAGTACAGTCAAAATATTGTTATTAAATTGCCGTTTTCAACCAATTCAAATATCGAATTGGCACGCTTTGCAAATCAAGCATTAGAAAAAATTTTTAAAAAAGGATTTCATTATAAAAAAGCAGGGGTTATTGTTATGGATTTTTCTCCTGAAAATCAAAAACAATTAAAGATTTTCGAAAACAGCAATCCCCTACATGTTCCCCTAATGAAAGTCATCGATAAATTAAACTTGAACTTTGGTCAGCAAAAAGTAAAATTAGCATCTCAGGATCCTAAAAGGATTTGGAAAATGAAGCAAGAAAAGTTATCGCCTCGATATACCACCCATCTTAATGAAATTATAACCATTCATGTGTAATGTGCTTTCATTCTCAACAATCTAAATCGGCGCAAGAGTTGCAGAATCGTTTTAATGCAACTTTTATTAATGAAAATGATTTTTCACCTGCCATATATAACGGATTTCAATTCCCAAAAACCCCTGTAATTACTAATATTAACAGGGCTTACATACAACTGTTTCATTGGGGACTTATCCCAAAATGCGCTAAAGATCTATCTATAAGAAAACATACTCTTAATGCACGAATAGAGACAATAAGGGAAAAACCATCATTTAAAAATGTAGTTAATAATAGGTGCTTAGTCCTCGTTGATGGTTTTTTTGAATGGCAGTGGTTAGATGCGAAAGGGAAAAACAAAAAAAATATCAAATTATGCTTGATACTAATGAGCCCTTTGCATTTGCTGGTCTTTGGAGTGAGTGGAACGATGTTAATACTGGCCAAATGCTTACTACTTATACTATATTAACAACAGCCGCAAACGAATTAATGAGCGAGATTCATAATAGTCAAAAACGAATGCCCATAATTCTCGCAAAAGAAGATGAAGAAAAATGGTTAGATGAGGGAAAAGTTGATGCTACTGAACTGAAATTAAAAGCAATATAAGTTTAATAAAAAAAATCAATAATTTAATCTGAATTGATATTAGTTATAACTATATTTGTTTCGTCAAATCACGAAATGAATTTATTGAATGCTAAAGAAAGAGAAATATTTTACCGATAATCAAGAGATGCTCGCTCGATATAGTAAGGCTTTGAGTCATCCAGTGCGCATTTTTATACTTGATTATTTAGCTAATAATTTAGATAAATGTTGCTATAGTGGAGATATGGCTGAGGAATTACCCATTGCTCGTTCAACTCTTTCAGAACATTTAAAAGAATTAAAAAAAGCTGGTCTTATTCAGGGTGAAATAAACCCACCCTATATTAAATATTGTATAAATCGTGTAAATTGGGAAGAGGCACGATTAATGATGGCGCACTTTTTTAAAAGATAAAATTTTTATAAACATATTTCGGTTATTAACGAAATAAAACAAGAAAAATATGGAAATAAAAATTTTAGGAACGGGTTGCCCAAAATGTAAGAGTCTTGAAAAACTTACTCAAGAGGTGGTAGTGCAAAATAATTTTAGTGCTACAATTACAAAAATTGAAGATATAATGGAGATAATGAAATATGGTGTTTTGTCAACTCCTGCTCTTGTTGTAAATGATAAGGTGGAGGTTAAAGGACGAGTGCCATCTGCTGATGAAATAAAAAATATTTTAGGTAAATATTAATTAAAAATCTAAAACACAATGAAAAAACTATTTTTTTAGGAGCCTTCTTTATTTTGGTTATGAGCATTGGTTCATGTAATGCACAAGAACCAAAAAAACAGAGTGGAAATACTATTTCAAATGCTCAGGTTGATGTATATTATTTTCACTTTACGCGTAGGTGTATGACGTGTAATGCTGTTGAATCAGAATCAAAAAAAAGCTATTGAGGAGTTATATCCTGAGCAATTTAAAAATGATAAAATTAGTTTTACAGCTGTAAATCTCGATGATGATATAAGTAAAGCTATAGCTGAAAAATGTAAGGCTTCTGGACAAAGTTTGTTGGTAATTGGTGGTGGTAAACGTATTGATTTAACATCTCAGGGTTTTATGTATGCTCGAACGAATACAGCTAAATTAAAAGAAGAATTACAAAAAGCTATTGACCCGTTGATGGAAAAAAAGCAATAATATGGAATTCTTACAAAATATACTTGAGAATTCGCAGTACGCTTTTGTTACTGCATTTTTATTGGGTTTAATGACTGCAATTAGTCCTTGCCCCTTGGCAACAAATATTACTGCAATTGGTTTTATTAGTCGTGACATTGAAAACCGAAAACGTGTTTTTATTAATGGGCTCGTTTACACCTTAGGTCGAGTAATAAGTTATTCCCTATTAGCTGTAATTCTCTACTTTGGAGCAAACCAAATGAATATAACCATGTTATTTCAAGCATGGGGAGAAAAACTTCTAGGACCAATACTAATACTTATTGGACTATTTATGCTTGATATTTTAAAGATAAAGTTTCCGGGACTTTCAATTTTAACCGATAAACTAGGTGAAAAAAGCAAAGGGAGTTATTTGGGCACATTACTTTTAGGAATGGTATTTGCACTTGCTTTCTGTCCATATAGTGGTGTTCTTTATTTTGCCATACTAATTCCCATGACGGTTGCAAGTGCCAGTGGCTTGTATTTGCCTATTGTTTTTGCAATTGCCACAGGCTTACCTGTAATTCTTTTTGCCTGGCTCTTAGCATTTGCAGTAAGTAATGTTGGTCAATTATACAATCATATAAAATCGTTCGAGTTTTGGTTCAGACGAGTAGTCGCTGTTTTGTTTATAATAGTAGGAGTATATTATATTAATATTTTTAATTTTAATTTTTAAAAATGATTTGTTAAAAATGCAGTTAAATAAAAAAATAATTATCCAATCGATATTATTTCTTCTGTGGTACGCAGTGTATAGATATTTACAACCAATTAGTAATTGGATAGTAGATGATATTTTAAAGATGGAAAAAGAAGCGCATTTAACCGAGGCTTTGAGATTTTTTATTTTTGAAGTCCCTAAAGTTTTACTCTTACTTGTTTTAATCATATTTTTGGTAGGAATAATTCGTTCTTATTTCTCAGCTGAACGCACACGAAAAATATTAGCAGGTAAATATACCTTTACGGGTAATATACTCGCATCATTATTAGGAATTGTAACTCCTTTCTGTTCGTGTTCTGCCATTCCATTGTTTTTAGGTTTTGTTGAATCGGGTGTTCCTTTAGGCGTTACATTTTCTTTTTTGATAGCTGCTCCAATGATTAATGAAGTTGCTATTATTTTGTTATTTGGTATGTTTGGATTGAAGACCGTATTAATTTACGTGTTTACCGGATAAATAATTGCTATAACTGCAGGCTGGATTATTGGCAAATTAAAAATAGAACATTGGGTTCAAGATTGGGTTTATAAAGCAAAATTTGATGCAATAGAAAGTGAAGAATCGCTTCAATTTTCAGATCGCTTTCAAATGGGATATATTGCTGTGAAAGATATTGTTGGAAAAGTGTGGATTTATATATTGATTGGTATCGCCGTTGGAGCTGCTGCTCATGGTTACGTTCCGCATGATTATATGGCTTCACTTATGGGCAAAACATCATGGTACAGTGTTCCTTTATCTGTGTTAATTGGGGTTCCTTTGTATTCAAACGCAGTTGGTATAATACCTATTGTATATGTATTAATTGAAAAAGGAGCCTCCCTGGGCACCTCATTGGCTTTTATGATGTCTGTTATTGGACTTTCTTTACCCAAAATGATTATTTTAAAGAAAATATTAAAAGCACCTTTAATTTTAACTTTTGCAGGTATTGTGGCAGGCGGTATTATGATAGTGGGTTATTTGTTTACATTTGTAATGTAATAAAAGAGGAACGAAATGAAGATTGCCAAAAAAATGAGATGAAGTTTACGCTTGTCGTAATGGTTTTAGTAATGACCATTATTGTTACTTTTGTTAGTGTATCCGTTAACGATAGATATCATGCGGGCTTTTTATTAAAATGGCTAAAATCATGGGCGTTAGCTTATGTTGTGGCATTAACGGTTGTAATGATTGTTATGCCTATTATAAAAAAACAATTTCAAAATATGTTGAATAATATATATAATAAAATTAAGATGATCAAAGCATTTGAAACATAGAATAGCATGTAAAGTATTTGTTGCTGCACAAATGTCATTTAAAGATTTCAGACAATACGCAAAATACAAATCATAATTTTTAGTTATTAGTGTAAAATTATGGGGAATAAAAAAGAAACGAGCATATTCATTTTTACGAACAAGAATTAAAATTCACATACGAGTATTTAGCCTCAGGCGAGCGACCATCTATAATTTAAATTATTTACGAATGAAAAAATATGTTTTAGCAATCGCAATGTCAATTATGACTTTTAATGGTGTTTTATTTGCACAATCAAGTAAAACGACTATTGATGTGCTTTACTTTAAAGCTAATTTGACATGTTGTAAAGCTAGAGCTTGCAATATGTTACAAAGTGATCTTGATTCGGTTTTAATAAAATATTATCCGAAAAATAATATTGGGTTTAAAGTAGTGATGTTAGCTGACGTAGCTAATAAAGATTTAGTAGCAAAATACAATGCAAAATCACAGACTGTGGTTTTCGTAAAAACAAAAGGGAAAAAAGAAACTTCAAAAAATGTGTCAAGTATTGTGGAGACATACGCGGGCAATCAAAATAAAGATCTATTTGAAAAAGACATAAAGGAATCGTTAAACCAAATATTAAAATAAATGATGGAAACAACAAATAAGCCCATTTTACAAGAATTCCAACTTGAAGGAGTGATGCACATATCACCCAAAAAAGCTTTTGAAGCGGTTTGTAATGGCGACGCTGTAATAATTGATGTGCGTGAAGAAGATGAGCTACGGCGTGAGAGCTTAGATTTAGCCTATGTTCTTAATCACCCTATGTCAGTTATACTTGATAGGCTATCCTACATTTCAAAGGATCAGAATATAATAGTAATGTGTGCCGTAGGAATTAGAAGCACAAAAGTGGCTAATCTTTTAAACATAAACGATTATCCTCATGTTGCTAATTTAGATGGTGGTTTAATGCATTGGAAATTGCAGGGATTGCCTTATGAGAGTAAAGAAACATCAGGATGCGGTTGTGGATGTAGTTGTTCGGCACCTGCAAAAAGTGAAAGCTCTTGCTGTGATAATGAAAATGAAGGATGTTGTTCTTAAGCGTATAAAATTGTATTTATAAATAATCTAATAACAAACAAAATGAAAATAGCAGTACCTACAAGAGGAACAATAGTTGACGACCATTTTGGTCATTGCGAAGCATACACAATTTTTACTATTGATGCGAATAAGAAAATAGAGAAAACCGAAATGCTTCCTTCGCCTGCAGGCTGTGGTTGTAAAAGTAATATAGCAAGCGTTCTAAAGCAACAAGGAGTAAGCATTTTGCTTGCAGGAAACATGGGTAATGGGGCCTTAAATATTTTAAATGCCTCTGATATTAAAGTGTTTAGAGGGTGCTCTGGCGATATTATCCAAGTGGTTGAATATTTTTTACAAGGCAATATAGCTGATTCAGGTGAAGCTTGTAAAAATCATGAAAGTCATGGAGCCGATCATCAATGTAATCATTAGAATATGAACGAGCAGGATATAAAACGACTCTATGATGATCAATCGCTTGAAATCATGCGAACAACAGAAGATGCTTTTGAACGTGGTGTAAATCGGGTACAAGAAATTAAAAATTATGCCCATAAAGCAGGTATTAAACGAATAGGAATCGCACACTGCGTTTCCTTCCCTAAAGAAGCTGAAGCCGTGAAAAACTTTTTATCAGATGAGTTTGAAGTGTTTAGTATTGATTGTAAATGCGATCGTATTAGTAAACATGAAATGCTTGGTGGTGAAGGAAGCAGTATCATGTGTAATCCGGCAGGACAAGCCGCTTTTTTAAAAAAGAATACTACTGAACTGAACATATCAATTGGTTTGTGTGTTGGTCACGATATGGTGTTTAATAAAGAATCTGAAGCACCTGTCTCAACATTGGTAGTAAAGGATAGAACAAATAATCATAATACCATAGAGAGTATAAAATCAATAAATAAATTGAAATGAAAAAAAACATCATTATTTTAATTTTAGTACTATTCAGCATTCAAAGTGGATCGGCACAATTATTCTCGGGCTGTGAAAATGTTTCGGCCTTTGATAAATCAAGTACACCTGATTTAGGCATAATAATTTGTTCTGGCGATGCTGAAACAGTATGGAACGCTTTAAGATTAGGTATAGCCGCCCAACAGAAAGGCGATACCGTAGTCATTTTTGTAATCAGCAAAGCGGTAGATGTGTTTATGAAAGACAGTACTGGATATGATATCCCTGGAACCAGTCTTAATTTTTCAGCAGGCGGAGGTGATATTTATACTTGTGCTACCTGTGCTAAAAGCCGACATACAGAAAATGTGCAAATGTGCACCATTACTTCTATATATGATTTATATGAAATTGTGAAGCGTAGTGTTAAGGTGGTAACGTTTTAATTGAGAGAATAAGTAATCCCGACCTTCTATATTATTTAACCTCACACCTGCCCGTGCAATAAAATGCGGGGACCAAGGGTCATAGAGTAAAACCCTCGTTATAAAAACAATGTAGAGTGTTGTAGCAAAAATGTCATTGAAAATTTGAGCCAATCTGCAACTAATAAAGCGTAATGATTTTGAAATTTTAAATAATAGATTCTGCATAATTGTTAACAATAAACAATTTTCATTATAAAAACTAAAAAGGTGGACAATTAAAAAATGTAAAAATAAACTGTAATATATGAAAATACTAATCTTATGCACCGGAAATAGTTGCCGTAGTCAAATGGCACATGGTTTATTGCAATCGTTTAATAAAGATATTATCGTTTGTTCTGCTGGTACTCAAGCATCGGGTAAGCTAAATGAAAAAGCAGTGGCTGTAATGAAGGAGGTAGGAATTGATATCAGCCATCACACTTCTGATTCAGTTGAAAAATATTTGGGTGAGGAATGGGATTATGTAATTACTGTTTGTGGTGGTGCTAATGAAGCTTGTCCTGCTTTTTTAGGTAAGGTAAAAGAGCGTTTACATATTGGTTTTGATGATCCATCGCATGCGGTGGGAACCGAGGAGTTTATTTGGAGTGAATTTAGACGGGTTAGAGATGAGATAAAGCAAGGGTTTTACTCGTTTTATACGCAGAATATTTATTAAGACAAAATTGTATTTTACTACCACGTCTAAAAATTTATTAGAGATTAAAAGTATATGGATATAGCAATTGATGTACAAAATTTAATACCAAGCGATTCGTTTATTCCTATTATACCAACGCAACTAACTTGGCTCGATTATAAGGGAGCGATGCGGGTACGTTGGGGTATTGGGCGAGATTCATATAGGATTGCACCAGGCTTGTACAAGGTGGGGAATGCGAATAGTGTGTCTGATATTTTTGTATCGGCAAATTATAAATTATCATTCGATGTGCTGAGAAAAAACCTAGATGGTTTAAATGCATGGATATTGGTAATAGATACTAAAGGTATTAATGTGTGGTGTGCTGCTGGTAAAGGAACGTTTGGAACGGATAACATTATCCAAAGTATAAAAAAAACATCATTAGAATTTATTGTTAAGCATCGCAATATAATTATTCCACAATTAGGTGCCGTTGGTGTTGCTGCTCATAAGGTGAAAGAAGCGAGTGGTTTTCGAGTGATTTATGGACCGGTGAAGGCATCAGATATTAAAGCTTTTATAAACGCTGGATATAAAGCTAGTACTGCCATGAGAGAAGTGCAGTTTCCTATTTGGGAACGCACTAAACTTATTCCGGTTGATTTAATGCATGCTCGAAATAAATTATTGATTGTACTTCTAATTTTATTTGTACTTTCTGGATTAGACAAAAGCGGTTTTCTCTTCATAAAAATGTTTGAGACGTGTTTTTTCCCTTTAATAAATATAGTATCAGCGTATATTGCTGGAATTGTAATTACACCGCTTTTGCTACCCTGGCTTCCATTTCGCGAGTTTACTCTTAAGGGAGTTGTTAGCGGAATAGCTGTTACAGTGGGTCTAAATTTTTTATTTGATGTACCCATGAGTGAGCGTTTTGCTTTAGCTTTTATAAACCTCAGCATTGCCTCTTTTATGAGTATGAATTTTACGGGTTCATCAACATATACTTCATTTTCGGGCGTTAAAAAAGAAATGAAATGGGCTTTACCTTGTCAAATTATTTTTGCAAGTATGGGCATTTTAATTTTTGTAGGAGCGAAATTAGGCTTGTTTAGTTTAGAAACGCTATATTTAAGTTAAAATAATATTTACAAAGAATAATAATTTTATTTTTTACTAAGAATAATTTAACAACTCCTTTTTTAGAGGAAGATAGGTGCGAGTAAAAAAATCATATACTAAATAACTATGCAATACCTAAAAAACGTTGTTACCCTAAAGCTCAATGAGGCAAGATGTACTGGTTGTGCTATGTGCACAAAGGTTTGTCCTCATGCTGTTTTTGAGTTAAAAAATGCGAAAGCTCGTATAAAAGATATAAATAATTGTATGGAGTGTGGGGCATGTGCATTGAATTGTAAAGATGATGCACTAAGTGTAAAATCTGGCGTAGGCTGTGCTGCTGGTATTATTAATGGAATACTCAATAACACTGAACCTTCATGTGATTGTTCAGGGGATAGAAAGAGAGTTGCTTGTTGTTAAATATAAATAAAGTAATTACGAATGAAAACGAAACTTAAATTTTTAGATCGGTTTTTAACCTTATGGATATTTATCGCCATGTTTATTGGTGTTTTTGCAGGGTGGTTAAGTCCATCTGTTGCCCAATTTTGGAATAGCTTATCGTCGGGGACTACTAATATACCTATTGCCATTGGCTTAATCGTTATGATGTACCCTCCTCTTGCAAAGGTAAAATATGAAGAGCTTGGTGAGGTATTTCGTAACTGGAAAATTCTTCTACTATCGTTGGTACAGAATTGGATTATTGGTCCTGTTTTAATGTTTTCACTAGCAGTTTTGTTATTCAAATTATTTCCGGGCGAAAATAATGCCAACTTACCTTATGTCTATGGTATTATAATGATAGGCCTTGCACGTTGTATTGCCATGGTAATTGTTTGGAATGATTTAGCTAAAGGTGATACACAATATGCAGCTGGATTGGTTGCTTTCAATAGTGTGTTTCAAGTTCTTTTCTTTTCAATTTATGCTTACTTCTTTATTGCTATTGCGCCTGCATGGTTTGGCATTCCAACTAGTGAGGCAGTAAATAATATTACTATGGGGCAGATTGCCGAGAGTGTTTTTATTTATCTGGGAATTCCTTTCATTGCGGGCTTCTTAACTCGTTTTACATTAATTCGCATAAAAAGCAAAGAATGGTATCAAACAAAATTTGTTCCAATGATTAGTCCGCTTACACTAATTGCTTTGTTATTTACCATAATGGTAATGTTTTCCTTAAAGGGTGCTTATATTGTAAAAATCCCTCTTGATGTTCTTTTAATAGCTATCCCTTTGCTTATCTATTTTATCATCATGTTTGTAGTATCCTTTTTAATGAGTAAAAAGGTGGGAGCGACGTATGAGCAATCAACCACGTTGTCATTTACTGCCGCAAGTAATAATTTTGAGCTAGCTATAGCAGTTTCCATTGCCATATTCGGGATTGAATCGGGTGAGGCTTTTGCTGCTGTTATTGGACCTTTGGTTGAAGTGCCAGTAATGATTGGCTTAGTAAGCGTGGCTTTTTGGTTTAAGCGGATGTATTTTAACGCAAAAAAATAAATGTTTTTATAACACCGCTAATTATACTAAGAGACAAAATCCCTCACATTGCATTAGTGAGAGAAATAATTTATTATATAACAAAATGTAACAGATAGCAATTTAGATACCTTTAGGTATAAACAAATGTTTTTAGTGTGAATAACACACTAAAAACATTTATCAAAATAATAAAAACTAGATGCTCATAGCTTCTTCAGTAGTTCCTTCATAGATAAATCCTGTCTTCCCATTGCAATCTCCTTGTTGTTTGTGTTTACAGCAATCTTTTTTGCAATCTTTCTTGCAGTCTTTTTTATCTTTCTTATTGCAAGGCTTATCACATGCTTTCTCCTGTTTAGCCTGGCCATTAGAAGTTTGATCTTGTGCATTTACAGCTAGTGAAATGACAAAGAGAGCGCTCATTAAAATCATAAATTTTTTCATACTAATCAATTTTTGGTTTATTAATTCTAAATCCTGTTTTTAATTCAAAGGCATGTAAATTATAACTCTTTTTACTGCCTATATAAGGATAACGGGTATAGCTATACTAAAATTTTATAAACCATCTATTATTTTTTTTGCCTATACGATCTAAATCGAACTCAAAACGTGTTTGATGCCCATAAATACTTCCATCAAGACCATCCTCACGCAAATTATTTAATAAAAGACCATACCCTATAAATGGAATCCATTTACGATCTCGAGCTAAATTATGCCGAAATGTCCATCCGTATGATAATATTGACACTTTAGGATCACCTCCTATGCCTTTTAATATGGTATATCCCAGTAGCACACTGATATATGCACCTATTTTCTTTTCAAAACCAATAAGCCTCCATGCATAATCAAACATAAATGTTTCTCCATTACCAATAACCGTAGGAAAACGATGACCTGTTACACTTCTATATCCCAACTCAAAACTCAATTGACGTGGAACCTTACACCTGCAATCTTCTGTGTATATACATTATTTTGAAATAGTACCATTTTTATTAAAACGATTGCAAATAGATAAACTCTTTTTTCTGTAATCACATTATTTTAGTTGCTAGTGATACGTAATTAGGGAGAGATAATCAGTTACAAAATAGTATGTAGTATATAATTGTTTTACCTTTGGCGGTGTAGAACGTTGTCGATTGCGGACGACTTCCTGTCAAATTATACAAAAGTTAAAGCGGACTATAACCCTTTATTAAGAACTGTTCCGATAAGTTTTCATGTCGCGTATTAGATGCTGTCTTTTTATCTGGCGTGGTGTTTATGTCCATTGTTATCGTGTCTTTGGTTAATTAGCTTACTGGTTCTTTTGGATCTTTTTGTTTGCCTTTGTGCGGTTGCAAAAAATATAAATGTGCCACCAAATGCTTTAGTTATTTGAACCTTATTTGTAAATTTAGTTTGAAATAAAATTGTCCGTTTTCCTCATATAATTTACCAAATTCGTGTCTACTAATACTTGCAGTTTCAAATTTTTTGTTTGAAAATAAATAATCCTCAAATTGGTTACGATTATAAATGTGATAACACAGAATTTCTCCACTCTCTTTGACTACTAAATATCCTCCAGTTGCATCATAAATTCCCGTCCAAACCTTTGAGGGTGTCATTCCCAAGGCCACATCTGCTAAAAAGCGTTTGATTTTATAGTCGTAAAATGTATGAGCAAATTGAGTGTCGGAGTTTAATGGATTGAATTTATTAATGCTTTCAGTTAGATCCTTTAATGAGCTTAATGTTGTTGTGAAAAAAGTCTTAATAAGTTCTGCTACAATGTTAGGTAACAAACTATCAATTAGAACTAAATTATTTTTGAAAACGTCTTGTTCAAGCGTTGCAAATTTAAATTTGCTACCTTTGATTTTTATCACTTCAATTCTGTCTTTGTTTTTGCTTTTTGTGTCAATTTCATTAATTGCTTTGATTTACTTTGCAGTTGGTTTAAAACCATTTATTTAATAAATAAAGTTTGTAGTTTTTCCAGCATTTAAAAGAGTGGCATCGCCTCCCAGTTGCGACTTTATGCTGAACCCCAATTCTGCTGTTTGGTTAATTATTTGGTCATGAATAACAATTCTAATATCTGTTTTAAAAGTTGATTTTGCTTTTAGTGATTGGCAATTAATCGAAGTCATAAATGCCTCAATTTCGGGAAAACTAAATGCTCCTGTTGAACCTTTTATTTTCGCTAAATGTTTTGCGGATTGCTCAGTGAATGTTTTGACAGGAATTCTTAATTTTTTCTTCCCTCCATAAACTATTACCAAATCGCCTGAAAGTTCGTATTCAAAATTTACACCAATTTCGTTGCGAATGATTTTTATGATTAGGTAAAAAAGTTCTTCTACTTGGTTTAGTTCTGCATCGCCCGTAAATAATTGTCTGTCTCCAGGCAATTTGAATAAAGCATATATTTCGCTCCATTCGCCTTTATTTCCTGTTATCATTCTTAATTCCTATTAGTTCTAGAATCTTGTTTGCTGTCGCCTGAATTGCAAGCACGGCTATGGAGTTGCCGAATTGCTTGTAAGCTGACGCATCAGCAACAGGAATTACATATTTATCCGGAAAACCTTGAAGTCTTGCCCATTCTCTTGGTGTCATTTTACGAACTCCTTCTCTGTTTACAATTCCTTTGATGTGTGTTGTAGGAGTGAAGTCTGTAATTATATGGTCGTAAACTAAATTTCTTTCACGTCCCATTCCGCCAACAACTATTGCGTTTGCAATTCCATCATCAGGAATAATTTAGTAACCAGACCCATTTCCTTTTCCTTCGTGTCTTGCTTTATGATTTATTAAAGTTTGAAAATATTGAGTAGAAAGAAAATATTTTGGGCGTGTCCCTTTGGGTCGGGCTATCCGCTACAAGTCCTCGCTCGTTCCTCGCTGTGGGCTTTTTGCTTCTATCCCTCACGCAAACTATTTACGAAATATATTGTGATAATGAAAATCTAAAAAATCTTGAGAAGGCAAAAATCTATCGGGTAAATTGATCGTATGATTTTCATATTTTGTAAATAAATCTACAACTGCATTTTCTTTTGAATAATCTTTAAAATAATTTGATTGTAAGATGAAAGAATAGTGCTTCTAAAAAATGATTGATTAACTCTTACTTTAATTAATGTTTCTCTCTCTTTTCCAACTGGTAAATTTTCTAAATCGAAATCAACTATTTCTTCAATAGTTTTATTTTGAGATTTAGCAATTAGTAACTCACTTTCGTAAGCTAATTTTTCCCAATTACCATTGAATTCATTCCATACTATTTCTTCTAGTTTACTGCCATTTCACAAACCAACAATTCCTTGTTTTTTTAATTCTGGGTCAAGCCGCCCAAAATTTCCAACTTTCATAATTAAAGCAGAAGGACTGCGACCAATTATATTAGCTTATTTGATAATAGTTGGATTGGTTTTACTACTGCTTTTGAATGGTATTTTACAATACACATTAAAAGCTACAATTGCTTCTTCTTTAGTCCAATTATTACTTTTCGCCATTTTCGATTTCTATTACGTCAAGATTAGAAACTGAATAATCACTCAGAATTTCATTCAGTAAATCTTTAGTTAAATCTGAACTTCCCACAAGAACAGTTCTAAATATTTCAACTCTGTCATCGACCGTTAATTCATTTAATTTTTCATCGTCACGGAAGAATTCCATAAATTCTTCTCTAGTAATTTGTTGATATTTTTTCATTTTTAAGCGGCATTTTGCGTTAGGGATTGAAGTGGAAATCCTTTTTGTGAGGAACGAACAAAAAGATTGAAACGGAAAGCCCGACCCGATAGGGTAACGCCCAAAAAATCTTTACGAAACCCAACAATATAAATCCTTTCTCTGTTTTGCGGAACACCAAATTCTTTTGCATTTATTATTTGTGGTTCTGGTACAAAGTAGTCTAAGTCGTTGCGTAAAACATTTAAAATGGTTTCTAATGTCTTGCCACCATTGTGACTTCTTAAACCTTTTACATTCTCTAAAAAGATAGCCTTAGGTTTTTTGCGTTTAATAATTTCAGCAACTTCAAAAAATAATGTTCCTCTTGTGTCTTCAAATCCTCCTCGTCTGCCAGCAATTGAAAATACTTGACAAGGAAAACCTGCACATAACAAATCAAAGTTGTTGGGAATATATATTTTTGTTTCTTCTTTTGTTATGTCTCCAAATGGAACTTCTCCGAAATTTGCTCTATATGTTTTTTGGGCTTATTCGTCCCACTCGGAAGTAAAAAAATATTTACCTCCTAAATTTTGCATTGCAAGTCGGCAGCCACCAATTGTCAATATTATTAAGATAGTGAGTAATAAAAGCTTTGCGTTGGTTAGTTGGCTCAACTAACCTTATTTGAAAGCGTTTGCCGTCAAACTCGTCAATGCTTATTTTCTCTTTAATTTTCATTTTTTAATTTTCTAATTTTCAGATCGTAAAGTTAAGTTTTTTAACACGGATTTTATTAAAAGCTACATTCAAATTTTCAACCGTCTGCCTGTTAAGCGTTGAGTAGGATTTGGGTGCGGTTGGTCAAAATTAAATGTGCTGCAATTTGCTTAGGCTTGTACTTTTTCATTGCATCTCTTTTAATTATACGATGCGTTGGAATTTATCTGTCGCTTTTATCTTCGTTTGCTGTCAGTTGTATCGTCTGATAAGCTTCCTAACTATCATAAAATGAATTCTATCGCGCTCTTACTTCTTCATCAATATCGCGCCTGTTGAATATCCACCACCAAAGACACTAATAACAATATTTGAATCTTTAGGCATTTCTTCATAATGTTGTGATAAACCAATTACACTGCTTGCGCTCCCTGTATTTCCATATTTATCAATATTTATGATAACTTTATTACGGTCTATTCCTAAATCATCAGCAACATAATTAATTATTCGAATATTTGCCTGATGCGGAATAAAATAATCTAAATCAGCTAAGGTGATATTGTTTTTTGAAATTATTTCGCGAGTAATTTCTGACATATACGTACAAGCATATTGGAAAACGTCTTTCCCATGTGGCATAATTAATCCCCCATTTCGAGGATGAAGATATACCGCAGCAGGACCTTGTCCAATATGACCTAAGCCACGAGTAATAATATCATTTATTTCAATATCATTAGTACCCATTCGCTCATTGGTAATAAATACAGCAACAGCTCCATCGCCCCACAAATGGCCTGATATTGAATTGGTATCGTCGCTATACCCACTGTTATGCTCTGATGCGATTACCAAAGCCTTTGATGCTTTGCCCATGGCAAAATAACCTTGAACAATTTCTACTGCGTTTACAAATGAAGAACAGGCAGAACTAATAGAAATGCTAACAGCATTGGTTATTCCAAATTCTCGTTGTACTTCGTAAGTGAAGGATCCAACAGTATCATGCGGTGTATAGGTAGCACCAACAATTAAATCAACTTCAGATATTTTAAATGTTAATTTATTTTTAGCTATTCTCAGCGCTTCTAATGCCATGGTATTGGTATTCTCGTGTTCTGCCGCTCTTCTTCGCTCCTTAATACCCGTTCGTGTATAAATCCACTCATCTGTTAGTCCATTAAGATTTAGGAAATACTCATTTGGAACAACACGTTCCGGGAGGTAATGACCTATTGAAGATATAAACATTAAAGGTTTCTTCATTTTAATATAATTTACAATTTTCTAAAAATGACTACAAAAATAAATAATAAAAACAAGATTGCAATTACTGCTAAAAATAGATTGCAATTACCTCAAATAAAACGTTGCAAGCAACATGATAATTGCCCTTGCTATCAAAATTCCATTGCCACTGTTCAGATAGAATGGCTTTTGGAAAATTACAATATACCAAAGGATTACTTGCCAAAAGCTTGCCTGATTTATTCACGTGCTCAGTATGATCACTTATAATAATAGATGCGCCTAATGGCAAAGATGCAATATGTGCGCTTTGCAAAAGCATTACAAAACTTAAAATTTCGGATTTTCTAAAAAGCCCACTCTGTTCCATAGGTTCACTATAAAGAGTATTTAGTTGGCTAAGAAGATTTAAAGAAATAACGAAAGCATTATCTGGAATGATGTTTGAGAGATAATTCGAAATTTCGGGAAGTGTATTATCTTTTCTTTTTCGTTTTTTGATGATATCATTCAAATCGATTGTAATAGTACCTGTTACATCAACTACCCTTGCTTCAATGTTTTCAAATTTTTTTATTTTTCTCAGCACTTGTGCTGGATGATGAATATCAATAAGAACTACTTTATTGAATTTTTTGCTGAGAAACTCAATTGGTACATCAAGCAACCATCCACTACCAAGAACCCACACCTCATTTTTATTCGTCTTTATTGTTTGCTGTTCAATGAAATTTCTACAGTTTTTCAAATGACTTTCCCAGGCATCTTTTTCATTCAAGTATCGCTTAATAATACCCTGCTGATCGTGCTTTAAATTGAGCGGATCGCTAAATTTATTTATGAATTTACTCAGCATTTCACAATCATAATAAATAAAAAATCGCTAGAATAACTATATAAAAAATTGTTTTTGTATTAATAATTACAAATTGTTTTTTACAAGCTTGTCATATGTCTGCAACATCCGATCTCTAGAAATATCTAGTAATTCTCGCACTTCTAATCGTTTTACTTCATCAACTGAAATGGGATCTAAAATTTCTAAATGTATTGTTTGTCGTTTTTTAAGTAGCATAGAACCCTTTGGTACAGCATTAGCAGTACCGTACACAACGATTGGCAGAATTGAACGTTCTGCAGCTTTTGCCAACTTAAAGGCGCCTTCCTTAAATGGTCGAAAATTACCATCTTCTGAACGAGTTCCTTCCGGAAAAAGCATAACAGACGAACCTTGACTCATTGCACGTATGCATGATTTCATCATAAGCTGAGCACTTTCTTTATTTCCTCTTTCAATTCCAATATAATCATTTAAATAGAGCATCCAACCAACAATAGGAACTTTAAAAAGTTCAATTTTTGATACCCATTTAAATTGCTTCCATACACCAAAAACTGCTAAAATATCAAGTAATGATTGATGATTGCATATCATCACATAAATCTCATCTCTTTTGAGTTTTTTCCGGCCAGTAACTTTTAAATTCCAAAATGGATTGGTAAATATAAATCCTAGCGCCCATAAAGTAGTCCAAGTATGTAAGATAATTTTACGCTTATCAAATAGTGTGGTAAGAAACCAAAGAACTAAAGCGCATGGGAAAAAAAAGAAAAATACCAAAAGAAAAATTAGCCAGGCTAAAATAGAAGCAAAAAAAATAAATATGTTTCTCATTTTGAAATAAATTATGAATAATTGCAAATAAATTTTAAATCGTAAAGTGTAGATTTATAATTGCTTAATTCAATCTAATATTTAAAAATTATTTGCGCCAAAGTATAGCTTTTTTACCATATTAATGAATTTAAAAACAGTAATTTATAGTCTTATAAATTAACACATTAAATGTCTGTTAATTAAATTAATTGTTTTTTACACTAAATATTTTGTAAATTTGAAAAAACTTTAAATATGGCTCCATTCAGATCTCTTTCATTGGTTTCAAGCTGGTTATTACGCCTTTCCGTAATTGCAATTGTCTTTTTTAGCTATAAAGAGCAATTATTGCAATTTGATTATAAAAATACACCGCTCTATTATGCCATAGCAATACTTTTGCTTTCAGTAGTTTTACTATTAGGTGGCTTTGTTCGCAATGAGGTGATTACTATGCTTTCATCTATTATTTTACTCGGTATTTGTATTTATAAGATTTATATAAATTATGATGCCACATTTAATTCTCAAATTCTACTTTATTCTATTATAGCTACTATATCTATTCACTTTATGGGTAGAGGTAATAAATAGAATCTATTGAAAACATCTTCTACAATTAAAAAGAAAACCGAACCATGAAAAACTATTATATACTTGCCTTTTTATTTGCTTCTTGTTTGAATGTATTTTCTCAAACAAGTAAAAGCACTACATCTTCTGTAGTATCGAAAACACCTACAACAAGCCAAACTACAAAGCCAACTAGCTCAAGTACTAGCTCGGCAACTAAATCACCTACTACATCAACATCTACCACCACAAAACCAACGAGTACAAAAACAAGTACCAAGCCAACTAGCACAACAACAAGTACAACAACAAAGACACCTGCTACCACACCAACTACTACAAATAAAACAACAACTACAACGCAAGCAAGTACCGCTACTAAACCAACTAGCTCTGCTGTAAATACTACCACACAAACTGAAACGCGTAATGTTGATACTATTTTTATGCTTAGCGGCAAAAAAAAATTAGTTGATGTAGTAAAAGTAAATGCCTCTTCTGTTTTTTATATTTCACCTGTTGATGCAACTCAACAAATTGAGCTTAGCAGAAAGAACATCGAAAAAATTAATTATACAGGAGGTAAAAAAGAAGTATTTAACGCTCCTATTCTTGCCATGGTTGAAGAGCTAACCTGGGAGGCCATATTTGTTACTGAAGATGTTAGCCTAGTCGAATCAATGTATAAAATAGGATCTGTTTCAGGCGAATCAAATGCTAGCTCACGAAATGTTAAAGCTGCAAAATCAAGTGCCCAAATAAAACTACAAAAGAAAGCACAAACGATGGGTGCAAATGCAGTTCTGCTTACACGATCAGAGTCTCGTGGCGGTTATGGCGAAATGCCTGGATATTTTATGGAGGGTATTGCATACAGTAATGATCCGCCACCTCCATCAAGTGAAAATAAATAATTTAAAGACCAGCAGTAATGCTGGTCTTTTTTTTTACCCTAAATAAAATGAATTATAGAACGTATAGAAGAAGCTTTTTTTTCGCTCTATGTGCAAATTGCTACTGCTTATGTGTAATTGCATCGTTCAGCAATATTCCCTTAGATGGAAAAACAGCTGGCATGGCTGGTGCTGGTTCAACCCAAGCAACTATTTGGTCGTGTTTTTATAACCAAGCAGCGCTAGCAAATTTGAATTATTTACAAATTGGAGTGCTTTACCAAAACTCATACCGAATCTCGCAAACAGCAACAAAAGCTATAGCTTTAGCGATACCTATTCGCAAATCTTGCCTGGCAATTTCACACTCATATTACGGTTATTCAAAATATCATGAATCGAAAACAGCGATTGCCTATGCAATGCGATTTGGTGAAAAACTAAATGCTGCCGTGCAATTAAACTATCACAACACCTTTATAGCTGAAAATTATGGCAACCGCAGCCGGATTACAGTTGAAGGCGGATTACTTGCTAAACCTACTAATAAATGGCGAATCGGATTTCATGTTTTCAATCCCAATCACCAAAAAGTATCTAATACATTCGATGAACGTATTCCTACTATAATGCGTAGCGCACTTGGCTACTACTTTACAAATAACACCTTTGTTGGTATTGATTGTTTAACCGATATTGACAACAAATCTACCTTTATGATCGGTTTTGAACAATGCCTTCGCGAAGTATTTTTTCTTCGTGCAGGAATTGCTACTGATCCTTCTGAATATGCAGTAGGAGTAGGTTATCATACTAAAAATATTTTTTTCGATTTGGCATTCATGACACATCGTCAATTGGGTCTCGGTCCAAATTTTTCATTGGTATATCTTTTTAATAAAAGATGATTCGCTTCTATCAATACATAACACTGTTTTTTACTCTTTCTGTAACAACCTACGCACAAGAAGCGAGTGATCCCCTGCAAAACCTTCTGGAATATGCTGCCGAGAACTCAGTAAGCGATATTAATGTGGTTAGCATTTATGACGATTTACAGTATCTTTTGCGGCATCCAATTAATCTAAATTTAGCTACAGAAGAGGATTTACAAAAACTCTTTGTGCTTAATGATTTTATGATTGCAAATCTCTTTAACTATATTAGTAAATCGGGTGAGCTGCTTTCTATTTATGAATTGGATGCTATATATGGATTTGATATTTCACTCATTAACAGTATCAAGCCTTTCGTAAGTATTGAACCAAGCACTCATCTTCAGCATTTCAAAATAAAAGAGGCCTTCTCAACAGGTAAAAATATGTTTCTTATTAGAGGAAAAGAAGTAGTAGAAGATCAAGCGGGATATTATAAGCAAAATGATCCGAGAACAAATGAGAATCCAAATTACTATGGATATTTAGGTAGCCCTATTAAACTATATGCTCGTTATCGTTATACCTATTATGATCAATTATCTCTTGGTTTAACGGGTGAAAAAGATGAGGGCGAGAACTTTTTTAAAGGGAGTAATAGTAAGGGCTTCGATTTTTATTCTGGTCATCTATATATTAAGGACGCTGGTATATTACAAGCTTTTGCTTTGGGCGATTACCATGTATCGTTTGGCCAAGGTTTAGTTGCATGGTCGGGCATGGCTTATGGAAAATCGGATATGACAATGAATACTCGTCGTCATGAAAGAGGGATTACACCTTATACCGCTACTGATGAGAACAGATTTATGCGTGGCTCTGCTGCAAGTTTTGAATTAAAAAAATCCCGATTAACAGTTTTTTATTCTTCAAAATATATTGATGCAAATATTGTATCAAGGAATTATGATGAATCGTCAACTTTGGTTTCATCATTTCTAACTAGCGGTATTCATGCAACCATGAGTCAACTAAATGATGAAGACGCTATAAACGAAAAGGTAAGTGGTGCTAATCTTAGTTATAAAAACAGAAAATTTAAACTGGGTATTACCCATGCCTTTGTTCATTATAGTGCACATCTATTACCACCTAATTTACCATACAATATATATCGCATGCAAGGCAATTCAACATCGAATACAGGAGTTGATTATTATTTTGTTCTTAAAAATTGTAGCTTATTTGGTGAGGGCGCTTTAACTAATAATGGATATCCTGCAATTATTAATGGCATGCAATGGCGCCTTTCTTCTTATGCTGGAGTTTCGTTACTACACCGCTATTACCACCCGGGCTATATTGCTCCTTACTCAAATGCTTTTGCTGAAAGCTCTGAAAACAGAAATGAAAATGGTTTTTTTATTGGCTCTGACATTATTATTAGTCCAACATTAAACCTAAATGCGTATGCAGATCTTTGCCATTTCCCATGGCTAAAATACAATGTTGATGCACCTTCTATAGGAACGGAGTATATGGCCCGTTTGCAATATTCTCCTTCTGATAAAACAAAACTTTATATTCGTTACAGAACCAAAACAAAACAAGAGAATTCAGACGTATCAAACTCCAAAATAAACAAGCTAGTAAACAGCTCAGTAAGGTATGTGCGTTTTCATATTTCGTACCGACTTAGCAAAGAGTTTGCTCTTTCTAATCGTATCGAATCAAGTTACTGTGAAAAAGAGAGTGAAAAAAATAAAGGCTTTATGATGTACAATGATATTGACTATTCGCTAAATATACTTCCACTAATGATTCGTTGCCGATATGCCATCTTTAATACCGATGATTATAACTCCCGAATTTACGTTTACGAAGATGATCTTTTGTATGAATTCGCTGTTCCTGCTCTTTACTACAAGGGAACACGAGCATATTTAATGCTTCAATATAAATTAAAAAGGTCAAGTCAACTGTGGTTTAAAATCTCAAGAACCTATTATACAAATCGCACAAGCATTAGCTCAGCAATGAATGAAATAGATGGCAATAAACGAACAGATGTTAAATTGCAATTAATGATAAATTTCTGAGCTCAATAAAAAAATAGGGCATTACTTATGCACAATCTTAAATTCCACTCGTCGGTTTGCTTTCTGACCCTCGCGTGTGTTGTTGTCGGCAATTGGTTTATCGGAACCAAAACCTTTAGGGTTTAAACGAGTTTCGTTTATGCCGTGTACAATCAAATAATCGCATACCCCTTTTGCTCTTTCAGTTGAAAGTTTCATATTATAATCGGTTTGACCCGTATTATCAGTATGACCAGATATTTCAATACGCACGCGACGATTTTCATTTAAGAATCGAACAAGTCTATCAAGCTCAAAATTTGATACCTCTTTTAATTCTGAACTATTTGTTTCAAAATATATTTGCTTCAAAATAACATTAACACCTACTTCAATAGATTGTAATACAAAAGTTTCAGAAATCGAAATTTCTTTGCTATTTTCTCGTATGGAACTTACTTCACCTGAGTAGTACATATTACCCACGGCTGAAATATTTAAAATATAGGTTTCCTTTTTATTGGTAACTATTCTAAAATAACCATTATCGTTTGTAAAGCCCGAATCAATAGCTCTATTTGAAAAAGGGTCAATCAGTGTAATTCGCGCTTGTACAGCTGAATCACCATGATCATTGGCTACTCTACCCTCAACTATTAATTGGGTTTCCGATGGTTTAATAATAGGATTAACAAAATAAATATTGTCACAACAGGTAGAGCGATTCATGGTTTTCGTATTCATTCTATTTGAACTAAAAAGCCCAACGCTTGAACCTTCTAATATATTTCGGTAATAATAATCATCGGCACCGCAATTAATAGGGTATGGCAGATAAGAAATAAGTCCAAATCCCTTTTCAAAAAAACCTTCAGCAGAGAATATATCATAACCCCCAAACGACTGATGTGCCGTTGTGCTAAAGTATAATTTATTTTGTTGCTCATCATACCATGGCGAAATATCATTCTGTGAGCTGGATAATTCACGAATCATTTTTATCTCACTACATTTCATATTGGCATCCGGATAGCAATAATATAAATCATAAGCCCCCATTCCATTTTTTCGTATTGCCGAGAATACTAGTATCATTTGATCTTTTTCAAAAAGTAATTGTGCATCTTTTGTTGAATAAATAGAATCATTTATTGCTCCCTTTAAAACAATTGGTTCACCCCAACCTTTGGGGGTTTTACGACTCATAGCAATATCGCAATGTGCAGCTGAATCTTGTTTGCAAAATGTAAAAATCATCGTTCGCCCATCAGGGGATAATGAAGGAGATAAATAATTATATTGCTCATTCGACTGAAACCCAAATATAGCTTCACGTTTTTTCCAATTTCCAGAAGCTGTTTTAGAAGCAACATGTATACGGTCGAGTAATTGATAAGAATATTTGCCCTTAGTATTAGGCATATAAACAGTCAGATTTTTGTTTATCACATGGGTACCCGTTAAATACAAACTATCATTTTGAATGATGGCAGCATAATTAGAATACAATCGGTTAATTATATTTCCTGCTGGCTCCACTAAAAAAATAGTAGCTTCCTCTTTTCTAACATTCGCTGACATACAATCGTCCATTTGCTTTTGCGCCTCGTTCATCATTTCTTTAGGCAGTGCTTTATCAAAACGCGAATTATTAAATGATTGCTGTGCATCAAAATAATTCTCATTGGCTTTTTGCATCATGGCATACCAATAAAAGATATCTGGCGCAACTAGCTTTTTTTGCTGACTTAAGAATGAATAATGCAATTCTGCCTTTGCATATTGACGTGTTAAACGATAGCAATTTGCCAAATAATACCGAATAGTATCATTGAATGATTGCTCGGCTAGGGTTGATTCTAGATAGGGTATTGCCTCAAAATATCTTTTATGCGTATATAAATCTAGTGATACAGCACGATAGTTTATTGGCTCTGTATTGCGCTCTATTGCGGAAATAATGTCTTGCGAAAAAACATCTTTATATCGTGATATTAATAAAATATATAATAAAATTATTCGCATCATTATTAAATATGAAATTCTAAAAATCGTATGTTCATTTTCCTGCCCTTGCTACAGGTATTCCTCCACCACGGCGTATCATCCCTTCAACTCCATCAAAATCCAATATTAAACCCAAGTGTCAAAAAATAATTATCACCCTGATAAAATTCGGGACCATACAAATTCATGTAATACGCAGCCGTTTTTCCATCGGCATCAAAACCATGAACAGCATTTTTACTCAATTCAGCATAGAGATAAGCATTAAATAAAAACTCATACGAAACACTTCCACTTATTAATTCAGACGACCATGTTTTAGTGCCTATAAATGGATGTGAAACTAAAGTTTTATCTTGTATATAATCATATTCATTACCATGTACTGCATAACAATAGGAAGCATTTAATCGAATACGAGAAAGAGGTTTCCAACTAATATTAAAATATTCTTCGTTGGAATTATCGCGAAGGTAATGTCCTAAATTTTGTCTATTAGTTTCATAAGTAAGTGACGGTATTCTGTGTTTATACGTTATTGGCATACTTCTCGTATGCTCATATACTAGGCTGATATTCTTTATTGGCCAGTTTGAAATGGCTACACCATACTTCCACGACCAAAAATTTCGTAATGTATCTGAAGAAATTCGTTCCATCTTAAACTCATCTATATAAAGTGTTGTGTACAGATGAAGATGTTTTATACTTCGTACACTTAAGCCCAAAAAGAATTGCGAATTCTGATTATCGATACCATGATTAACAGTATGGTCAATTGATTTATAAAACATAAATGGGAGTAAGTATGCTGGATTTACGCCAACATCACTATATACTATGGAGTTTCCAGCCATTAAGCTAAGACCTTTTATCAATCTAAAACGAAAAATATTTGCGGCCATATATTTTGGTCTGAATATCGTTCGCTTATTACCAAGTGGTGTTACATAAGATTGTGAACTATCAATAACCTCAGAAATCAACCAAGTATGAAAATATCTGAAATCAATCCATTTAGCAGGATAAAGACTTAACTGCAACATTGCAAAAGAAGGCGATTTGCCTGATAAAATATTACTCCCATGATAATTCATTCCCCATTGTGGCTGATCTTTTACAAAAGCCAAGTTACCCCAATTCCAAGCATAGCTAATACCACCACGCATCTCACTATAATCGCCTCCTTTGCCATCATTATACGCCTTGTAATTACCCCCCTCGCTGAGTGTAAAGTAGCTCGGTTTTGCCAACATTTCTGTTTGGTTATTATCCCTATAACTTGCATATATACCCCAGTGCTTGCCAATAGTAGCAAATACTTCCGCACCTCCCCATCTATGTCTCATCGTTCCTTTTTCTTTAGCAGAATAACGAATACCCCAAATTGGTCTAATAGAAAAATGAAATAATGTGTCTTTATAAAAATAGCCTAAGCGTTGTAAAGTTCCAGCAGAATGCGGTGCTGAATGAAACAACATAGCTCGATCCGTCATGAAATTATTTGAATCTCCTGCCGCATCAAAAGAAAAAGTATTTAAATAAAATACCAATTCTTGCTTTTGTCTTTGATTTAACTGATCGTTCTGTACACTTGCCTCCTTTAGTTTTTCCAGAATAAATATTCGTGTGTAGGGCTTCACCGATTCATTAATCTCAATATAGCCATCATTGGCCAATTCATCTAAAAAGCTATAAATAGCCGTATTTGATGGATGTACAAAAACCGCCTGCCCATAGGAGAACACATTGACAATCAATAAAAACAATATAACAAAGTTGTTTTTCATAAAGCTGTTATAGTCAAAGATAGCGAATTTTTATGATTGATAAAGCAATTTGAATATCCTGCATTTTTTAGCGAAGAACAATATGACTAATGAACTGCAAATAAAGACGTATAGATTGTTTATTGCCTTTTTATAATTTAATAGTATAAGTGCAAAACATTTGCTATTTTTGATTTATTCTATAACTCTTAATAATTAGAACTAAAATATTGAAAAAACGTGTTTCATGTATATCATTTGTAAATAGTATTCCTTTTGTGGAAGGAATACTTCATTCTGATTTAATGTCTGAAATTACGCTCTCTCTTGATACTCCTGATCAATGTGCTGAGAAGCTCATACACGATAAAGCGGATCTTGGGATTGTACCAATTGCCGTTCTCCCGAAATTACCCTTCTGCGAAATAGTCACTAATTTTTGCATAAGCGCTGATGGTCCTGCACGAACAGTAGTACTTATTTCAAAAGTTACACCTAAAAATATAAAACGTATATTTCTCGACAATCATTCTCGCACCTCAGTAATGCTTGCCCGAATACTAGCAAAATACTATTGGCAAATAAATCCTGAATGGCATTTAGCTGCTGATCATTTTGATCCCTTAAAAATGAATGACGATGACGCTGCTGTACTTATTGGCGATAAAGTTTTTCAAGTGGAGGGTCAGTTCCCTTTTCAATTTGATTTGGCAAATGAATGGAAATTAATGACTGGCCTCCCTTTTGTTTTTGCCGTTTGGGTGGCTAATAAAAATGTGGATTTGAATTTTATAAAACAATTTGACATGGCCTTAAATGATGGCGTGCAACGCATTCCATCTATCATTTCAGAACGAAACGAAAATCATTTAGCAATAAAAGATATTGAAGAATACCTCACAAAAAATATCTCTTTTAATCTTACAGATGAGAAAAGACAAGCGATTACATTATTCCTAAAATATCTTGACGACATTCTTGTAAACGCTTTTCAAGTTGATAAACGAAAAAACTGAAAATCTAATAATAGCTCGTATGAAAAAACAAATCTGCATTAAAAAACCATCGCAAACAAAAATCATTGCAACCATGGGTCCTGCATGTACCTCAAAGGATGTGTTGCGTAAACTATTTATTGAAGGGGTTGATCTCTGCCGTCTAAATTTTTCTCATGGCTCGTACGAGGATCATTATAAATCAATGCAATTAATTTGGGAACTCAACGAAGAATTGGGAAGCAATGTAGCTATAATTGCAGATTTACAAGGTCCAAAGCTTCGAATTGGCGAAGTTGAGAATAATCATGTGGATTTAGTTGAAGGTGAAATTGTGGAATTTATTTGTAGCAAACCCTTCGTAGGTAATGCAAAAAAACTATATATGAGTTACCCCGAATTCCCTAATGATGTTAAAGTGGGCGAAACAATAATGGTTGATGATGGTAAGCTTCGTTTTGAAGTTACTAAAACAAATAAAAAAAATACAGTTGCAGCACGTGTTTTAACCAGTGGTGTATTATCTTCTAAAAAGGGCGTAAATTTACCTGATACCAAAATTTCGCAACCCTGCATGACTCCTAAAGATATAGCCGATGCTGAATTTGCGCTCGAGCATAATGTCGATTGGATTGCCCTATCATTTGTTCGAAATGCATCAGATATTATTGAACTTAAAAATTTAATTCGAAAGAAAAAGAAAAATGCAGGAATCATTGCCAAAATTGAAAAACCAGAAGCATTATTAGAAATTGACGAAATAATTGATGCTACAAATGCTATTATGGTAGCACGCGGAGACCTCGGCGTTGAAGTGCCTTTCGACCGTGTACCTCTCATTCAAAAAGACATCATTAAACGATGTATTGCTATGGGTAAACCCGTTATTGTGGCAACACAAATGATGGAAAGTATGATCACTAGTTATAGCCCAACACGCGCCGAAGTAAATGATGTGGCAAACGCCGTACTCGATGGTGCTGATGCCGTTATGCTAAGTGCTGAAACATCTGTTGGTAAATACCCAATACACGTCATACAATGTATGCAGCAAATTATTGACTATACTGAAAAAAATGGATACTGTTTTAATCGCCAACATGCACCTGACGAATTTAACAGAACTTTTGTGCCTGATAGTTTATGTAATAATGCCAGTGTATTAGCAAATCAAACAAAGGCTTCTGCCATTGTAGTATTTACTCACTCGGGTTACACCGCTTTTCGCATCTCCAGCCATAGACCTTCGGCTCCTATTTATGCCTTTACAAATAATAAAAACATATTACGTAAACTATCTTTATTATGGGGTGTTAGAGCCTTCTATATGGATACTAACGATCATATCGAAAAAGCAATTGATCATTCAATTTCATTTATGAAAAAAACTAAATTTATTAAAGATGATGATATTATTGTACATGTAGGAAGCGCACCCTTTAATAAAAAAGGGCAAACGAATATGATTCAGCTTAGTTATGTATAAATGAACGTGAAAAGTGAAATAGATCGTATTGAGAAAGAAATAAGCAAAGCTGAAAGTCAATGGCTAGATATTACTCATAGCTATTGTCTTGAATTATTTCAAGAGCATAAAATTATTTCGCATGATACTTCACATCATTTAAGAACTTGGAGCCATGCTAAAGAGCTTCTTAGACTAGTTCAGCCTAACACATTTAGTGCTGAGCAATTGCTTATTGCATCAATGTTTCATGATACTGGCCTAAGCATTTCAAAAAGTAAGAAGCACGGTATTTTTAGCCGTACTATTTGTGAACGTTTCTTTAACGTTAAGCAGCTAATCCCAATAGGCCTCGAAACTATTCTTAATGCAATTGAACATCATGATGACAAAGAATATGAAGAATATGAAGATTCTGTTAATAGTCTTCAAAATTTACAAACACTTTTAAATATTGCCGATAATTTAGATGCTTTTAGCCACATTGGTATTTTACGATATTCCGAAATATATTTTATGCGTGGCCTACAAATTGATGTATTACCTCAAGCAATTTTAAACAATGCTGCTAAGCGTTTCAATCATTTGCAAATTACACTAAAAAGCTACAATTCTTTTTTAGAAAAACACAAAACACGTTATGATGTACTAAAAACATTCTTCAATAAAATTATACTAAATCCAAAATCGGAAGAACGAAAAATTCTTGAATTCATCGAAAACAAACTGTGCGCCAAAGTTTCAAGTATAGATGAGTTAATACTTAAATGCAAACTAGAGAATTATTATATCAGTACATTTGGAGAAAATATTATGCGAGAATTCTAATGTATTCCACTAACATTGCAGACCTAGCATTTATAGTATTATTGGTTGGCGGTATGAAATTTGCCGTTTGCGGGCTATTTAACTCCGTTGATCTTCGATTCCTGTCATTTACATAAATTTTAGATAGTAGCAAGGACGTTTGAATACCAACTGCAACGGCAATTAACTATACCGCATGTTGGCTGTATGTGCTCTTTTTAGAGTTTTTTTTATCTTCCTTTTTTCTTTGTCAGCTCTAATGAAATTGCTTATCATTTATTTCTCTTTCTCTGTCAATGGTCTTGGATCAACAAAGAAATCAAAATCTAAAGGTTCTTTAATTATGCCCATACTGTTTATATTTTAAAATATTTATCTATTAGCTTTAATGCAGATTCAGTATTGATAACCATCAAATGTTAACCAACATTAATTGCTCCAGGAGTTCTTTTATAATGTTCAATCAACTTGGTTTTTGATGTGAAGGACATATATCCATCGAAATCCGCGATGAAATGAAATTCGACAAACAAATGCATATAAATATGATCTTCATGTTCGGTAATACTAACTAATCCTTGAATTACATCCGAATTGCCTTCAATCGTTAATTTATAGACATCTCGGTCAGGCTGTTTGTACTCATGTTTCCAATCAAATTACCAAACATCCTTTTTGGTAATTTTTTTTAAATCATTGTTTTCTATCAAGGAAACATTTGTCTTAAAACTATCTCCAGTTATTACATTCTCAATAGATTTGGTTAGTTTATCAATCACTATGTCAATATGTTGTGCTTTCTTATCATCTATCAAATTTACTTAAAATCAACGAGTAAATGTCAATTGTGTAGGGTTTTATTGCATTGCATCAAACGGATTGCAGCTACCCGAAGGGCGAGACTTTTACCGCAAAAATTAATCCGCAGCAGCGGAGAAAAACTAAAATTCAATTAACCAAAAACTGTCTTTGGAATACGAAAACTTGCCTTGGGAGTAGCTGCTAAGTGTGCTGGTTTTTTCTTTCGGTCAACTTGTTCTTTAGATTTTTATGCTAAGCTCAAGTCGTCCACCAAAACCAAGTTCAATGATTTTTTGAAGTGTCGAAATACGTGCTTCTTTAATGTTGTTCTCAATTTTTGAAATGTAAGATTTTGTTGTCCCAACTTTTTCTGCAAGTTGTTCTTGTGTCATTCCAAGTTCTATACGAGTATCATGAATCAACGCGCCAATTTTGAATTCTTCATAACCTGTTTCAAGTTCAACACGTTCTTTTGTCCCTCGTTTGCCGTAGTTTTTTTCTTTGAATTCGTCAAGAGTCATTAAATACATATTTTTCGTTTTCATATTCTGCTTTTATTTTAAGTGCCATTTCTTTCTTTGGTGTTTTCTTTTGAAATCTGTTTGCTAAAACAACTAATGGTCCTTAGTCAAAAAAATAGAAAATTCTAAAAATGTCGTTCCCTAACTGAACTCTGATTTCTTAAAGTCCTTCCGTATACTCAATGTGTTTAAGATATGTTTCTGGAACTCTTTGCAAGTCTTCAACTAAGTCAAAATTCTAAACAATTTTTGCTTATACTTTTTTGTTTTGTTTGTCGAAGAAGTTCTGAAAGTAGTTCTTGTTAAAAGTTATCTTTCTATATTTAAAAACTATCTCGATGGAGCTACTCCTAAAGTGGATATACTAATTCGAACACCCGGTATTTTCTCCAGTTGAATAGCACATGCCTCTAGCGTTGAACCTGTTGTAATAACATCATCAACAAGCAATAAATGCTTATTTTCTAGATTATGCATACTGCTTAAAGCAAAAATATCGTGTACGTTGCTCCATCGTTGATATTTTGATTTATTGGTTTGTGTTTTTGAATAGTGTATTCGAACAAGGCAATCTTCATTTATTGGTATATTTGTTACTGCTGAAAGTCCTTCTGCTATAACTTTTGCTTGATTATATCCTCGCTCACGTTGCCGTTTTTTATGCAAGGGTACTGGTATTATTACATCTGGCATTGTTAAGGAGCTATCACGTAAGTCATAACCCACAATTCGTCCAAGCTCATAACCAAGCATTTTGTTCCCCTTATATTTTATATGATGTATAAGGTTTGTATAAGGACTTCCTGCATTAAAAAAAAAATGGGCAGTAGCAAAATCTATCTTTGTTCTACCTATAAACATTTCCTCAATAGGGTTATTTATTTTCTTATGATATGCTGTGCGAGGCATATCATATAAGCATTTTAAACATATTACTTTTTCACTTTGCGCTAAATTTGTTTGACAAACCGGACAAAGTCGAGGAAAAAGTAAATTAAATAAATCAGATAATAGGGTCATAATAATTAAATGGATTTGAATTTCACAAATTCAAAAATTATGATATATAGCATAAAATAAATTTGCAAATCATCCAAAGATATTTATTTTTGTGAAATGTAACAACCTTAATATCAACAATTACGCCCTAATATCATGAAACGAGTATTGTACGCCCTTTTTACGTTCACCTTTATAACGAATGTAAGTGCACAGTTATCTGAAAGCTTTAGTGATGCCAATTTTAATTCCCAACCTAAGTGGTATGGTGACACTGCAAAATATATTGTAAATAGTGACGCGTCATTACAACTTAAAGCAATACCACTAAATGATACCGCATATTTAAGCTCCTTGAGTTCGGGAATTAATAATGCCGAGTGGCAAATACATATCGAAATGGATTTTAACCCCTCATCAAGTAATTATATTCGCATTAATGTCGTTAGCGAATTGTCTGACATGAAATATTCCCCTAAAGGCTATCATATTAAAGCGGGCGGAACAGAGGATGAACTTAGCCTTTACCGCTGCAATGGATATAGTTCTGTAAAAATTATTGATGGCCGTGATGGAATTTTCAATACTTCTGTTGTAAAAGCAAATATAAAATTAACGCGTGATGCATTTGGTAATTGGCAACTATTCAGCGATACAACTTGTAGTGGTAATTTTATATCTGAAGGAACCTGCAAAGATACACTATACGACAAAACAAAATATTTTGGTTTAACCAGCGTTTTTTCAAAAACTCGTTCCAACCATTTTCGTTTTGATGATATTTTAATTAATGGTAGTAGTTATTCAGATACACTTGCTCCAAACATTACTAATTGCAGTATTTACAGCGATAGCAGTATAAAAATTGAATTTAACGAAACATGTTCTCATGAGAGCCTTTCAAATAAATTGCATTATGTCATCAATAATAATACGATAAATGTTGACACACTAATTATTGATGCGAATCATCGTTCTGTTATTGTTTATTTTGATGATGCTTTGCCCTTGCGTAATCCATTTACGTTTGTTCTAAGTAATATTTGTGATGTTGAGGGAAATTGTATTGGTTCTCACAACAAAATATTTACATATTTTAAACCCTCCTTTCTCGACATTGTAATAAATGAAATAATGGCTGACCCTGATCCTGCCGTGAGCCTTCCCGCAGTAGAATATATTGAGATTTATAATAGAAGTTCTTTCAATATTTCACTTTCTGGTTGGAAAATTAAAGTTGGTAGTACATCTAAAAATATATCTTCAAAAACTTTATTAGCAAATAGTTTTTTATTAATATGTGAAGATGAATCTGCTCCCTTGTTATCTCCCTTTGCCCAAACCGACGGCATTTTTACAAGTTCTACCACTTTAACAAATTCAGGCAATTTAATAGAGCTGTATGATAACAAAAATCAATTAATATCTTTTGTCCAATATGATGACGACTGGTATGCTAACGCTACAAAAGCAGGCGGGGGTTGGTCACTTGAACAAATTGATCCATCAAACGCATGTGTCGGATTAGGCAATTGGGCTGTATCAAAAGATGTAAAAGGGGGCTCCCCCGGACAACAAAATTCTGTATATACAAGCAATCCCGATAAGAGTATTCCGCGTATTACTGGATTAGAAGTATTGAACTCAAATACCATACGCGTATCTTTTAGTGAATATATTAGCAAAACAATTTTATTTAATTCATCAAATTATTTGGTTCAGCCGGGTTCTATTCGCTGTACATCAGCCGTAGCTGATAGTCTTTTGCAAAATTGCATACTACTTAATTTAGATTTGGCTCTTGATAAAAATACACAATATACATTGTCGTCAGAAAATATTTGCGACTGTGCCTCAAATTGCATGAGTTCTGAAGATATTAATTCATTTGCCATTGCAGATGATCCTGATAGTCTCGATTTGGTTATTAATGAAGTTTTATTTAACCCATATCTTTGCTGTTCCGATATGATAGAATTGTATAACAGAAGTAAAAAAGTTATTAGCACATCCGATTTACGTTTGGCTGAATGGGACAAAAAAACGGGCATATACAATCCTGTTAAGCATTTAACAGAAACGGGCATATTACTTTTCCCCGGCGATTATTTAGCCATCACTACAAAACGTGATGCATTGCTTTTGAATTATTTTTGTGCAAATGAAGAGGCTGTTATCGAAACTTCTGCGCTTCCTAGTATGAACAATGATGCCGGGCATATTTATCTCATAAACAAATCGCAAAAATGTATTGATGAAATAGCATATACCGAAAGCATGCATTATGCTTTCTTACAAAATAAAGAAGGAGTATCATTAGAACGTATTAACCCAGAACGGCCGTCAAACGACCTAAGTAATTGGCATTCGGCTGCTGAGGATGTTGGATTTGCTACGCCTGGTTACAAAAATTCTCAATATACAGATGTTTTAACAGCTACTGACAAAATAATTATTGATCCTGAATTATTCTCTCCCGATAACGATGGATATCACGATCAACTGAACATAGCATATAAACTCAATAAAACCGGATATACCGCAACAGCTGCAATATTTGATGCTGCTGGGCGTCGTGTTCGTTTGCTTAAAAATAATGAGTTACTAAGTAATGAAGGCTCTTTTTCATGGGATGGCGTTACAGACAATGGAACAAAAGCAGCAATTGGAATTTATATTATATATATTGAAATGTTTGAACCCAATGGTGGTGTTGAACATTTTAAAAAGGTATGCGTGGTGGCAGAAAAAATTAATTGAAGGCAAAACACTGGCTATTATCCGAGGCAGAAAACCAAAAAAATACATTAAAACGCTTTTATAATTTAAAATTGAACGCAGTGGAGTCGCCCTTTGTGGTGTTTCTGCTCTGTTTTCATCTCGGCGAATGCATAAAATCGATGAACTGAAATATTTTATTAAATATTAAAGAGAACTATGATAATTATCATTAAACTGTATTTAACAGATTGATAAACTTTTAGCCTTTAAAATTTGATATTAATAAATATTTGATATTATTAAATATTTATGATATAGCATATTACATCTTAAGCTGAATTTAAATACTTTTTAAAATTCTTTAAAAAAATTTGATTCATAGCTTAAAAAGGGGTATATTTCACATTGATAAAAACTAAAAACAGAATATCATGAACAACTTTTTTACCAATACACGTCGTAACGTGTTAAGCATTCTTTTTATGATGGCATGCTTTTTTTCTGCTCAAGCACAATTAACCATCACGCCAACAGTAACCGATGCTACTGATAAAAACTCAGTCACCGGAAGTATAAGCCTAGTAGTAACTGGTGGCACTACCCCCTATACCTATAGTTGGAGTAATGGGGCAACAACCCAAAACTTAAATGCACTACATGCAGGTGCCTATTATGTAACAGTTGCCGATATGGCAACTACAGCCTATGCTACTGTTTTTGTTTATTCAGCAAATGGTTGCGGCTTTATAGTCGCAAAAAATATTACGGGAGCTACATCTCCATCAGATACATCGGGTAGCATAGAAATAACGAATGTTACTAGCGGCACAATACCCTACACTTACACTTGGCTCGATGATTCAAATAATATCACTAATTTGCGTTTTAATTTATCACCAGGCAACTATTCTGTAGCCATTCAAGATAGCACAGGTTGCGCACAGAAAGAAACATACACAGTAGATTCTACAATGCCATGTGTTATGTCTGTATACGCTTATGGCTACCCAACGGGCAATGCATCAAAACAAGATGGATCAATAATGCTTAGTATATCCGATGGGGTAACGCCTTTTACAATAAAAGTAAATACCAATACTGTTATTAAAAATGATCCGAATACCTCTATTGATTCACTTGGTGCAGGTTTATACAATCTTATAGTTACCGACTCTGTTGGTTGTAAAGATACTATATCAGCTGAAGTGAGCATTGACCCTAAAAAATATTGTAATCTATTTAATGTGTATCAATATAGCATTGATGCTTCTGCGCCTGGTGTAAGCGATGGAATGGCCTACTTAACTATTATGAATTCCATGGCTAAATCTACTGTAAATTATATGTGGAGCAATGGCGCAACAACCGATACTATTAAGAACTTAGCATTTGGTGAATATAATTACACCGTCACAAATTCTGATGGTTGCAACAGATCTGGCATGGTACTAGTAAAAGAAACGGCTTGCACAACTGACTATTTCAACTATATTTCTGTACAATATATTGATCCATCAAATAGTACTGCAAATGGTATGATACAATTGCCTGATACGGTAATGAATGATACAAGTACAGTCGTTTCTTACCTTTGGAGTACAGGAGCTACTAGCAATAAAATTGAAAACCTTGGCCCCGGTTATTATTCAGCTATTGCTACATTAAGCTCAGGTTGCCATTTATTTTTTAGCCACGAATTACATATGGGTACTGATACATGTACTACAAAAGCCATTTTTAGTACTACTACACAATTTTTTGATGGCGATTCAACTTTGGTGCCACTAAACAATATGAGCAGCAATTATCACAAAATATATTGGTCGTTTGGTGATGGTAGTTATTCAGAGGATTCTGTATCTCATCATAAGTACACAAAAGATGGTTTTTATGATGTATATCTTACTGTATGGGATACCATAACCGATTGCTCTAGCACTACACAAAAATCTATTTATGTTAATGTTCTTAACGATACATCGAGCATAATTTGTAATGCAGAATTCAACATCAATCAAATCGACTCCTTAATACAAATCATCAATAGCTCTATCGGTAGTAATCTAACGTATTACTTTGATTTTGGCACAGGCATTAGCTCAACAAAAGAAAATCCAAAATATGTTTATGCACAAAACGGGTATTATAGCATCTCCTTATACATATATGACACCTTAAACTACTGCTATGATAATTATATTAAAACAATAGCGATAAACATGAAGAGCGATACTTCAAAAATTTGTAATGTGACTTTCAATAAAAATATAATTGGGAATCAAGTAAACTTAACAAATAATAACATCAGCTTAAATTATTCCTACACATGGAGCTATGGCGATGGAACCTATGATTATAGTGCAAACGGTAAACACACCTATACACTTCCTGGCTATTACTATGTTAGCCTCAATGTGTATGATACTGTAACAGGATGTCAAAACTACTTCTATGATGAAGTGTATATTGTAGGTGATAGCACAACAAACTGTAATGCAAAATTCCGTACAATTAAAAACAACTCAACTGTTAGTTTCATTAACGAATCGAATGGAAGCGCTTTAAAATATTTCTGGGATTTTGGCGACTTTAGCTATAGTAACTCAAATAGTGTTAAAAACCCAAAATATACTTATAACGCCAGTGGTTTATACAATGTTTATCTCAGCATTTGGGATACTATTTCTGGCTGCGTAAGTTATATGAATGATGAGATAGCAATAGGTACTGGTAATGATTCTTTAATGGTTTTACCTGCAACTGCTGACTTTACATTTACTATAAATCAAACGAGTAAAACAATTAATCTATCAAGTAAATCTGCAGGTACAGTTAGTACTGCCTATTGGACTTATGGTGATGGCGAATATGGAACGGGCAACACCGGACAACATACCTACGCCTATCCAGGTTATTTTAATGTTTGCCTATATATTTTTGATAGTGTAACAGGAACCACGGCACAATCTTGTAAAGAATTACGTATTGGTAGCTCCTGCGATATAAATGCTTCATTTGCCTATTTTATTGATCCTGTTTCAAAAAAACTTACTTTAACAGATAAATCAACTGGTGGTGTTAATTCTTGGTTCTGGAATTTAGGAGACGGAACCACCAGCTCCAATAAAAATGATAGCAAAACCTATACAACTGCTGGTTTCTATTTAGTAAGTCTTGCCGTTCGCGACACTTTAAATGGCTGTGCCGATTATGATGCTGCCTTTATTCAAGTGGGTACTGCCGATTGTAAAGCTGATTTTGATTATAATGTAAATGCCGCTACGAACACAGTAACATTAACAAACAAATCAAAAGGCACACTTGCCAATTCTTTCTGGATGTTTGATGATGGCTCTTATGAATTAAACACCAACCCAACACATACTTTTGATGCTGCTGGACGCTATTATGTAGGCTTAACTATTATTGACAATACGGGTCTTTGTGTTGACTATACTGAAAAATATATTCAAATAGGCATCATTGAATGTAGTGCCAATTTTAGCACTTATGTAGATACAAAAGACAATACAGCATATTTTAGCAATAAGAGCATAGGCGCATCGACCAGTCTTTATTGGACATTTGGCGATGGTTCTTACTCAACCGATTTGCAACCAAAACACAAATTCACAAATCCAGGGTATTACACTGTGGCATTATACACCTATAATAGCGTAAATGCTTGTATGGATTATTATGAAGAAAATGTTTTGATAAGCAGCATGGCCAATGATTGTGAAGCCAATTTTGTTTACATAGTAAACTTTAAAAACGTTAAATTTACCGATAAATCAGAGGGTACAGGCTTAAGTTATATATGGAACTTTGGCGATAATACGGCCAATGTAACTGCAAAAAACCCATCACACGATTATAAAAAAACAGGTATTTATGAGGTTTGTTTATTGGTTAAAAATGCAAGCAACATTCAGAATATTACATGTAAAACTATTAACGTATCATCTGTTACCGCTGATAATTGCATAAGTGATTTTGCCTTTATCGTTGATAGTATTACTAAAAAAGTTCAATTCTCAGATCTTTCTACAGGTAAACCCAACACATGGAAATGGTACTTTGGCGATGGAGATAGTGCTAGCACAAGTGATGTTCAGCATACCTATGCAACACGCAATTTCTATATTGCGCAACTAACAACAACAAACACAAACACCAATTGCCAAAGTACAACATACAAACTCATTAACGTAGGTGATTCTAATACGTTGAAAGGGAATTTCGCTTATGTTGATTCCGTTAGCAATCATAAAGCATCTGGTTATCCTGTTGACTTTGTTGGTATATCACACGGTGATGCCGCTAAGTTGAAATGGTCTTTTGGTGATAACTCTGCTGTTGATTCAACATCACTTAACCCACGTCACGTGTATGCAAATCCTGGCACCTATACTGTTTGTCTCACTATTTCTGATCCTATAACAGGTGAAGAAGATACTCAATGTAATACCGTTAAAGTTGGCGGCTCAAGTGATGTAACAGAGATACAAATAGCTCAATCTACTTTGGCATGTTATCCAAATCCTGCGGATGATTATACAACCATTGATTACAGCTTAATAAGTGAAAGTGCCGTTAATATTACTCTTTACTCTGTTGAGGGAACTAAATTGGCTGTTATGGTTAATACCAAAAAACAAATAGGGTCGCATAGTTTAATTTACAATTTAAAAGAACTTAGCGCCGGTAGTTATTACATAAAAATGATTACAAATACCGAAAGTATAACCAAAAAGCTAATCGTAAAATAAACGATAAACAATCCTAAATAAAAAAACCTCCAGCAAAAACTGGAGGTTTTTTATTTTCAAGAAATCAATCTTTTTTTAATGCCATTCAGAAATTAACTCAAAATCACACCCAATATAATATAACCTTGCCCTGAATGTACAATAGCTAAATAAACACTAAATCTTTCGAAGCCAATAAAACGGCCAATTGTCAATAAATAATACAAATATTGAGATTAAAATTGCACCAATTTAAAGACATTAAAGATTGAAAAACGAAGATCGCTCAAAAACAAGGGGTTTATGGTATAAATAAAAAAGACAATAAATCATAAGTATCTAATATACATAATTATATATAAAATAATCTATTAATATTCCGCTAGTATAAATTGTTTTTTTATTTAAGGAATATTTATATTTGCCCATATTTAATTCAAAACAAAAAAAATAATTAATATGAGTTTTACACACGAAGTAGAAAGTATGATTTGTGTTGCACAAGGGGCAAATCATGGACCTGCTCCGATACCTGAAGAGGGTCGGTGGGTTAAGGCAAAAGAAGTAAAAGACATTTCTGGTTTAACACATGGAGTAGGATGGTGTGCCCCTCAACAAGGCGCTTGCAAACTTACCCTTAATGTTAAAGAAGGCATTATTCAGGAAGCTTTGATTGAAACCATAGGTTGCACGGGTATGACCCATTCTGCAGCAATGGCATCTGAAATTTTACCTGGCAAAACAATTTTAGAAGCATTAAATACCGATTTGGTTTGTGATGCTATAAATGTGGCTATGCGCGAGTTGTTTTTGCAAATCGTTTATGGACGTACGCAAACCGCATTTTCTGAAGGTGGTTTACCAATTGGTGCTGGTCTTGAAGATTTAGGTAAAGGCTTACGCGGCGTTACTGGTACTTTATATGGTACGGTTGCAAAAGGTCCTCGCTACCTTGAAATGGCTGAGGGTTATATTACCAAAATTGGGCTCGATGCGGGAAATGAAATTATCGGTTACGAATTCGTTAGCCTTGGCCGTATGATGGATATGATTAAAACCGGTACCGACGCTAATGAAGCATTAAAAAAGGCTTCTGGCAAATATGGCCGTATTGAAGATGCAGTGAAAATTATTGACCCACGTAAAGAATAGGAGGAATATACAATGAAATTATTTGAAAGTTACGATAGACGAATAAGTAAAATTAATGGTGTACTTAATTCGCACGGTATTTCTTCTATTGAAGAAGCCAAAAAAATATGTGATACCAAAGGGGTAGATGTTTATAAAATAGTAAAAGACATTCAACCTATCGCTTTTGAAAATGCTATGTGGGCTTACATTGTAGGCGCTGCTATTGCAATTAAAAAGGGACAAACAAAAGCTGCTGATATTGCTGCTACCTTGGGCGAAGGTCTTCAAGCTTTTTGTATTCCGGGTTCAGTAGCTGACGATCGTAAGGTTGGTATTGGACATGGTAATCTTGCTGCTATGTTACTTCGCGAAGAAACTAAATGCTTTGCTTTTTTAGCCGGTCATGAATCATTTGCCGCTGCTGAAGGAGCCATTGGTATTGCTAAATCAGCAAACCGCGTGCGTACAGAACCTTTGCGAGTTATATTAAATGGTTTAGGCAAAGATGCAGCTAAAATTATTTCACGTATCAATGGCTTTACCTATGTTCAAACTCAATTTGATTATGCAACTGGTGAGCTAAAAGAAGTTTCACGTATTGCTTATTCAGTTGGTGACAAAGCTAAAGTAAATTGCTATGGTGCTGATGATGTTCGCGAAGGTGTTGCTATTTTGCATAGCGAAGGTGTTGATGTTTCAATAACAGGAAATTCAACAAATCCTACACGCTTTCAACATCCTGTTGCTGGTACATACAAAAAAGAATGTATTGAACAAGGTAAGAAATATTTTTCTGTTGCTTCCGGTGGTGGTACAGGTCGTACATTACATCCTGATAATATGGGTGCTGGTCCTGCTTCTTATGGTATGACCGATACAATGGGTCGTATGCATTCCGATGCTCAGTTTGCTGGATCATCTTCTGTTCCTGCTCACGTTGAGATGATGGGATTAATAGGAATGGGGAACAACCCAATGGTAGGCGCATCTGTTGCTGTTGCTGTCGCTGTATCGCAAGCATAATAAAGAATAATTCATTTAAATGGATTGGCGGAGATTCTGTCAATCCATTTTTTATATCTATAAGTCGCAATCCTACTTTTTCATCTTTTGCCCTCAAAAAGCAAAATCAATAGATCCTTGGGTAAAAATCTCAGTTAAACAAAATACCTAAGCGCACTCAAAAGAAATGTAACATTCACAAAAAATACAGAATAAGAAGTTGCTGCTAGTTCCTTTATCCCATAAGAACAAAATAACAGTAAAAAATACTACATTTAGTATCATACCACCAACAGAAAAATTCATTTGTTTATCGGGTATTTTCGGTCATTTAACGGAAATCCATTTCATTGGCTTTTTTCATAATGTATATTTACCAAATAAATAAGCAAATTGCTTTCTAAACAATACTAACAATTTAAAATTATGAAAATGAGCGCAGGTTTAATTTTAGGAATATTTGTAATCTTAATAGGTACAAGTATTATTTTAAAGGGATTTGGAATTGATTTTCCGTTCTTTAAAATTATTTTTGGTTTACTAATTGTTGCTTTTGGTATAAAGGTAATGATGGGCGGATTTGGCATGAAATGCCACAAATATAATCGTAATAATGTAATTTTTTCAGAGATGCATTTTAGAGGAAATGATGTGCATAGTCGTGAATCTAATGTAATTTTTGGCGGCGGTAAATACGATTTACGTGATTTGAAACCCCTTGATAAAAATATTGATGTAACCATTCACACCGTTTTTGGAGGTACTGAAATAATTCTTGACAAAGAAATTCCGTTTAAAATCGTTGCTAATTCTGCATTTGGAGGCGTTGAATTACCTGAAGGAAATACAATTGCTTTTGGAACAAATGAATATCGTAGTCGTAATTTTAATGCAGATAGCGCACATATAAATATTAAGGTTGATGTTGTTTTTGGTGGTGTTGAGTTTAAAGTATATTAATTCTAACGACATTAACTATCTAGCTTTATTGCTTCAATAAATACTAAAAAGCGTTTTCTTATATTAAATTAAGATGACGCTTTTTTTATAACCTTAAATCTTAATTATTGAAACAAAATTGTTTATTATGAAGTTCAATATCAAATACGAAAATCCCTTCTGGCTCAAGCTAAAACGATAGAGATATTTTTCAGCTCATATCAATCAAATACCAATCCAAAACAATATTTTGAGAGAAAAAATAGTATTTTTGCTATATTCAAAAAACAAATCATGACTAAAATGAGAAAAAATGCGACGCTGAGCCTCACTGCGGTAATATTGGTAGTATCCTTGGGGTTTTATTCTTTCAAAAATGAATTTGAGTTTAAAATTCTAAAAAGCCTCGATATATTTTATTCGTTATTTCGTGAGGTAAACATGTTTTATGTTGATGATATTGATCCCGAGGAACTCATAAAAGCTGGAATTGATGGCATGTTGACTTCACTTGACCCCTATACCAATTACATAGAAGCTGAGGAAAAAGCCGATTTTCGTTTTCAAACTACAGGCGAATACGGGGGTATTGGAGCTTTAATTCGAAATAGTGGCGATTATATCATCATATCTGAACCATACAAAGGCTTTCCAGCAGATAAAGCGGGCCTAAAAGCAGGCGATCGTATTATGGAAATTGATGGCAAAAACATGAAGGGTGTTGATAGCAAAATGATCAGTGAAAATTTAAAAGGACTTGCTGGAACTACTATAAATGTGAAAATAGGAAGACCTTCCAAAGATACTATTTTTAATGTACAGCTTACACGTGAAAAAATCTCTATAAACAGCGTATCCTATTTTGGGATGTTAAATATTTCTGTTGGCTATATTAAACTCGATCGCTTTACAAAAGATGCCTATGGCGATATTAAAGCAGCTTTGGTTGATTTAAAAAACAAGCAAAAAGCAAAAGCAATTATTCTTGATTTGCGAAATAACCCAGGAGGATTGTTGAATGAAGCTATTGATATTAGTAGTTTATTTATAAATAAAGGTCAGACCGTTGTTACTACCAAAGGACGATTAAAAAGCTATAATGAAGATTATAAAACTTCCCGCGAACCCGTTGATACGTCCATGCCTTTTGTGGTATTAATAAATGGTGCATCGGCCTCAGCTTCTGAAATTATTGCAGGCTGCATGCAAGATTTAGACCGTGCTGTAATTGTGGGCGAAAAATCCTACGGAAAGGGTTTGGTACAATCTACACGAATGTTAACTTATGATGCACAAGTAAAAATTACCACTGCACGTTATTACATACCTAGTGGTCGTTGCATTCAAGCTATCGATTATTCTCACAAGGACGCTTCGGGTCGTGCTAAAAAAGTACCTGATTCGTTAATAAAAGAATTTAAAACCCGCAATGGCCGTAGTATGAAAGATGCTGGGGGTATAATGCCCGATTTTCTTGTTGCTGCCGAAGAAATGAGCCCAATAACAATAAGTCTATATGCCAAAAATCACATTTTTGATTATTCCGTTTTATGGGCTTCACGTAATGATAGCATCCTTCATGATATTGATAAATTTAGTTTAACAGATGCTGATTTTAATAACTTTAAAGAATTTTTAAAAGATAAAGAATTTGATTATACATTGGAGAGCGAAGCCAAACTTAAGGAACTTATTAATGCTGCAAAAGAAGAAAAATATTATGACTTATCAAAAGAGGCTTTTAATACATTAGAGAAGAATTTGGTTCATGATAAATTCAAAGATATGGAGGCATTCAAAAACGACATAATGGAATTATTACGCGAAGAGATTGTTTTAAAATATTACTATGAGAGTGGTTTTATTCGAAGCATTATATATAATGATCCACAAGTAAAAAAATGCTTAGAGGTTTTAGCAAATGATGTTGAATATAAAAAAATGTTGAAAAAATAAATTTTATTTTTTCGTCTGGTTATTTAAAAATACCCGCGGGTACAACCAGTAGCTAAAGAACAAACAACTTCACATACCCTTATATAGGGATTGAACATATTAAATATATTCATAACAAAATAGAGTCCCTCTACTCTAACGAATGCTCTCAATAAATCGTTTTATACTCCCTCTCAAATTATCCGTTTGATCAATGGCGTTTACAAAAGCACTACCAATAATAGCGCCATTTGAATAGTTGCAGGCCGTTTCAAATGAAACGCGATCAGATATTCCAAAGCCAATAATACAAGGTAATTTCAACTGCATATTTTTTATTCGTTCAAAATAACTGATCTGATTATTTTGAATGCCACTCTTTGAACCAGTTACAGAACTAGATGAAACCAAGTAGATAAAGCCTGAAGAAGATTCTGAAATTTTTACAACTCTATCTGGAGTTGTTTGCGGAGATACTAACATTATATTATGTAAACCATTCTTTTCAAATATCGATTTATATTCGCACATATATTCATCCAACGGAAGATCGGGAATAATGATACCATCAATACCCGTTTCGGAAGCCATTTTGCAAAACTTCTCAACACCAAATTGCATCACTGGGTTTAAATAACCCATAAGTACTAGTGGTATTTTTACATCTTTACGAATATCTCTGAGCTGTTCAAAAAGTTTAGTTATGGTCATGCCATTTGCCAAAGCTTTCTGACTACTTTGCTGGATTACGGGCCCATCAGCCATCGGATCTGAAAATGGCATTCCAATTTCAATCATATCAATACCAGACTTCTCAAGTTCACGAATGATTAATGCCGTATCATTTAATCCTGGATGACCAGCAGTAAAGTAAATTGATAAAACATTACTAGCTTTTAATTTGAACAAATCATTTATCCTATTCATATCTTTATTATTAAATCAATAAATACCAAAAAAATAAATGAATAATTTATAACAATCATCTATTTTCCATTCATCCCCATCTTCTCAACTAATTTTATCACATATTTCCTATATACGTTTCCATATCCTTATCTCCGCGCCCTGAAATATTTACCACAACAACATCATCAGCATTAAAAATTATTTTTTCAAGCGCAGCAAGTGCATGCGATGACTCTAATGCAGGTATAATTCCTTCCAAACGTGTCAAAGTAAATGCAGCATCCAAAGCCTCTTCGTCTGTGGCATTTAAAAAGGAAGCGCGTCGTTTTTCATGCAGATGAGAATGCAGAGGTCCAATACCAGGATAATCAAGACCTGCAGAGATGGAATAGGGCTCTGTTATTTGTCCATCGGCATCTTGCATTAGCATAGTCTTACTACCGTGTATTATACCTATATGCCCTAAAACCATGGTAGCAGCACTTTCACCAGTATCAACTCCTTTTCCTGATGCTTCTACTGCAACTAATTTTACATGCAAACGATCAAGATAATGATAAAAAATACCAGCAGCATTACTACCTCCACCAACACAGGCAATAATATAATTCGGATCACTGCTCCCTGTTTTTTCTTTCAACTGTACTAATAATTCTTCGCTAATAACTGACTGCAAACGGGCAACCATATCAGGATACGGATGTGGTCCAACTACTGAACCAATGATATAATAGGTGTCAATTGGATTATTGATCCAATCACGTATGGCTTCATTAGTAGCATCTTTAAGCGTTTTATTACCACTGTGAACGGGTACTACTTTGGCACCAAGCATTTTCATTTTTGATACATTTGGTGCTTGACGGTTCACATCAGTATCACCCATATACACAATACATTCAAGTCCCATAAGAGCGCAAACAGTCGCCGTTGCTACACCATGCTGCCCTGCTCCTGTTTCAGCAATAATACGGGTTTTACCAAGTCGTTTGGCAATTAAAATTTGACCAATAGTGTTATTTAACTTATGGGAGCCTGTATGATTTAAATCCTCTCGCTTTAAAAATATTTTCGTTTTATATTTTTGCGACATGCGTTTTGCAAAATACAGAGGAGAAGGACGTCCAGCATAATCGCGTAGTAAGGAATAATATTCCTTACTAAAATCATCTGATGCTAATATCTGCAAATATTGACGTTTTAACTCATCCACATTAGGAAAAAGCATCTCGGGAATATAAGCTCCACCAAACTGGCCATAAAAGCCCTTGTCGTTTACTTGAAAATTCATAATAATAGATTTACTTTTAAACGTAAAAAATTAATTTATATTTAATGATGTCAAAAATTGTTTAAGTAATTTAATATTTTTTCTTCCTGCTTCAATTTCAAATTTGCTGTTAAGATCAATGGCGTAGAGCAAAGGCATTTTGCAAGAGGCCAAGGCTTTTGCATCATGTAGGCCAATTCCGCCACTTAGAAAAAAAGGCTTTTGGTGTGAGATAGTACTTAATATATTCCAATCAAACTTTTGTCCGGATCCCCCAAATGACATTGTATCTGTATCAAAAAGATAATAATCACATACTGAATTATACATTTCAATCGATTCAAAATTAAATGCAGCGCTTATCCTAAATGCTTTTATTATTGGTATTTTATTGTCCTTGAGCTGCCGACAATAATCTACATTTTCATTCCCATGTAATTGAACATAACTAAAATTATACTCAAAATAAATACGTTTTACAATTTCAATATCTTCATCAACAAAAACAGCAACTTTTGCTATTGAATTTGGAATTAAAGATATGAGTTCGCTCGAAATAATTTTCCCAACATAACGCGCAGAACGTTTATAGAATATGAACCCTATAAAATCAGGATCTAAATCAACCAACTGGCTGATGTTATCGCGATGCATCATTCCGCATACTTTTATTCTAATACCTTTTAACGACATTTGCTCTAAAATACACTATAATATTGATTTATAAAAATAAATGCTCTGTAAAAACTGTTATTACAGAACTATAAAACAAGTATGCAAATAACAGTAATAAAACATGCCAAATATAAGCCTAATGACCTAAACCCATTAACAAATATGGATATATAAGCTATAAGCTAACTAAAATCTCATCAATAAATGCTTTGCAAGCATCAGGCGGATTAGCACTCTTCATAAAGGCAGTTCCAACCAGAAAGCCCCTAAAACCATGCTGTCTTAAACTTATAACAGATGATGCACTTTTTATACCGCTTTCAGAGACTTTTATGAATTGATCTGGTATTTTTGTAGCCAATTCAATTGATGTATTGATATCAACGTTGAAACTAGCCAAATTACGATTGTTAACACCGACCATATCAACAGAAGTACATATACTATTAAGTTCTGTAGCATCATGAACTTCAAGAAGCACCTCCATGCTTAACGAATGAGCAAAGTTTGCGAGCCTATCAATAACCTTCGCATCTAAACATGCTGCAATTAATAAAATTGCATCAGCTCCTATTGCTTTTGCTTCTATAATTTGATACTCATCAACAATAAAATCCTTCCGTATTATAGGTACATTATTATGTAAGCGAGCTTGAATTAAATCACCCGTATCGCCACCAAAAAATTCATTATCGGTAAGCACGGAAAGCGCAGATGCTCCTGCATGAACATAGCCTTGGGTAACTTCATCAACCAGCACGTCATTATTAATTACCTTCTCTGATGGCGATTTGCGTTTAAATTCGGCAATTACCCCAGTAGGCGATGTCTCAAGCGCTTTACGCATTGAAAAAGTAGGTCTATTAAACATGGATAGTCTTTTAAGATCACTCGCTGGGATCTTTATCTTAGCCTCTGCAACCTCAAGCCTTTTATGTGCTATAATTTTTTCAAGAATATTCATTGGGTACAATTATTAATAAAATTAAAATTACCAAAATTCATTCACAGCATATCCTTCTCTAATAGTAAGAGAAAAGTACTTAATATTAAAAATAAAAAACTTTTTTCCGCATTCATCTATATCAATACTAAAAATGTTTTATACCTTCAATACGTTTTTAATAAACCTAATCTACGCTCTCTCCTCCGTGGTGAAAAAACACCTCGATAATACTACTATAATAACGAATAGTACTATCAATAAAACTACACTTCTGAAAGCTCTATTAATTTTTTAAACTTTATTAATGCATTTCCCGAATCTAGAGATTCTGATGCCATTTGAAGAGCATTTTCAATTGATAAAGCACCATCTAAACATCTTAAAGCAAAAGCAGAATTTGCCATTAAAACATTTTTTTGCGCGCAAGTACCTTTACCTTCAAGAATATTAATAAAAACTTTTGCTGCTTCTTCAACGGTTACACCACCAAAGATATCAGCGGGCGTAACAACAGACAAACCAATCTCAGCGGGTTTAATAATACGTTCTTCGTTTCGTGAGAAAACTTTAAAATCGCCAGTAAGTGATATTTCATCATAGCCATCAAGTGAATGGATGATATAATAATTTTTTGCGCTCTGCTGATAAATATAATTGTAAAGACGCGCTACATATAGTGAAAAAACACCTACTACTTGATTGTTCGGAAACGATGGATTTACCATAGGTCCAAGCATATTAAAAAATGTTTTTACACGCAAACTTTTACGCACAGGGGCTACATTTTTCATGGCTGGATTAAAGAGAGGTGCATGCATAAAACAAATATTTGCTTGGTCAATTTGTTTTTTTAATACCGAAACATCATTTGTAAATTTATAACCATAGTACTCCAAAACATTTGACGATCCGCAGGATGAAGAAACACTATAATTGCCATGTTTAGCAACTTTTCCGCCAGCCCCAGCAACAACAAATGAAGTTAATGTAGAAATATTAAAAGTATTTTTCTCATCACCCCCTGTTCCACATAAATCAATAGTATTAAAATCTGATAAATCAACTGGTATGCATAGTTCAAGTAATGCATCCCTGAATCCGGCTAGCTCCTCAGCAGTAATACTTCGCATCAGATAAACAGTAATAAAACTAGCAATCTCCGAATCATTATATGTGCCCTGAGCAATCTTACTTAACACCGTCTTAGCATCGTCGCGTGTTAAGGATTTTTGATCAAATAAAAAATTTAAAATCTCCTTCATAAAATAGTTTTATTTAATACTTTGTAAAAATAAAATAAAGCCGTTTTGCAATTATTTAACCCTTAGCGAGCCACGAAATCCACGAGCGGCATAGTAAGCAGAGGTCGTATTATAATAGACAAAAATCTTCCCATAGTGATAATTAGCGAAAAGTGCGCCTCCCAGTTTTCGAATCTCAGTCGGTGTTTTCACCCAGCTAGATGTTTTCTTATCTATAGGTTCAAGCTTTTGTAATTCCTTATATTGTTCTTCTGTTAAAAGTTCAATGCCCATGGCAAAAGCCATATCAATCGCATTGTTTTTTAGTTTATTTTCTTTCCTTGAGTCTAAAGCTTCACGATCGTAACAAACACTTCTTCGGCCAATTGGACTTTCTTCTGAACAATCATAAAAAATATATTCATCCGTCATCTTATCGTAATCTACAACATCGGGTTCTCCACCCGTTATTTCCATTTCATGAAGCGACCAAAGTTTTTCAGTATTAGACTCTAACTTAATTAGCACTTTTCTCCACTCAAGACTTTTATGACGTTTCTTGTTCAACTCAAAACGTTTTTCTAATGTGAAGAAAAGTTCATTTCTCTGTTTAGATGACAATATCTTTTTATCAGCCTCTTTCATAAATGATATTTATTATTATATCTACATGGAAATATATCCTCTCTCCTATTCGGTCGGGCTATCAATTCTTCAATTACTTCCCAATCCAATTCACCAAAATCTTATACCCTTCAGGAGTAAGAACCGATTCAGGATGAAACTGTAGCCCTCGTACATCATGATATTTATGACGTAAAGCCATAATACGACCTTCGGCATCTTCGGCTAAAATTTCAATGCAATCAGGTAAATGCTCCTTGCTGACAATCCACGAATGATATCGTCCACCCTCAATAGTTTTGTTTAAACCTTCAAACATTCTATCGTCCTTTAAAATATGAACTGGCATGGCTACTCCATGAAACACCGTATTCATATTGGTTAGTGTAGCACCATAAACTTCTCCAATAGCCTGATGTCCGAGACATACGCCTAAAATACTTTTGGTAGCACCATATCGTGCAATAATGGCTTTCATAATTCCGGCCTCATCTGGTACTCCAGGACCTGGTGACAAAATTATTTTATCATAATTACCAACCTCATCCAATGAAATTTTATCATTACGAAACACATCAATTGTTGTTCCTGTTATTTGTTGCACATAATGCACCAAATTATAAGTAAACGAATCGTAATTGTCAATCATTAATGTTTTCATCTTTTTTTTTCTTTAAATATTTTTAGCCATTTCAATAGCACGTTTCAATGCTGCTAATTTATTATTTACCTCAGCTAATTCGTTTTCTTCCACCGAAGCAACAACAACTCCAGCACCTGCCTGATAATAAAGAGTATTATCTTTACTCATAAAAGAACGAATCATAATAGCATGGTTAATATCGCCATTTAATCGAATCACCCCTATGGAGCCACCATAAAAACCACGAGCTTTATTTTCATACTTATCAATCAACTGCATAGCTTTAAATTTAGGGGCACCTGAAAGTGTTCCTGCAGGAAAAGATTCTGCCATAATAGCTAAAGTATCGGCATCTTTAGGAAGTTCTCCCGATACTTTTGAGACCATATGCAGCACATGAGAATAAAACTGTATCTCCCTAAATTTCTCTACTTTTACGCCACTGGTGGTACGACTCAAATCATTTCGAGCCAAGTCAACCAACATAATGTGTTCCGAATTTTCCTTCGGATCCTTTGATAACTGCTCAGCCAATTCTTGATCTTTCAAATCGTCGCCAGTGCGTTTAAATGTACCTGCAATAGGATTTATATAAGCTTTGCCTCCCTTAATCTCTATCTGTGTTTCGGGCGATGAACCAAATATTCGATAACTTCCATAATCAAAATAAAATAAATATGGTGAAGGGTTTATTGATCGCAAACTACGATAAACATTAAAATCATCGCCTTGAAATTGTTGAGAAAATTGACGTGACAAAACAATTTGAAAAACATCACCACGTAAACAATGCTCCTTTCCTTTTTGAACCATGTGTTTATATTGTTCATCTGTTAAGTTGCTCGTTTCACTTCCCTTTGGACTGAATGTATAACTGGCAAAATTACGACTAAAAATAAGCGAAATGATATGATCCATTTTACTTCTTTGTCCTTCAAAAAGATTTTCTATTAGAAATAGTTCATTACGAAAATGATTTATTGCAATAATATATCTATAAAAATTAAAACGTAATTCAGGGATTTTCTCGGCTTCTGGTTTTGGTGAAGTAAACTTAAGATCCTCAAAATACTGCACGGCGTCATATCCACAATAACCAAAAATACCGTCTATTACGGGTTTTTCGTTATTGCCAATTACAAATGCTTTAGAAAAATCATGAAGACTTTTTAACACCTCATGGCGATCCTTGGCTTGATAACTTTCGCTAAACCCATCGGGCATACTTATTTTTACCTTCATATCTTCAGCACTAAACTCAGCTACTGGCTCCAAGCCAATAAACGAAAAGCTATTTGAATGACTATGATAGTCGGAGCTTTCGAGCAAAATTGCGTTGGGAAAGGTATCACGTACCTTAAGGTAAATACTCACTGGGGTTATTGTGTCAGCAAGTATTGTTTTTAAAACGGGAGTGAAGGAATATTTTTTCATGTTACTTTTTTTTCATTGTTACTCTTCATCATTATTATTCGACTTCGCTGGGGTCGCATGTTTTCTTCTTTTCGTTTGCTAAAAATATTCAATTTATCTGGTATTGCTTATATCTCATTAAACCCTCTGCACAAAATATATAAAACAAAAAAGGCTTACCGTGATTCGGTAAGCCTCTTAATATTGTATTAGTCAATTATAAATAGGTCTATGCCACCGCACGGTTTTTAACGCAAGCTAAGTGCCACCACCAATTCATATTTAAAATATTCTGTTTCATTTTTGTAATATATCTTATTGCAAATATAAATAAAATATAATAAATAGCAATAAATAGAATGTTTTTTTATTTTATCCTTGCATTTATACAGCAAAGTATTGATTCTGGAATAGATCATGTTCAATACGATATCCCATTGTTATTTATAGTTGGCAATTGAATCACAACATTGTTGTATAGCTTAGTTTGGCTCAGTAAATAAAAAACTGATTTCAAATCAGAATAGTTGTAAACGTCAATAATTAACTGATTTTTACTGAAACCAAATCTCTTAAATATACATGAGAGTAAGTGGTTTAGGTGACACATTGAATTCATCGCAATGCTCTCTAAACCTTCGGATTAATAAAATTTATACTTTCTGCCGTTTCTACGCCAAGTTGAAAGCTACAATATCCTACTACATTGTTTAATGGTGAAGAAGGACGTTGGGGTATAGTTCTGCAGATTCAATTATAAAACCTATGACATGTTTATGCCGCTGTTTTAAAATTATTAATTTCAAAATATATTGCTTTTTGCAAGGTTTGTTGTGCTTTTTCCAAAAGCAATTGGGAAACCTCTTCGGTTAATTAAAAATCGCCACAATTTTGGCAAACCTAGGCAGGTACGTTTTTAAATACTACAATTATCCCGTTACGTTCAAGAGTGAATGTAATCAGACCATCTTTAGTACTTCCGTTTTTGCAAATTACACATTCAATAATTATTCCATTTTACGTGTTTTATAATCATTCTCCCAAATATCCATAGAAGGTTCTTATACTGTTATTATAATTAATTGATTAGTCATTCATTCACGCTATACACTATATGCAGTAGGCGATCGTTTACCCATGCAAATACCAATCTGCTTGGATAGGCCTATCATCAGGATAGTCTTTTATAGTTTCTCCTTGTGTAATTGCACATTTCACCTCATTCATTGTAATAATCATGCTAAACATTTGTTTTACAGCATGATTAGAAAAGTATATTTTAAATTCGTTGATAATCATTATTTTTAAAAATATAAAATTTTTACTATAGTCTAGTAAACCAGAATATTTATTTTTTTAATATGTAACTCAAAGATAATCAATAATTGAATTTTACTTTATCTATAGTGAACCCCCTACAATTCCTAAGTATTGGAAAATGTTATTATTGATCCATTAACTGACGATACGCGGAATTCATTCCACAACTTTATCGACTAATCGTTATTTGTTTTCTAACTCTGATAAAATACTTTTCCCAAGTATATTCTTGAAAGTTTCGGATCGAGCATTTCATTTTTCACAACTTCCAAAATAAGTTCAAGTGTTTTTTGCATGATAATAGTTATTTGGTTACCATGTAAATATAGTAAAATAATCGTTATAAAACACTATATATACTTGACTTTTAATAATATAAGTTCTTAACTTATTGATATTGGGCCATGGATAGCAGCAGTAGCTGATATAGCAGTAATATTGGACTGAGTGTTTCGCGGCGAAGCTCATTCCAACTTCATTTCGGTTTAGTGATACATTAGGCTAAACGAGAAATTGATTCAGGAATAAATCATATTAAAGCTTCTACAATAAAATTGTTATAGGTTTTTGATATATACCTATTATATTATAGAACGTCCAACAAATTTTTCTTTATTATACACTACGTCACATTTTAGCGTAAGCCTACCATATTTTTACATCACTAAACTCATAAAACAATGGCAAAACAAGACAATAGTACTAAAATCAAAAAGTTCAGCTTAGCTAAACAAGAGCGTCATGCAGATCTTGAAATAAAGATGCTCGAAATTAAAGAGAAACAAAAAGAGCTCGAAGAATGGGAAAAAAGGCGAATTGATAACGAATTTACCCGCACTTCTATTGAAAAGGTGACTTCTTTATGCTTATTACTTGAAAGCGTAAATATTGATGAAAACCGCACCGTTTTTAGTAGCGAATTATTTTATAAGCCTAGCTTTAATGAACAAGAGCGCCTAGCTATTCGCAAAAAAATACTCTCCCTCATGGACCAATTATAAAAAGGCGAATGCCTTTTTATAATTAGTAACTACATGGCATTTTCTCTAGGTAATCGGCATAAATATATCCGTTACCAGTTTCTCTGGCTTGGTTTTCTTTGGATCGTTATGATATTTTTCGTAACATGGCTCATTGCGCAGCGTTATTTTATTCTCAACAATCCAGCTGACATAAATAAAATTATAAGCGCTACTAAAAAAAGTGTAGGGGTCTTTAACTTTAAATATAGCATATTTACCTCCCTGTATAACGCTCACACCTATTTCACCATCTGGTTTAACATCTTTACTTACAACAACACAAGCATCATAACGGCAATTTCTTCTTCGGTAATCGATGGGTCATCATAACTAATGCCTAATAAGAGTTGATGGTATGTTGTCTTGCGGTATTACGAAGCTACTTTCCTATCTGTTTACACCGACTTTTTTTTACGAGCTACAAATCTTCGAAAACCTCTGAAACTACTATGCAATATACCATTTATTAGCTGTTGTCAATTATTTTCTTCCGTATTTTTCTATGATTTTATCTAATAATTTTTTGATTCTGCATATTTGTACACCTAAAATAAGATACTCGCAACTATCAGTCTATAAAAGATATCACGTCGATGTCTGCGATTTAATCTGTAAGAAAATTCATCGAGATAATTCTGAAGGTACATTCCTTTAATCTTGTGATATATTCCAAGAAAATTTCTTTTCGCATTATTAATTGCTATGTGTACCCATTTTAATGT
>JBBRXJ010000009.1:0-57169 GCA_038248505.1 Bacteroidales bacterium
AATAGTTTGCCTGATGAACTATAGGGTATCGTCGGTAAGTTGCCTTTTAATTCTTGTAAACTTGCTACGTCAATTCCAAGCACTTTAATCATTCGTATGAATTCTCTTGTCGTTATTACAATATCAATATCAGCTGCACCCCTATTGGCCATTTCTTCACGTTGCGCTTCATATTTATTTGCAGTACATGGCATAATGGATACTGAAATAATGCGGTCAGATTCTATGTTTTCTTTTGGTAATAGGTGATTTTTGATAATTGATCCCATTATTTGTTGTGGCGATTTAATAACAGATAGATGGTTAATTAACTCCGGTTTGAATTGTTCAATGTATTTTACCCAAGCAGGGCAAAATGATGACATCATTGGTAGTGATTGACTAGTAATCATTCGGTCGGCGAGTTCATGGCCCATTTCCATTATGGCAACGTCAGCAGCGAATGATATATCGTAAATTCGTTCGAACCCCATTCGTTGTAAAATTAAATTTAATAATCCGGTATAGTCTTTTCCTGGCTTTAAGTTAAGTTCTTCAGCAAGCGACAATGGGAGTGAAGGTGCATATTGAACGACAACAAATTTATTCGGATTGTTTAGTGCTTCAATCGTTTCATTTATATTTTCTTTCTCAAATAATGCTCCGGTTGGACAAACCACAATGCACTGTCCGCATGTAATGCAACTACTAAAGTTAATATTTTTGTTGTAAGCCGCCGCTATTTGTGTTTCGCTCCCTTTATTAATAAAATCAAATGCCGAAACTTGTTGCTTCTCCTCACATATCCTTATACATCTGCCACATAAAACACATTTTGAGGCATCTTTTCCAATAGCAGGACTTGAGAGATCAAGACGCGGAACAATCTTTTTATTAGGCATGCGGCGTTCACGAATTTTAAGTTCCGAGGCAAGATCTTGCAACTCACAATCATTATTTTGTTGGCAGTATAAGCAATCATCCGGATGGCTTGCAAGCAAAAGTTCAACAATTGTTTTACGGGCTTGTAAAACTCTTGTAGAATGTGTTGTTATTTTCATTCCTTCCCTTACCGGCTGTGAACAAGCTGTGATTAGATTATCTTCCCCTTCAATTTCAACAACGCAGAGTCGGCATGAGCCCGTGGGCGTGAAATCTTTCATATGACAAAGCGTTGGAACCCGAATTCCATTTCTCTTTAAAGCATCAAGAATATATTCATCCTTAATGATGTCAATAGTTTGGCGGTTTACTTCAATTTGCATTGCCATATCTTTTTATCTAATGGTAATTGCTTTAAACATGCATGTTTCGTAACACAAACCACAGCCACTACATTTTTCTTTTACAACAAAATATGGGCTTTTTAATGTGCCAATGATTGCTTTCTCAGGACAATTTTTAGAGCAAACACCGCAGCCTATACACTTGTCAACTTCTATGTAGAACTCACGTAGCTCGCGGCAAACACCCGCTCTGCATTTACGGTCAAAAATATGTTCCTCATATTCATCACGAAAGAATGAGAGTGTACTTAGCACAGGGTTTGATGCTTTTTGACCCAAGCCGCAAAGTGAGGTGTCACGCATCGTATTAGCAATTTCTTCAAGTTGTATAACGCCTCTAAAACGTTCAAGAGTTGTATGTCCAAGTTTGTCTATCGGTTTGTGTGTAATGTTTTCAAAAATCTCTAGTAGTCTTTTAGTTCCTTCTCTACAAGGGATGCATTTTCCGCAGCTTTGTTTTTGCATATAGTTCATAAAATATCGAACTAAATCTACCATACATACATCCTTGTCGAGTACAAGCATTCCGCCTAAACCAATTGTAACATTTAAATGCTTTAATGAGTCAAAGTCAACAGGGGTATTCAGATGTTCAGCTGTAAGGCAAATTCCACTTGGCCCACCAATGTGTAAAGCCTTAAATTGTTTTTTGTTTTTTATTCCCCCTGCAATATCATATATTATGGTGTGAAAGCTAGTACCCATAGGAACCTCAACAACTCCTGTATTTACTGCTTTTCCGGTGATTGCAATTATTTTTGTTCCCCTACTTGATGATGTTCCTATTGAGTGAAACCATTCAATACCATTCTTTATGATATATGAAATTGTACAAAGTGTTTCAATATTATTAATTACGGTAGGTTTTCCATATAGCCCATATTGGGCAGGGTAAGGAGGCTTCGTTCGGGGCATTGCTCTATTACCTTCAATACTATTTATCATAGCGGTTTCTTCTCCACACACAAATGCACCTGCACCTTTGCTAATACTAATTTCAAGATTGTAGCCACTTTCGAAAATATTTTGACCTATAATACCTAGAGCTTTAGCATCACGTAATGCATTTTCAAATTTTGCGATAGCGTTTTTGTAATTATTACGGATAAATAAAATGGCTTTTGAGGCGCCAATTGCATAAGCTGCTAAGGCCATTCCTTCAATAACGCTGTGTGGGTCCCCTTCAATAACAAAACGGTCTTTAGCAATACCTGGATCGCTTTCTTCGGCGTTACAAATAAGGTATCTTTCTTCATGTGGAGTATTAAAAGCAATTGACCATTTTTTACCTGTATGAAAACCACCTCCGCCGCGGCCCCTTAATTCACTTCTTATAATTGTATCAAGTACTTCTTCAAATGTTTTATTGCGTAAAGTATTGTACAATGTGCTATATCCATCAGATAATAGATATTCAATGATACTTGATGGGTCATTCATCCCACATCGAGCAGTAACGACTTTCTTTTGTTTATTAAAAAATGCTTGATCAGAGATGAGCGGAATGCCTTCCCAATTCTTATCTCCCAACATTGGTATTTGCCCCGTGATGCATTCACACGAGGTAACTTTATTTAAAATACAATCAAGAATACCTATTATTTTGTCTTCACTAACATTGCTAAATGATAGGCGAGCTTTACCCGGTAGCTTTATATCCATTCCCGGTTCTTGAGAGCAGAAACCAGTGCATCCCATTTCAGAAAGGCGAACATCCAGAGAGCGTTCTTTTATGTAATTCTCAATGGCTACTTTTGTTTGTAGGGCACCAGCCGCAATGCCACAGCTACTTGTGCCAATATATATAGTAGGTATTGAATACCATTTTTTTCTTAAACCACTTAACAAGGCCGCATATCCTTTTTCATCAGATGCTTTGTTAAATGAGAGTAACTCAAGATATGGAAGAATGCTCTGTTCTTGTATGGTGTCGTTTTCACCCATTTTCTCGGATTGAATTTATTATTTCAGGAATTGATTCTGTTGTTAATGAAGAATAATATTTTTCATTAATCATTATTACTGGACTAAGATGACATGCTCCAAGACACTCCACAACCTCAATACTAAAAATTCCGTCTTTTGTTGTTTGACCAGCTTTAATGTTGAGTTCCTTCTCAATAATTTCTAAAATAGATAATCGTTCAGTAATGTAGCAGGCAGTACCCATACATATTTGAATATGGTAGTTGCCTTTGTTAATGAATTTGAATTGATCATAAAAAGTAGCAAGTCCAAATATTTTACTAGTTGGGATATTTAGATGTTTTCCAATCATTACTATTAGTTCTTCTGGCAGATAACCCCAATGGTCTTGCACTTCCTGTAAAAGAGGAATCAGCTGTTCCTTGTTGTTGCCAGGAAAGTTTTTTATGATGTTACGCATCCAGTCTTTCATACGTGCAGGCAGATAGTTCTGTATTAAGTTCTTATACAAATATAAGAAAATAATTGTTATAAAAAAAACAATGTTATTAGAATAACGATTTGTATTCTAATTTATTGATAATTAGCTAATTGTGCTCATTTTTTATTTGCTGATAAAAATTCAGCAAGCTTTGTAAAATCAGGTTTGTCAATTATCTTTTTACCGGCGTCAAGTAAAAAAGTATTAGGCGTGTATTGAACGCTAAATTGTTGTGCATAAGGTGTTTTCCAGCCATAAAAATCACAGTGGTTATACCATTTGTTATAGCCTTTTGTTTCAAGCATGTCTTCATAGATCTCTTTTTCAGTATCAACAGAAATTGCGACAACCTGAAAGTAATCTCTTGTATATGCGTTGTAAAGCTCTATCAATTTGGGCATGCTTTCAGTACAATGTGTGCAGAAACTAGCCCAAAAAACGATAAGTGTATATTTTGCTTGTATATCGTATAGTAATATTTCTTTGCCTGATGATATGTCGCGAATACCAATGTTGGGTGCATGCTTACCTACCTCAACTTCTTTAAATCGAGATAATTTTTGTTCTATAGCAGATTCTTGATGCGTGTAACATCGATTATCTTCAACATAATTGGCAATATGAGATAATATGTTTTCTCTACCAAATTTTTCAAACATACTAACGGTGTAGCTTAAAACAAAATCATAAACATTCTCGTTAATATAAGCGGTAAGTAAAAGATTATCAATAGCTTTAAAGAATACAGTATCTTGCTTTGGTTTTGGTAATTCCGGATTATAGCATAATTGGTAGTATTCGTATATTTTGTTATTTAAGCGGTCTGATCTTAAAAGAACCGGATTGTTAAAATCGATCCCTTTAAAAAAGTTGTTTGTTAGCATTTTCTGTTTTGTGTCATTGTCAACATAAGGATCAACATAAGCTAATCTATATGTTGAGGCAATGGTTGAAAAAACACTAGCAGGGTATTTTTTTATCATTTGTGTAATATACAAATCAATCTTATTATATGCTGTAATGAAGCTTGTTGCCATGTTTTTGAAAAAAGTATCTGTTGCGTCATAGTATGCTAGCTTGTTTCGGAAGGATATATAGGACTGGGCATCATTGTTGTATTTTACTAAAAAATCATAATACGCTTTATTCTCCGTTGATTCAGTTATTTTTAACTCTTCATAAAGTTGAGAGTAATTAGTAATAAATTCTATATTTTCTTTGCCATTTACCAATAAATTAATGGCTCGTTCGGTAATTTTTTTTGTGTAGTTATCAATGAAGAGTAACTTATATAAACCTTGTTGGTACGATTTCTTTATTGGAAAACTAAAAGAGCCATCTTCTTTAGTAAAGATGGTGTCAACATTAAGTATAGATTCACCACTTACCGATGCCAAGAATAAAGGTTTATTGTTATACTCAGTAATTTTGGCTCTAATAAAATAGTCTTGTGCTTTAATTGAAAAGGAAAAGATTATAAAGCTTAAGAGAACGGCGAATGTTTTCATAGACATGTAGGGTTGAATCATGTAGCAATAAAAAATACCAAATCAGAGATTTGGTATTGCCATAAAAGTATAAATGCTTTTATTTAAGGGTACAGATGCTCTGCTTTAGCAGATTTCCTGCCGCATCAAGACTGTCATATGCAGGACATCTTTTATGACCCTCGCAGGATGCCAATACAATTAAAGATATGGCTGCCAATGTTATTGCAAATTTTTTCATTGTATTTCAGATTGTTTGTAGCAAAGATAGGAATAAAAAATTCGAAAGACAAAATTTAGACCTAAATTATTATGAGGGATCTTCAATTACAATGGTATTGTTTATATCTGCATTTGCATATGCAGGACATGCAATGTATCTATTGCATGAGCTCATGATTATACCTATAACTACAACCACTAACCCTATAGTATAAATCCTTTTCATAATATTATATATTTGTTTATTTTAAAAGTAATACGAAAATAGCTAATAAAGGTTACTTAATTGCGTTTTTTATTTAAAAAGTAGTTTTATATATTGAATTTAAGTGTTTAATATTCAAGCGTTAATGAAAATAACCCTTTTTCTTTAACTTTTTAGACTTACATTTATAGCGGTTTATGTCTTGTATAACATTGAATGATTAACTTGTTGAACACTGGTAAAATACGCATGATGAACCCATTTGTCTTATCGCTATTACTAATCTTTTTTTTTCTGCCAAAATGTTTGTTTTCTCAACAAATTTCATGCTATTGTTATAATCAATCAGATGATCTCAGTGTGATTGAAAAAAAGTGTTTTAAAGCTAGAATAGATTCTGGTATTGAGTTCGATCTTTTTTTATCGAAAATTCAAAAAAGACAGATAAAAAAAGGCTATATAACAGCCTCTATTGATAGCTTTTATCAAAAATCGGATACGCTGTTTTTAACTGTTTTTTATGGTAAGTCATTTAGGTTTGGGCCTATATATTTTGATAGTATAACTAAAAAAATGATTACACATTTTAAGGTTGATCGTTTGTTTAAATCCAATAGAGCTTTTACTACAGCTAAACTTCATGAAATAAATAAAAAGGTTCATGAAGTTATTCGTAATAATGGTTACCCATTTGCAATAACTGGTTTTGTTAATAGTACTATGGATAGTACTATTTTTAGTTCTTCCTATAGAATTGAACCCAATGGGCTTTTTGTATTCGATAGTATAATCGTAAAAGGAGATGGCGAGATATCTACGAATTATCTTCGTCAGTTTTTAGGCTATCGAAAAGGGCAACTCTATTCTGATCGAACTGTTGCAATGGTAGAAGATAGAATAAATAAGCTTCCCTTTCTTCAATCAAATAAGCCTTCTCAGATATTATTTCAAGATAGCCATGCTGATTTATATCTATTTTTAAAGCGGAAAAAATCGGGGTATATTAATGGAATTGCTGGTTTGGCTCCTAGTTCAGCTCAAGGCGGCAAGCCAATTTTAACAGGAGAGGCTGATGTTTACTTGCAAAATATTGTACGACGAGGGGAGGAGTTGGCTTTTAAGTGGCAGAAAACGGGTAATAAAAGTCAGAATGTTAACGCAAAATTGGTGTATCCGTATTTGTTTAACACGATGGCGGGTATTGATTTTAGAATTGAAATAATGAGGCAGGATACCTCTTGGTTAACAGTGAATCCTATATATGGTATGCGATTTTATTTTTCAGGAGGCAACTATTTGAAATTATTTATTGATAGAAAAAGTTCAAGTTTACTAACAGTTCGTAAACCAATGGCTATTTTTTTAGAAACGGGTGTAACTGAATTTAATCGCGATTTGTATGGTATTGAATGTTATTTTGCGAATCTTGATGATGTTCTTTTTCCGCGGCTGGGCTATCTTTTTGAATCAAAAATTGGTCTTGGGCAAAAACAGTTATTTATTAACGAATTGGGTATTCAGTATCGGAACAAGGCATCGCAGGTTGAGTCGGGATTGCATTTTCAATATTACCACCCCATTTCATCACGTTTTGTTTTATTGTTTGAGAATATTTCGGGTTACATGCATCTTTTTAAGCCACATGGCGACAGCTTATTTGGTGAAGGGAAGGTTTTTTTTGCTCCCAATGAAATGTTTAGAATTGGGGGTTTAAAATCGCTAAGAGGCTTTGATGAGAATGCATTTAGTGCTACTGCTTTTAGTATGCTGAGAGTTGAGTTACGTTTTTTATATGGCAAGCGATCATCCTTTAATATTTTTTATAATCAGGCAGCTTACCAGCAAATGTCTTCGCTTGTTCTGCTAAATGATAATCCTTATGGTATTGGAATAGGGACTGATTTTGAAACTCCAGCAGGTATTTTTGCAATAAGTTATGCATTAGGAAGTCAATCAGGGAACCCAATCTCAATGAGAAATAGTCGAGTTCACATAGGATTGATAAGTCGTTTTTAACTGTTTTTTACATCTCTTATTTCAAAAACAACTGCACCCTTTTTTAATTCGGTTATTTTGTATTTATACATAGATACTACTTTAGTGTATTCAACTCCATAGAAAAAAATGAGAGCTGAATAAAATACCCAAAGAAGAAAAACGACTAATGAACCAGCTGCTCCGTATAGCGATGCAATACCAAATGCACCAATACCAATACGAATGAGAAGTTTGCCAATGGTAAATAGAATGGCAGTTAAAAATGCACCTTGCCAAATAGGATTCCAATGTGTGTGAACATCGGGCATTATTTTGAATATAACTGCAAAAGTTAAAAGATAGGATAAGAATGAAACAAGAAAGCGTAAGGCTCTTAAAATTTCAAAAGTAAAGCCAGGGAGATTCGCTGCTATGTATTCCTTTATCATGGCGGTACCTGCATCAAGTGTTAATGAAAAGGTAAATAATAAACCGAGTAGTACAATAATGACAAATACCTCAACGCGGTCAAGTATAATTTTCAGAAAACTGCTTTTTGTTCGTAAACGCCATATATAATTGATTGAATTATGGAGCATACTGAAGAAGGAGGTAAAAGCAATTATGAAAATAATTACAACTATAATAGAATGAGAAGGATTACTAAAACTATTTCTGAAGTTGGTGAGTACTTCTTCAATAAGAATACTTCCCTTGGCTCCAATAAGATCTGTTAATTCCTCAAATAGCTTACCATTAGCAACTTCATCGCCAAAAATAAACCCAATAAAGTAGGTTATTACAATTAATATGGGAGGAATAGCAAATAGAGTTATAAATGAAAGGGTTGCAGCTAAACGAATAGGCTGATCATGGGTAAAATTGATTAGGGCTTGTTTGCTATGTTTTATGAAATACTGCATTATTTAGAGTTTTTGTAAAAATATTAATAATCAATGTGTTGACAAAATGTTTTTTTAGGTCAAATGAATTTATAATTTTACATCATGTCTGAAAATGAAAAAAACAAGAAACTTCAAGAGCTCCTAGCTAGGCTTAATTCGCCTGATAATAATGTAGTTATAGGCGCAATAGGCGATATTCGCAAAGCCGGAAATCCCTCCATGATCCCTTATATTCTTGAATTGCTACGCAAAAATAAAGATGCGAATATTCAATCAGAGCTCAGTTGTTTTATGTCTGACTTAATTCATCAGGATGCAGTTGTGCACTTAATGCAAGCATTATCTGATACGAAGTATAAAGAGGAGATGCCATTAATTGTATCTGCCTTATGGCAAAGTAGGCTTGACTTCTCTGATTATCTTAGCAAATTTGTTGAAATGGCCATAAAGGAAGATTTCATTGTAGCTTTTGATTGTCTTACAATAATAGAGAATTCAATGTCTTTGTTAAGTGATAAATCGATTCGTGAAGCTAAGGAAGCCTTATCAGCAATGGAATACAGCAAAGATCGTTTAGCTATTGTTAGTGCAATAAAAGATGTATTAAGTACTCAATAATTTATTCGACATTACTAAAGTATTTCATGAATTGAGATCTCTCGTATATATCAGGAGAGATAATGTTTTTATAACTCATTTTGCCTTTAAACTCATCAATCGTTTTATAGTTTTTTCTGTCCATCCAAATCTCTAAATCCTTTAACATGGTTGGAATAATTGAAAGTCCACTTCTGTATAGTACGGAGCATATTTGAGTGCTTGAAGCACCCGCTAAAAGCATTTTAATTATAGCTTTTGAATCGTGTATTCCGGTTGATGCAGAGATATCAATTTTAGGTACAATACCAGAAACGATTCCAATCCATCTTAGTGATTGACGTATATCAGAAGGAGAACTAAAAATTTCAGCAGCCCTGAATTCTAATTTTTCAATGTCAATATCGGGTTCGTAGAATCTATTAAATAGTACCACCCCTGAAATGCCATGTGCATTTAATGTTTCAACAATACCTGGGATATTGCTGAAATGATAGCCTAGTTTTATAGCTACAGGGATTTTAATTGATTTACATATTCTATCAGCGGTGGCTGTATATAAGTTTTCAAATGTTAAGCCGTCTTTAGATTTGTTTGTTGGAATGTGAAAGAGGTTTACTTCTAGTGAATCAGCGCCTGCTTGTTCAATTTTCTGTGCGAATTCAGTCCAACCTGTAGATGTAGTGCAACAAATGCTTGCAATTACAGGAATTTTAACGCTTTTTTTTGCATCAGAGATCAGTTTTAGATATTCATCAACTGATTTTAATTTTATATAGTTTTTAATATAATCAAGCGCTTCGGTATGTTCTGCCGATGAAGCCATTGAAATAACTTCATGGGTGATTTGTTCTTCAAATAGCGATTTAAGTACTACTGCCCCAGCACCATATTTTTCAAGCTCAATAATTTTGCTTACGGAACTGGTAAGCCCACTACTACTTACAATTATAGGGTTTTTTAAATTTAGCCCAAGATACTTTGTTGAGATATTTGCCATAACTATTAATGTTTATACAAATGTACAATTTATTTACTATTTCTTTCCCCAAAGATGTTGCTTCCTATTCTGATGAGTGTACTCCCTGCTTTTATAGCAATCTGATAATCGCCTGACATTCCAATTGATAATTCATTGAAATTAATATTATCTAAAAAATACTTGTTTTTTATCAGGTCAAAAAAAACTTTTAAATGCTGAAATTCTTTTGCAATTTGTACTTGATCAACTGTTTGAGAAGCCATTCCCATCAAGCCTTTTATCCGAATATTCTGTAAATCTTTAAAGCCTGAGTATTCAAGTAAGGTTGTTGCTTCAGCTTGTGATAAGCCGAATTTAGTTTCCTCGTTCGCAATATGTATTTGCAATAAGCAATCAATAATTCGATTTCTTTTTAGTGCATATTTATTTAGTTCTTCAAGAAGCATCAAGCTGTCAATACTTTGAACCATATGAATAAATGGTGCAATGTATTTTACCTTATTTCTTTGCAAATGGCCTATCATGTGCCATTCTATATCGTCAGGTAGTGCGTCGTATTTTGTCATTAGTTCTTGAACTCTACTTTCGCCAAAGATTCGTTGCCCGGCGTTATAGGCATCCATAATTTCTGAATCGGATTTGAATTTTGATACAGCAACAAGCCTTACATTACGAGGAATTGTTTTTAGTATGTCAGCTATATTATTTGCAATGGATGTCATAGTTTATATTATTGTTAATCAAATATACAAAAAACATCAGTCGAAAATTATATTTTGATTTTTTGGGCGTGTTTTTATAGATTATTCGTTAGTAAACCAGCCCGTCATACTTTGGTATTAAAGAAGGTTAATTATGAGAAAACAAACTTGATATTCATTGAAATCATCGGTCATTGATGCCCTCGAAGTGACCGTCTCACATCCACCTAAAATTAAAATTAGTTTTTATAATTATAATGTTTAGGTTTAAATATTTGCTAACTTTCTTATACCCTTAGCCGCTATGAGAATCTTTTGATTATTTCGTGGTAAGTCTTAATTAATCAAAACTTAAATAATAAAAAAAAAGCGACCTCGATTATGAATCTGGTCGCTTTTTTATGACTTTATATTTTATATTAAGCTGTGAATCATTAAGCCACTTCGCAGTTTAGGCTCAAACCAGGTAGTTTTTGGTGGCATAATATTATTTGTGTCAGCAATATCAAAAAGCTGTTTCATTGAGACGGCATAAAGAGCAAAGGCTACAGCCATTTCACCACTATCAACTCGTTTTTTTAATTCGCCTAAACCTCTTATACCACCAACAAAATCAATACGCTTGTCGGTGCGTAAATCTTTTATGCCAAGTATAGGTTCAAATAATTGCTCTGAGAGTATGGTAACATCGAGGCAAGCTATAGGGTCTGAATCATTATATGTGCCTTGTTTTGCTGATAATGAATACCATTTGCTACCCAAATACATACTCATTTGATGTAGCTTTTCAGGTTTGTATTCATTGTTTCCTTTTTCTTCAACTACAAAACTTTTATGTAGTTTCTCAATAAATTCGGAGGCGCTAAGTCCGTTTAAATCTTTAACTACACGATTGTAATCGAAAATTTTAAGTTGATTGTCAGGAAAGTGAACTGCTAAAAAAAAGTTGTATTCTTCATTTCCATTATGATTTGCATTTGCTTCTTTGCGTTCTTTGGCAACTTTTGCAGCTGCGTTTGATCGGTGATGCCCATCAGCAACATATGTGTGCGGTACTTTTTTGAATAATTCAACAATGCTATTTATGGTGTTTTTGTCGCTTATAGTCCATAGGTGATGGCCAATCCCATCGTCAGCTATAAAATTGTAGTCGGGTGTTTTTTTTATTTCTGAAGAAACAATTTCGTCAATTTCTTTTTTAGCAGGATAAGCAAAGAATACGGGTTCGTAATTCTTATTGCTATATCGAATATGGTTTTTTCGGTCTTCTTCTTTATCTGGACGGGTTAGTTCATGTTCTTTAATAGTACCATTTAAATATTCTTCAGCAGATGCACAAGCCATGATGCCATATTGGGTTCGACCATCCATTGTTTGCGCATAAATATAGATGTTTTCAGTAGTATCGTTGAAAAGTACTTTATTTGAAAGTAATTTATTAAAACTCTCAATACCTTTTTTATATACATCAATAGCGTGCTCATCCATAGTGTCAGGCAAATCTATTTCGGGTTTAATTACATGCAAGAATGAATTTTCCTTGCCTTGTGCCATTTGTCGTGCTTCTATTTTATTAATTACATCATAAGGTTTGCAAGCTACTTGCGCTGCTTTTTCTTGCACAGGGCGTATGCCTTTGAAAGGTCTAATCATTACCATAATATAGTTATTTAATATGTAAAAAGAAAAGGGAAACGGTTTTGTTTCCCTTTTCGGATATTTTTTTCCTAATTATTTACCTGATAGGTTCTGTCGTCTTTTTCTAAAAAGTTGATTATTTGTCGAGCCGCTGCAACCCCTGCATTAATATTCGCTTCTGTAGTTTGAGCTCCCATTTTTTTAGGGGTGAAAAAGAATCTGCCAGCAAAGTTTTTTTCAATCTCATCCTTGCAATCAGGTGCAATATCTGAGATATATCTGAAATCATCACTTTCTTTATAAATGCGTAACATGTCGTCTTCATTAATTACCTCTTTGCGAGCGGTATTCACTAATACTGCATTTTTGGGCATTTTTGATAGCAAGGTATAGTTAATCGATTTTCTTGTTTTTTCAACCAAAGGTACGTGCAATGAAATATATTGACAAGTAGAATATAAATCATGTGCATTATCAATATAGGTAATTCCATCTTTTTCCATAAGATCTTTTGGAACAAAAGGGTCGTATGCATATACCTCCATTCCAAAACCTTTTGCAATTTCAGCAACATAGCGCCCTACATTGCCATAGGCATGAATACCCAATTTACGACCACGAAGTTCGGTTCCTGAAGATCCATTAAAGTTGTTTCGAGCAACACTCACCATCATACCTAATGCTAACTCTGCAACAGCATTTGCATTTTGCCCTGGTGTGTTCATTACTACAATTTTTCTTTGTGATGCTGATTCTAAATCAACATTATCATAACCAGCACCTGCACGTACAACTATTTTTAATTTATCAGCAGCATTAATAATTTCTTTATCGATCAGGTCGCTTCTAATAATAATTGCGTCTATCCCTTTAATAGCTTCAATTAGTTGTGTTTTTTGCGTGTATTTTTCACATAAAAGCACGTCGTAATTTGCCCCTTCAAGCACATTTCGAATCTTTTTTACTCCCTCTGAATTGAATGGTTTATCTGTTGCTATTAATACTTTTGCCATTTAATAATTAGATTAATGTGATTTTTCAAATTCCTTCATGCAATCTACCATAACTTTCACACTTTCAATAGGCATTGCATTATATATTGAAGCGCGGAAACCACCGACAGAGCGATGTCCTTTAATTCCAACTATCCCTTTTGATTTAGTGAAAGTCATGAATTCATCTTCTAATTGTTTGTAGTTTTCGTCCATAACAAATGTAACATTCATCATTGAGCGATCTTCAACTACTGCTGTGCCCTTAAATATTTTATTGCGATCAATTTCATCATAAAGGATCTTCGCTTTATCTTTGTTGATGGTATACATTTTTTCAACACCACCAATACTCTTTAACCATTTCATGGTTTGTAAGCAGGTATAAATATTAACACAAGGTGGTGTATTGTACATTGAACCATCTTTAATGTGTACATTATAATCAAGCATACTTGGGATAGGACGGCCTGTTTTGCCTAGTAAGTTTTCTTTTACAATTACAAAAGCAACTCCAGCAGGACCTAAATTCTTTTGAGCACCTCCATAAATCATTGCATATTTTGACACATCCGTTGGACGACTCATAAAGTCAGATGACATGTCAGCTATTAACGGTATTTTAGAGTCGATGTCGGTTTTTATTTCGGTGCCAAATATGGTGTTGTTTGTAGTAATATGGAAATAATCAGCGTCTGTAGGAACACTGTAATTCTTTGGAATGTAGTTAAAGTTTGCATCTTTTGATGAGGCTACTTCAGTTACTTCCCCGAAAAATTTAGCTTCTTTTAATGCTTTAGAAGCCCATGTACCTGTATTAAGATAGGCGGCTTTTGTTTTCAGGAAATTATAGGGTATCATACAGAATTGCATGCTCGCACCACCACCTAAAAAAAGAACTTGGTAACCAGCTGGTACGTTGAGAAGTTCTTTCATTAATGACTGTGCTTCATTCATTACAGCTTCGTAATCAGAACTTCTGTGAGAAATTTCCATTATAGATAGGCCGATACCATTGAAATCAAGAATTGCTTTGGCGGTATTTTCAATTGCAACTTGAGGCAAGATTGAAGGGCCAGCGTTAAAATTATGCTTTTTCATATTGCTTATTATTTTAAGATGTTAAATGAGGTTACAAAAGTGCATTTTTAATCAATATCCATATTCAGAATTTCATTTTATTTTATCGGATTTTATTAACCAATTAAATAGTTGAAATTCAGTATTTAAACGTTTTTATTGTTATTTAATTCACAATAAATACATGAAAAAAATCATTAAAAACAAATTAATTGTTCCTCTTTGTAATAGGGTATTTTATCTGTGATATTTGTTTGCATACAAGCATTTAAAACTTCAGGCATTCCAAGGCGGGCGGTCCAAGTGAGTTTATTAGTATATTTCGCCACATCTAGTTTTGCCGTATTCCATAAATCGATAGATGCTAATGTAGCGTCGCACAATGCAGAGAATTGATTAGAATTAATTAGGATTTCAGAAAGGGCACCAGCAAATAAACTGTCTTCAAGATTGAATCGTTTTTTCCATCCGGCACAAAAAATGACAACATCATTGTTTTGTCTTATAAGAAAGTTAGCCAAAGCATCGAGGTTACTGAATGCACCGATTAAAGCTAGCTTGCTTTCAGCAGCCATTTTAATAATTTTAGTGCCATTGGTGGTGCTGTAAACAATGGTTTTTCCAGCTACTCTCTCTTTTGTAAAATGCTGAGGTGAATTGCCAAAATCGGCAAAATCAATTTTTATACCGTCACGTTCAGCAGCTACAATAAAGCCTTTGTCTTTGTAGTTTCGAGCCTCTTCTAAAGTACTTACAGGAATGATACTATTGACATTGTTCATAAAAGCAGCACAAATGGAGCTTGATGCTCGTAAAATATCAACGACTACTACAATAGCATTCTTATTCTCATGCACAGGATAGAGTAAGGGCGAAAAACAAACGTCAACGGAAGGTATCATTAGAGAAAAATTAAGAAAGTGATCGTTTATTGATGAAAGGCATTTGAACAATTTTAGCTTTGAGGTTTTTCTCGCGAATTTTGATGTACACTTCGGTTCCTCTTTTAGCCATTTCAGTTGAAATATACGCCATTCCAATTCCTAAATTGAGTGTAGGCGACATTGTGCCAGAGGTAATTACTCCAATTTTTTTATTATGAGGGTCAAATATTTCATATCCATGCCGAGGAATACCTCTATCAATCATTTCAATACCAACGAGTTGTTGTTTAACACCCAGGTTTAATTGATCAATATATATATTCCTATCTATTAATTGTTCTTTTATTTGAGGTTTTGTAATCCATCCAAGTCCGGCTTCAATAGGAGAGGTCTGATCATCGATATCATTACCGTAAAGACACATTCCTGCTTCCAATCTAAGCGTGTCGCGCGCGCCAAGACCAATAGGTTTAATTGCTGCATCAGCACCAGCTTCCATAAGTATTTTCCAAAGATTTACTGCTTGATCATTATGCAGGTAAAGTTCAAATCCTTGTTCCCCTGTATATCCTGTTTTAGATATAATGACATCATTTATAGTACCTACTTTACCAACTATAAATGTAAAGGGTTTCATTTCATTAAGTGATTGATTCACTAACTTTTTTAATGTGTCAGCAGCCTTGGGTCCTTGCAGTGCAAGCTGTGACATGCGGTCAGATGCATTTTCAAGCACCACTTCGTTATTGTTGTTTTGTGTGAGCCAAGCCCAATCTTTATCTGTATTTGATGCATTAACAACCAATAAATATTTTTCGTTGTTATACATATATATAAGTAAATCATCAACGATGCCCCCTTTCCCATTTGGGAAACAAGCGTATTGAATTTTCCCCGGAATGAGTTTTGAAACATCATTAGAAGTGGTTTTTTGCAGAAATTTTAAACTATTTGGCCCTTTAACCCATATTTCGCCCATGTGAGAGACATCAAAGAGACCAACAGCATTGCGAACCGTCGTATGCTCATCTTTAATGCCAGAATATTCAACAGGCATTAAATAGCCAGCAAAGGGAACCATTTTAGCTCCTAATGATTCATGAATTTCTTTAAGGGGAGTTTGTTTCATAGGGCTCCAATATTATGAATGTATGGTTAAATTGTTGTTTTGTTAAGTAATATTATAGGGAATGCATATACAAATGTAAAAAAATATGTGGCGATATAAAAAAACAAAGCACCACCTTTAAGGTAGTGCTTTGTTAAGAACTATTATTGTTACTTAGTACTCAAAATCTTGAACTCAACACGTCGGTTCATACTTCTTCCGTTTTCTGTGTTGTTTGGTGCAATAGGTTGGTCAAATCCATAACCTTCATATTCAAGCTGGCCTTTTGAAATGCCATGTCCAATTGCATATTCAACCACACTCTTGGCACGTTCTTTAGATAGTTTTTTGTTTAATTCTTTACTACCTACATTATCTGTATGGCCCGATACCTCAATTCGTATTGTTGGATTGTCAAGCAAGAATTTTACCATGCGATCAAGCTCAGGATATGATTCAGGTTTCAGTGTTGCTTTACCTGTGTCAAAATATATATTACGGAGAATCATTTTAGCACCAACTTCAACTTTATCAAGCGCAAAGTTTCTAATGGCAACGTCATTCATAAATTGCTCTTTCGATAGTTCTACTGTATCTATGAAGAACATATACCCAGTAGCATTTATTTCAATAGCATAATCTTTCTTTTTGTCAACCTTTACCTTGTAGTTACCATTACTTTCAGAGACGGTTGTGCCTACAATTTGACTTAGCTCTTTATCAATGAGTTGAAGTTTAGCAACGATACCTTGAGAACTCGTTTTGTCTGAAATGACCCCCATCATGTATAATGTGGTGTCAATTTCGAGTCTCGTAGGTTTGCGATAAAATAGTTTATAATCAGGTTTTTTATTCCAAAGGAGTGTGTCATCTTCAGAATTCATTTTTAATTCTTTGTTTTCGCCAAGATATACTAGTTTGTAAATATCAAATCCACCCATACCATCGTCACGTATAGTGCTTAAATAGGCTGTTTTAGGTTTTTCTCCTGATTTGTAAAATAAATCATCTTCGGGAGTGTTAACGGGGTAGCCCAGGTTTACTGGTGGAACCCATTCACCCGTTTTGTTTTTCCATGTTTTAAATACATCAAATCCCCCCATACTATTGTGACCTCTTGAGCTAAAGAAAAGGGTGTCTTCTTTTGCATTGAAGAAAATAGCTTCTTCGTCATACTTGGTATTAATAGTATCTGATAGATTAATGGGATCCATCCATTTACCTCGCTCATCTTTGGTGCAATAAAAAATATCTTTTCCGCCTCGGTTATCTTCTTTTCGGTTTGAAACAAAGTAAAATGTACTGCCGTCTGATGTTAGAAACATAGTAGTTTCTTTACTTTTCTTGCCTCTAATGACGCTAGGAACTTTTTTAGATTTGCCCCATTGCCCTTTTTCCATTTTATGAAGCATAATTTCACCACCATCTTCTAAACCATTATATACATACATGGTATTTGCATTATCTGCAAAAGCAATAATGTGATCATTTGCTTTTGTGTTTATTGGTTTTTCAAGATGTGTAGCTGGCTTCCAATCATCTTCTATATGTTCTGTTTTGTAAATGTCTTCGTAATATTTATTGTCTTTTTTTACGATTTTATTTTTAACGGTATTGTCTTTGCGTGCAGTAAAATAAACGCTTTTACCATCAGGATGAAAAATAGGATTGTATTCATCAAAAGTCGTATTTATGTTTTTCCCTAAATTTTTTATGATAACTCGAACAGGGAGCATCATTAAGGTAGCTCCATTTTCACACTCTTGTATATACTTGTCAATATCGACACCCATACGTTCTAGTTGTTTGGTAGTATAGGCACTCTTAAATTTATTGTATTCTTTTACTGCATTTTCATAATCGAGATTCAAATGATACGCTCTTCCAAGCTGAAAATTTATATCTTCGGTTACGTAGGAGTTTATCTCATAGGCTTTTTGAAGATGCTCGAGTGCCTTCACTTTGCTTTTACCTGAATATAAATAACAAATACCTAATTTGTAATTCAGTGCAGCATTAGCATCATTGTATTCATAAGCAGTCCAATATTTTTCAAGTGCAAGGTGGTATGTTCCTCTTCCAGCAGTATATTTTTTATCTGCTAGTTTAATGGAGGTCCATGCTTCTTCAAATTTGGCTTCAGATTTCTGAAATGCTTTTTTCTTAATGCGCGGATTTTCTTGAGAGAAAACACCTGTTGCCTGAATTGCAAAAAGAAGTATTAGTGTGGTATATTTTAAGATTTTCATAGTATGCAGGGCTTATTATTTTTTACAATTTTTCATGATAATTTCTGCTTCTGTCATCTTTAGCTCAAGGGCTTTCTTCCAGTCATCGCAGGCCCCATCTAAATCGCCAGTCAGTTCTTTTACTATTCCACGATTTAGATATGCTCTGCCATAATTTTTATTTAACTCAATGGCTTTATTAAAATTCTCTAGTGCCGCTTTGTTGTCTTTTATTTTTGCTTTTGACACACCAATATTATTATATACGAAAGCGTAATCCTTCTTAATAATCAGGGCAGCATCAAAATCTTCATTACACTTCACGCTGTCTCCCATATAATATTTTGTTGTGCCTCGGTTGTTTAGTACGCGTGCGTTTTTTGGATCGAGCTCAATAGATTTGTTGTAATCGCCCAAGGCTCCTTCATAATTACCTGTTTGTTTCTTTACGCTCCCTCTGTTATTGTAGGCAACCGGATTTTGAGATTCGTAATTGATGGATAGGTCATAATCATTTAATGCTCCTTTATAATCGTTGAGCATTAGTTTTGTGCTTCCTCTTTCGTTATATGCATATGAGAAATCATACTTTTTATCTATACACATTGAAAAATCAATAATGGCATTGCTAAAATCTTCCATTTTAAATCTCACTAATCCACGAAAGTAATAAACAGTTGATTCCGTAAAATTGTTTTGAACAGCGATGGTTAGGTCTTGGAGTGCTTGAGGATATAATTTTTTGAGAAATTCAACATATCCTTTACAAAAGTACGCTTCTCCTAGTGTTGGATTTAAGCCTAATGATTTATTTATATCAATAAGAGCATCGTCTAATTTATTGGCTAAAATCTTTAGTTTTCCACGCTCAAGAAAGGCTATATCGTTTTGAGGATTATATTCGATGGCTTTTGTGAAAGCGGTTAAAGCCATTTCGAGATTGTTGTTTTCAATATTGGTAACTCCAAGATTGAACTGAACTTTCGATTCTTTTCTTTTATCCTGTGATGGCTGTTGTGCCCATGCGTTAACAGCAATTAGCATAAGTAGGCCCGTCAGCAATTGTATTCTTTTCATAGGGTATCTGTTTGCTTGGTTTTTAGGTTTTATTCGTCTTGGAATCTTCTCCTATATGTTATTTATAATTTACATAGATAATAAAATTTTATGATAAAAAAAAACTTTTAACCAGAAGCCATGTGCTTGCATTGTTTTTTATTCTAATTTGTTGAATTTGTTGATAATATGTTTTGTTATTTAGGAGTCTATTCATTGAGCTTATTTTGTTTCTTTTATTGTTTTGTAATCATTATTTATCATGTTATCAGTAATATGGGCTTTGTATTAAAAATAATAACGTAAAAAGTGTGTTTAGATCGCTATATCCGCTCTAAATAAGCTATTTTTGAGCGGATTATGACAATCACAATGCATAAAAAATATATTTCTACCTGCCTTATATTGTTTGTTTTACTGAATATGTCATGTAAGGTAATTCCTGTTGAAATAGGTAAGGCTGAGAAAGTTAAGTTTTTAGGTATTCAGGATGGGAAGATGGGGATTGAGGCGACTATACCTTTAACTAATCCCAATAATTTTGCTTTTACTTTAACTAGTATTGATTTAGCGGTTTTTCAGGGTGCAACAAATTGGGGCTCCATAACTCAAAATCAGACTCTTCGCATTCCTGCTAAATCTACCATGTCACATGATTTTTATTTTGAGTTAATAGTGCCTGATATGCTATCGGGTGGTTTTGCAATGTTGCGACTTTTTTCGGCAAAGAAACTTGATTTGAATGTAGATGGAACGATTGGAATACGTGCTTTTTTTATTCATCGTAAAATTGAGATGAATCAAAAGATACAAATTGATATGTCTAATAAAGGATTGAAACCAAATTGAGGATTGTTGAAAATGACTAAAAACTTCTCTAGTTTTTTTTAGAATTGTTTTGAAGATATTCATTTATTTTACTTAAAATTATTTACATTGAAATCTCTGATTTACATTTTTTTATTCTCTGTTTTGTTGGTCTGTTCGTCTCACGCCCAAGAGTATAAGACAGACATCTTTGCACAGTACAAAGTTTTAAATACCCCCGTGAAAGTGACAATTTTTCAAGATGAGCGAATAGCTGTTCTTATGAATAAGTATGTTGCAACAACAAGTAAGGGATCTAAGATTAATGGCTGGCGAATACGAGTTTATAGTGATTTGGGTAATTTCGCTCGTGAGAAGTCGCAAGAAGTTAAAGCTCAAATACTAAAAGATTATAATATTCCTGTGTATTGGGAGTATTCGGCACCTTATTTTAAAGTGTATGTTGGAGATTTTCGTAATAAAAATGAAGCCTATAGAGTATTAAGGATTATCCGAAAGGATTTTCCAAGTGCTTTTCCGGTGCCAATGCAGGTTAATTTTCCTGATTTGGATAATACTAATTTGAAGAATAATGAGTGATTCAATTAATCATGAGTGTGGGGTAGCCATGGTAAGGCTTTTAAAGCCGCTAGAATTTTACCAGTTAAAATATGGTTCATGGCGATATGGTCTTGAGAAAATGTATCTGTTGATGGAGAAGCAGCACAATAGAGGTCAAGATGGTGCTGGTATTGTGTGTTTAAAAAGCGATCCGCCTCCTGGGAAAAAGTATATATCTCGCGAACGGGCTATTGGTTCGGGTGCTATTAATACAGTCTTTCAAGAAATTTATAAGCAGATTGATAAATTAACAGATAAGGATCCCGATCGACTAAATAATATTCCATGGGTTCGTGATAATGTTCCATTTGCAGGTGAGGTGTATTTAGGTCATCTACGTTATGGTACCTTTGGTAAGAATAAGAAAAATTATGTTCATCCGGTTATGCGAGAGAATAACTGGCGTACTCGTAATTTGATCCTTGCAGGGAATTTTAATCTGACAAATGTTGATGAGATTTTTAATAAACTTTGTGAGCTAGGTCAACATCCCAAAGATTTTTCAGATACTGTAACAATTCTTGAAAACATTGGCCATTTTCTCGATGATTCGGTACAGAAACTGTTTGATGAATTTAAGAAAAAAGGTTTCGTAAATAAAGATATTTCAAGGTTAATAGGAGAGCAATTGCCTGTTGAGCAAATACTCAAACTATCTAGTAAGCGATGGGATGGGGGATATGTTATTGCAGGAATTGTTGGTCATGGTGATTCTTTTGTAATTCGTGATCCTTCAGGTATTCGTCCGGCATACTATTATAAGGATGATGAAATTGTAGTTGTAGCATCTGAGCGTCCGGTTATACAAACCGTGATGAATGTTGATATGGAGGATGTGAAAGAATTGACTCCGGGTTCTGGTTTAATTATGAAAAAGAATGGAGAAGTGCGTGAAGCTGTAATTCGCGAACCTCATGAGCGCAAAGCATGTTCTTTTGAGCGCATTTATTTTTCAAGAGGGAGTGATTTTGAAATTTATAAGGAACGTAAAAAGCTAGGTGAGCTTATTGTACCTTCAATTTTGAAAGCTGTTAATTATGATATGAATAATACTGTATTCTCGTTTATTCCAAATACTGCAGAAATCGCTTTTTATGGAATGACACGTGGTTTGGAGAAGTACATGACGGAGCAGAAAATTAATAGAATTCGTGCTGCAGGAAATGATATTTCAGATGAGCTATTACGCGAAGTATTAGAGACAAGACCCCGTATAGAAAAAACGACACTTAAAGATATTAAATTAAGAACCTTCATTTCTGCTGATAAAGGGCGCGATGATTTGGTCGCACATGTGTACGATATCTCTTATGGTACCATTCGTAAGGGGCAGGACAACTTAGTTGTTATTGATGATTCAATAGTGAGAGGTACCACATTAAGAAAGAGTATTCTTCGTATTTTAGATCGTTTAGGACCGAAATCAATTGTAGTTGCATCTTCATCTCCCCAAATAAGATACCCAGATTGTTATGGAATTGACATGGCTAAACTAGTTGATTTTATTGCCTTTAAGGCTGCTATTGCTTTACTTAGAGAAAGCGGAAGAGAAACAGTAATTAACCAGGTTTACAAGAAAGCAAAAGCGGAAGAGTTTTTCCCAAAAGAAATGGTAACAAATCATGTAAAAGACATTTATGAGTCTTTTACGGATGAGCAGATTTCTAATAAAATTGCAGATTTGCTAACTGAGAATAATTCTATTCATGCTAAAGTAACAGTAGTTTATCAAACGGTTGATGATTTACACTTGGCTTGTCCGAAGAATTTAGGGGATTGGTATTTTACGGGCAACTACCCAACACCAGGAGGGAATAAGGTTGCTAATAAATCATTTATTAATTTTATTGAAGGAAGAAATGAGCGTGCTTATTAATGCGCCTATGATTGTTCCCTTATTTTGAAATATTTTTATTCAAAAAGAAATTTATGCATATTGTATGTTCAGATCTTGAAGGTGTTTTTGTGCCAGAAGTATGGATTAATGTTGCACGAATAACAGGAATTGATGAGCTGAAGTTGACTACTCGTGATATTAGCGATTACGATGTTTTGATGCGTCGCCGTATTAGTATTCTTAAGCAACACAAATTAACTATTCATGATATACAAAAAGTAATCTCGGAGATTCAACCTCTTGATGGTGCGCTCGATTTTATTGATTGGATTAAACAACGCTCTCAGCTAATTATTGTGTCAGATACCTTTCTTGAGTTTGCTGAACCGCTGATGATGCAATTAAAACGCCCAACTTTAATGTGTAATTACCTCGTTTTAGGTGAGGATGGTACCGTTGAGGATTACAAGTTGCGGCAGCCTGACCAAAAGCGTATGGTGGCTAAAGCAATGAAGAGCCTTAATTATGATGTGCTCGCTTTTGGTGATTCTTATAACGATATCTCTATGTTATCAGAGGCGCATCATGGATTCTTATTTTGTCCGCCTGAAAAAGTTGTTAAAGATTATCCCGAATTCCCAGTAGCTGTTAATTATGAAGAACTGAAAAATTATTTAAGACCATTTATTGAATTATGATACAAAGAATTCAAACCTTATTTTTATTGCTTGCCGCTGTTTTATTAGCGTTTGTGTTTTATGCGCCGTTTGCAGTAATCATTGATCAGGCTAATCAAATGTATGTTTTTACCTTTAAAGGATTTATTTTTCAGTCAAGCGGACTGTTATTAGTTAAAACATTGCCAGTAGGAGTTTTGGCAATAATAGCAATGGTGGATCTTGTAATGATTATTTTTCTTTATAAGAAACGAGTTCAACAAATGCGTTTGTGTTTTGCAGCTATTGGTATGCTCCTGTTAATGCAAGCTTTTGTTGTTTATTATTTGAACGCAATTGATAAACAATTTGCTGGAGCGGTCATGTACAAGCTAACCATTATTATCCCACTCATTTCTGCCATACTTACTTTTCTAGCCTATAGAGGAATTAAAAAAGATGAAATGCTTGTACGATCGCTTGATCGTATTCGATAACTTGATGTTTTTTATAAAGTATCTATTAAACATGTCTTTATTTCTTTTTCAGTCCTTCTATTTTTTCATATGATTTTAAGATACCCTTCAATATAGAAGAACTAAATCCTTGATGCTCCATTTCATTTAACCCAGTAATTGTAATCCCTTTTGGGGTACTCACTTTGTCTATTTCATCTTCAGGATTGCTATTGTTCTGTAAGATTATCTCAGCTGCCCCCTTGGCCATTTGAGCTGCAATACGCTTTGCAACATCTGGTTTAAATCCAATCTCAATGCCTCCAAGCATGGCGGCACGTATAAAACGCAATGCAAAAGCAGTTCCGCATGATGCAAGAACAGTGCAAGCCGACATTTGATCTTCTTCTACAATAAAGGTTTCACCTAATTTATTAAATATACTTTCGGTCAATTTTAGCCATTCCTTTGAAACGTTTTTGCCTGATAGACAGGTTATTGATTGACATAATGCAATAGCAGTATTGGGCATCGCTAGAATTACCGGAGCCTCATTTCCGAGGTGTTTGCGAATATCGTCAGAGCTAACCCCCGCCGCGATAGATATGATTAATTGCTTCTTTAGATCAATAGATTCAGCTATTTCTTTGCATACCTCTTTTACTATTGCAGGTTTTACTACAATGATAATAATATCTGCCTGATGAATACATTCGCAGCTATTAGTAGTAGTTTTAATATTTAGTAACTCCATTTCAGATAATCGGGCAGCTGATTTGTCGGTAACGCATAATTGACTCCCCTTGTAAAGTTCACTTTTTAGTAGGCCTTCAATGAGTGCAGTACCCATGTTTCCTGCTCCTATAATGCTAATTTTGTTGGCTTTCATATTTTTGTTTATTTATTTTTCTTGAGTTAACATATATTAAACATATGCTTGGTACTTTTACAGTAGTTTAAGTTCTTTGTCTATAAGATTCAAAGATAATACATTGTTGCTTTTTGTCGTGTTTTTTGATAGAGAATAATTTACGGTGTTTTTTTAATTTACAATATTTATAGTTTTATGGAATCTTTTGTTGAAACGTTAAAAACAAGCTGGATGGAGCATTTAAGGAGTGCCAGCTCGACTGATATTGCCGGCTGGGTAGCCGTAGCAATACCAAGTATTATTATTGCTTACATTATTATTTCAGGTACAGTTCGCAAACTGGCTATGGGAAGGAAGGCTTAAAAGCGTTCCTTTATTTCTTATAAAATGATTTTGTATTCTGGATTTATTTCTTAAATATTTTCAGAATTGGAGAAAGTCTATTGTTTTGATATCGATAGTATCTTTTTGAAATGGCTCCAAATCCCGAATAAAAACGTGCTAAATTCTCATCATCTGAACCTTCAAAATCTAAGGTGCTAAATGATTTGCTGTATTTTTTGATAGCGTAATCAAGTATGATAAAAAGTGAATGGTTATCTTCAATAGAATTTGACCTGCCAGAAAAGATGAAAATTACCCGGTCTTGGTACTTAATAAAAACAGCCGCTCCAGCTAATTTATTTTGGTATTGAACACTAATGATATCAATTAATTTCTTTTGTTTTAGAAAATGAGATAAGGAAGTTAGTTGTTGAAAATAGCTTGGTTTTATTTTTTTTGCTGCCTTGTTACTACATTTAAATAATTCAACAACTTCTGAAATGCCAATTTCATTTAGGTTTATTTGAGGATGTTTATTGTTTTCCTTAGCAATATTTCTTCGGTGGTTACTGTTATATACATTGATAATATTGTCAGTTATGCTTTGAATATTTAGTTCGTAATTGGTTCGTGATGTTACGTTTTCAGTTCTTGTATGGGGTGTTACTTGCTGTGCAATGGAAATGTCAATATAGTTGATGTTTTTTGGAATGCTACTAATAAACAAATCAATAGTTTGCTGAGTGATGAGGTGGTGGGAGTATAGACCTAATTGCTGGCAGAAAAATGGCTGATATAAGTAGTGAATAAGATACTTCTTTTTAACTGTTAATGGCATTACGCATAGGTAATCATCTAAAATTAAGGCACGCCAATTAGGACAAACATGATCAAGATACCATGAGTAGGCGTATATTTTACTGTTTGGTGATGAATAGATGCATTTGTCCCATGCCATTTTATCAATCTCAGAATTTTTAAGATAACGGATCATTTTCTCCCCATGTTAAGGTTTCTGAAAAAATATTTTGCCACCCCATCCAATCTCCTTTTTCTGTGAGTGATGTGTTGTGCCAAATAGTAACAAAGGTTCCTGAAACGGAATCAACAGCATCAAAAAGTTGTTTGTATTTTTCTAATGCCTGAGCTGTATTTAATTTTAGATAGTCATGAACGCTACCATCCATAATAGTTATTGGTACTATCAATAGTTTTGATTCGGCATTTGAAGTTAAATCGAAGAAAAAAAATGGGGTGCATGTTCCAGCTCTAAAGCCCGGTTCATCGGCAAAGCCCATGCTGTAATCTATTTCTATTTCACTCTCAATTAATTTATTATAAGTGTTTGGTAAACTGAAACGAAGGTAGTGCATTCTGCTTTTTTTAATTTTTGTTTGCAAAATTGTTTCTAGTTTTATGCGTTCTTTTATTATGTTTTCAGGCTTTTCAAGTGAGTAGTATCCAGGGTGAATCGCTATTTCAGCTTTTTTTTGTAAATCTAAAATAAGCTTTTTAATACATTTGTTTTTGATGCTACTATTTTTATCAAATGTACTGTATGCTGCAAGTGTAATAAATATTAGGGCTTTCTTATTATTTCTTTTATATTCGGTAAAAATAAAATCATATATATCATAAGGATCTTGTTGGAGTTTCATTAAAGTTGCGAGTTGGTTCTTGATATTTACAAAATTTAATGAAACAATAGATTTTGCTGAAGCCGCAATGGTTCTGTAAAAACTACGACCTTTATAAGCATAAGCAACATCAATATCAAAAGTAGCTAGATGTTTTGTTTTTCGAGAAGATAATTTATAGGAAGGGTATTGAGTTTGCAAAATGCTTGCAATATGCAAAGCCCAGATATCTGTCATCGGTTTATCAAGGAGATTGTTCTTTAGTGCAAACGACGCGCTTGCACTAAAGCGCATGTGCTTATCGGTCTTAAATGGAAGATATTCTTCATAGCGACTGATCATCCAAAAACAACAAGCAAAGAGATCGCATGGGAGGGTGGGATCATCTGAAGTTTTGAAAAATGCAATATGCTTTTCGCTTTGGATGAGTTGCGGTTGATGATCAAAAATAGTATTCTCAAAAAGTAATGAATGTGGAACCATTTTTATGGTTTCAGGGAAACATTTATCGGAGTAATTTATTTTAGTTTGATTAATATTTTTGAAAAATTCAATATCCGTGGTGACGTTAAATTGCACACCAAGTATATCATTGAAAATGTGTTTGCAAACATATTCCAGACGAGGACTAATTTTTTCTGTGAAAATGTAAATCATTTGTTTTGAGGAGCTGAATTTAGTTCAAAAACATATAAAGAATTCGGTATTTGTGAAGTTAAAAGATAAAATACATTAATATGGCTAATAAAATCAGTAATTAGGTGAAAAGCATATTTGTCATTTTTAAGCTTAATTGCCAAAGTTTTTTACGACCTTGTGAATTGTATGCAATTTTATTTGCTTTAATTTCCTTGCAATCCATTATGTATTTGCCGTTTAAAGATCCACCTTCAGCAGAAGTTGCAAGCCATATTATTGTTTCGGCTCCCTTTTCAGCGCTGCGAAGAATGGGGCTCATTAAGCGAAATAGAAATCCAAATAAGCCAGAAGTATTAGCAGAGAATCCTGTGTTAACACCACCCGGATGCATTGCATTGCAAATGATATTCGTATTTGCAATTTTTTCAGCAAGTTCAATAGTGAACATCACATTTGCTAATTTTGATTGACAGTACGCTTTAAATGGTGTGTAATGGGTACTGAGATTAACATCATCAAAATAGATTTCACCCATATTGTCGAGTCGTGATGCTACATTAATAATACGCCCATTTATTGAGCCTTTAATCGAATCTAGTAATAAATTGGTTAATAGAAAATATGCTAAATGGTTAACAGCAAAAGTTGTTTCAATATGATCAGCGGTAAAATTTAGTTTGGGATTAATTGAGCCTGCGTTATTTATAAGCACATCTATAATTGGATAGCTAGCTTTTAATTCACTTGCTAATTTTTTTATATCAGCTTGTGATGACAGATCTGCAATTCGTAAATCTATTAGTTTATTATTTGTAGCAGCTTCAATTTCAGCTTTTACGGTCATGCCTTTATCTTTATTCCGACAGACCATAACCACCCTACAACCTAATGTAGCAATGGTTTTTGCAGTGGCTTTGCCAATTCCCGAACTTGCTCCAGTAATTACAAAAACCTTAGATTTATTCATAATGTTGAATTATCAATAAGAGTTGCTACCATAATTGCCTTTATTGTGTGCAGTCGGTTTTCAGCCTGATCAAATACAATGGAGTTTTTTGATTCAAAAACATCTTCGGTGACTTCCATATTTTCAATTCCATATAATTGAAATATCTTTTCGCCAATTTTAGTGTTTCTATTGTGAAATGCTGGAAGACAGTGCAGAAGGCGTACATTTGGATTTTCTGTTTGTTTTATTACCGAACTATTTATTTGGTAAGGGTACAACAATTCAATACGTTTTTTCCAAGCATCTTCAGGCTCGCCCATTGAGAGCCAAACATCTGTATAAATGAAATCAACATTTTTTACCGCATCGGCTACGGAGTCTCCAATGGATAATTTAGCTCCAGTGGTTGTCGCTATTTTCATACATGTAGCAATAAGTTCGGCTGAAGGTTGACATTCTTTAGGGGCGGCAATACGAAAATCCATTCCCATTTTTGCAGCGCCAACTAAAAGAGAATTGCCTACATTATTTTTAGCATCGCCTAAATAAGCGAACTTTACTTTCTTTAAATCGGGCCCAAAATGTTCCATCATTGTTAGGAAATCGCCTAGAATTTGAGTTGGGTGAAATTCGTTTGTAAGTCCATTCCATACAGGTACACATGAGTATTTGGCTAATTCCTCAACAACATTTTGACCGTATCCGCGATACTGAATGCCATCATACATTCTTCCCAAAACACGTGCCGTATCTTTCATCGTTTCTTTATGACCAATCTGTGATCCGGCTGAGTCGAGGTAAGTAACTTGAGCAGCCTGATCATAACATGCAACCTCAAAGGCACAACGGGTACGTGTGGATGTTTTCTCGAAAATAAGAACAATGTTTTTCCCCTTTAAGTATTGTTTTTCTGTTTTGTTTTTTTTTGAGAATTTTAATTCAGCAGATAAATTCAGCAGATACAAAATTTCTGCAGGTTCGAAATCGAGTAGTTTTAAAAAGCTCCTATTGTGTAGATTAATGACCATGTAAATTATTTATTGTTCGTTTGTAAATCATTAAATGCTAATGCGAAGTTCAAAATTAATATGAAAAAAATAATTAATTTAGTTAAAAGCTTTATGGTTTATTGTATCAACGCGTTTTAATTAAGTTTAACAAAAGTACTAATTATGCAGCATTTGATTTAATAATAATGGGTTTAAATACAAATTTTGAGGTGTCAAATTGTATTAACGGCTAAGATTTATATTTGAATATGCAATTTTAAATAGTTTTAAGCTTCTTTATTGAGTAAAACTTTATTCTGACTTAGTATTTATATGATCATCTCACCTGTTAATGTTTTAATAATATTCTAATTACTAGTATTTTAAAAGATTTTGATAGAATTTTGCCTTCTATTAAGTATTTTTTTGTATTTTGCTAAGATAATATGCAAGGCATTTCTTGTTCTAAATTGCTGATAATGAAAAGACTTATACACATACTTCCTATTCTTGTAATTGTTTTGCTTGTATTAACATGTAGTGATAAGGAGAAATCGGATGACATTACTCAAGGAATTATTGTCTATAATGTTAGTTATCTTGAAAACACAATGGCTAAAAGTATTCCAGTTAATCTTTTACCTAAAAAGATGACTTTAAAATTTAAAGATGATAAATCAAATATTGGAATTGAAGGCTTTATGGGATTGTTTGCCGTAAACATAATTACAGATCATAAGCGAGGTACATCAACTACTTTAATGAAAGTTATTGGTAATAAATATAAATACGAGAGTGCTCCCGATGAATCATCTGTATTCTTTAGTGAAATTCCAGGGATGAAAATTGAATTACGACGTGGTCTTAAAGAGTTAGCTACTTTAGTTTGTAAACGCGGCAGAGTCTCTTTTCCAAGTAGTGAAATGGAGCCGTTCATGTTCTATTATACCAATAAAGTAAGAATTCTCAACCCCAATCAAGGAAATCCATATACTACTGTTGATGGGGTATTAATGAAATTTCAGGTAAAACTCAATAAGCTACGAATGGAGCTCACTGCTGATAAGGTAACTGAAGAGACCATTGCTAATGATGAGTTTAAAATCCCAGATGGTTATAAAAAGGTATCTAAAAAGGATATGGAAGATATTCTGGGAACTCTTATGGAATAATCATTCCGCTACTTGTTAATTAGTTTTTCCCTTCCGAATAGTATTTTCATTAAATTTACCCCTGTTTACAATAATTAAGGCATGAGTGCAAAAGCAAAAAAAGTAGAGGGTAAAAATCAAATTATAAGTTTTATTAAAGATGATAGAATTCGATTACTAACAGGTTTATTGTTGGTTTTGTTTTCTGCATTTATGTTATTTGCTTTTATTTCATACCTATTTACATGGCGTGCTGATCAGAGCTTCGCCTTTGGCGAAGTACTTTCAGATGCATCAATACGAGCTGATAATTGGGCAGGTAAATCGGGGGCTCGTTTGGCTAATCTGTTTATAAGTAAGTGGTTTGGTGTATCTGCTCTGGCTATTCCATTTGTTTTTGGCTTGATTGGATTATCATTGTTGAATGTAAAACTCGGCAAACTGGGTAGATTGGTGCGATTGATTTTTATTTCAGTAATTTTAGGTTCACTCACCACTGCTTTTGTTTTCTCTCCATTCAAGTCTTTTTTAGGTAGTGGATTTGGAGGTTATCACGGTTTGGTCATTACGGAATGGTTGAATGCTGTTCTTGGAAAAGTAGGTACTGGTTTCGTTCTTTTTATACTAATTATTACTTTTCTTGTTTTCTCATTCCAAGCTTTTTGGGAATGGTTAAAAATAGTATTAACAGCAAAGCAAAAGACTGAAATAGATACAGAGGAAAAAATAACTGCAGAAACGGATACTGAAAAGGAAGTTGAACCTAATCCTGATAATACTGATCTTACTTTTGAAATTGAACGATTAACTGAATCAGCTGATGCCGTTATTCCTGATCACGTTCTTCTTGAAGATGATGTTCGTAATAGTGAGGAAGATATGTTTAAAGAAGCCGATGAAGATGTAGAAGAAACGGAAGAAGAGGAAGGAAATGCAGAGGTAGTTGAGGGTGATGAGGATGTATTTGATGAGTCATCTTTAGGGGAATATGATCCGACACTTGATCTATCTGAATTTCGCTTACCGCCAATAGATTTACTTGACAAACATGAAGCAAATAATATTGATGTAACAGACGAAGAGCTTATCTCAAACAAGAAGCGTATTGTTCAAACGCTTGCAGATTATAAGATTCAAATCAAATCGATAAAAGCTACAATTGGCCCAACTGTTACCTTGTATGAAATTGTTCCTGAAGCAGGTGTTCGTATCTCAAAAATAAAGAATCTCGAAGACGATATTGCTCTCAGCATTTCGGCCATTGGAATTCGTATTATTGCCCCAATACCAGGCAAAGGAACCATAGGCATTGAGGTTCCTAATCAAACGCCGCAAATTGTTTCGATGCGTTCTGTTCTATCGTCGCCCAAATTTGTTAATACTACAGCAGATTTGGCTGTAGCCATTGGTAAAACGATACAGAATGAGACTTTTGTTTTTGACCTAGCAAAGATGCCTCATTTATTGGTGGCTGGTGCTACAAGTATGGGTAAATCAGTAGGTTTGAATTGTATTATCACATCACTATTATACAAGAAGCATCCATCCGATTTGAAATTTGTGTTTATTGACCCCAAAAAGGTTGAATTAACCATGTACTCAAAGCTCGATAAACATTATTTGGCAAAGCTTCCGGATGATGAAGAGGCAATATACACTGATACAAAGAAAGTAATTAATGTGCTTAACTCTCTTTGTATTTTAATGGATAGCCGCTATGATCTGCTTAAGAAAGCACACGTTAAAAATATCAAAGAGTATAATGTTAAATTTAAAGCACGTAAGCTCAATCCCAATCATGGTCACTACTACATGTGTTATATTGTAGTTGTTATTGATGAGTTTGCTGATTTAATATCAACTGCAGGAAAAGAGATAGAAACGCCTTTGGCTCGATTGGCTCAGGTTGCGCGTGCTATAGGTGTTCATTTGATTGTAGCAACTCAACGTCCTTCGGCTAATATTATTACAGGGGTAATTAAAGCAAACTTCCCATCACGTATAGCTTTTAGGGTATCGTCAATGATTGATTCACGTACCATTTTAGATTCGCCAGGAGCAAATCAATTGATTGGACGTGGCGATATGCTTATTACTGCTGCTGGTGCTGATTTAATTCGTATTCAATGTGCATTTATAGATACGCCAGAGATTGAGCGATTGACAGAATTTATTTCAAGTCAACAACATTATCCGGAGTGTATGTTATTGCCCGAGTTTAATGCCGATGAAAACAGTCTTGGTGAACCAGAGGCACAAGATAATGGTCGTCGAGATGAATTATTTGAAGAAGCAGCACGTCTTATCGTAGGTCATCAACAAGGCTCCACTTCACTAATACAACGTAAGTTTGCTATAGGGTATAATCGTGCAGGTCGTATAATGGATCAATTGGAGCGAGTAGGAGTGGTTGGTGCATTTGAAGGGAGCAAGGCTCGTAAAGTGCTTTACCCAGATATGTACACCCTCGAGAAGTTTCTTAATGAGTTAAGTGGTAAAGGGAGTGGTAATTAATAGTACAAATGTAACTTTATGCCTCATTAAATAGTTATATATAAAAGCTATTTGTTAGTTCGTTTTTCTCTATGCGTTGTTATAAAAAATCTTGTGCCATTCTGTTTAGCCTAAAAAAAAAATATGATAAAAACACTTTCATTTTGTATTCTATTTTTGTTGACTGTAGCCGTATTCGCTCAGCAACCACAAGCGGTTAAGCCACTTCAAGATCCAATGGCTGCTGATATTTTAAAAGATGTTTCGCAAAAAATGAATGCCTTAGCGACTATGAAAGTTGATTTTGTATTCAAACAAGAGGATAGCAAATCAGGTGATACTGTTAGTTTTAAAGGAACTATTTTAATGAAGGGGGTAAAATATCATATTGATATGGGTGTGAGTGAAATCTTTTATGACGGCCTTACTATGTGGACATGGGTGAAAGAAAATAAAGAAGTGAATGTTATAGAGATACCCCCTACAGGCGATAATTCATTTGATTTTACGAATCCACGCAATCTTTTTACATTATACAATGGTAATTACAAGTATAATTATATAGGAGAGGAAACGGTGGGTGGATCAATATGCCAGAAGATTGATTTGTTTCCTAAAGAAGTTAATTCAGAATATACAAGAATGCGTGTTTGGGTTGATGGCAATAAAGATCAAATTAAAATGGTTAAAGTAATGTCAAGAAATGGAGAGCATTTTACATTTCGTATTCGTTCCTTTACTCCCAATATTACAGTTACTGATGATATGTTTCGCTTTAATTCTGACATACATAAAGATGTTGAAGTCATTGATCTTCGAGGAGTAAAATAATTTGCTTTTCCATTTATAAACAATAATTTAAAAAATGAATTTACTTTCAATTGAGAATTTAACAAAAAGTTACAGCGATAAATTATTATTCCGCGATATTAGTTTTGGTATTAACGAAGGCGACCGTGTTGCACTCATAGCGCCTAATGGCACAGGTAAAACCACTCTTATAAATATCTTAAAGGGCCTAGAGATTCCAGATAAAGGCAAAGCAATATTCAGAAATGATCTCCGTATTGCATTTCTTGATCAGCTACCTGTTATAGATGAAAATAAGTCGGTACTCGATAGCGTATTGTTTGCAGGCTCGCAAATTACGAGTACTATTGCAGCCTATGAAGCAGCGCTTGAGGATTATACCCATGATCAGTCTGATAAACACATGAAGCAATTGCATCATGCAACGGCTGCAATGGATGATCAGGGGGCGTGGGATTATGAACAGAAAGTAAAACAAGTGCTTACCGAGTTAGGCTTAGTAGATGTGACTCAGTTGGCGGGTTCTTTAAGCGGTGGGCAACGTAAGCGATTGGCATTAGCATCAGTTTTATTGCAACAGGCAGATTTGCTTATTTTGGATGAACCCACCAATCATCTCGATTTAGAAATGATTGAATGGCTTGAAGATTATATTGTGAGCAATGACCTATCGTTGTTGCTCGTTACACATGATCGTTATTTTCTCGATTCGGTTTGCAATAAAATTATCGAATTAGATCAAGCGAAACTTCATTTCTATTCAGGTAATTTTGAATATTTTATGGAAAAAAAAGCGGAGCGCGGATTAGCTGAAATTGCAGACAGTGAACGCACACGAAATCTTTATAAAAGAGAATTAGAATGGGTGCGCAGAATGCCCAAAGCTCGCACTACAAAATCAAAATCGCGTGTTGATGCTTTTTATAAAATCGAAGAAAAAGCACATCAGTATCATCAAGAGCAGCAAATAAAATTATCGGTAAAAATGAGCCGAATGGGAGGTAAGATTTTAGAGTTGCATAATGTCACAAAAGCTTATGATGACTTGCTTCTAATAAAAGATTTTAGCTACGATTTTAGGAAGGGAGAAAAAATAGGTATTGTTGGTAAAAATGGTATTGGTAAATCAACTTTATTAAATATCATTATGGACTTGGTTCCTGCCGACACAGGCAAAGTGGTTTCTGGAGAGACGATTATTTTTGGCTATTATAATCAGTCAGGAATGGTTGTGGGAGAAGATAAGCGCGTTATTGAAGTGGTTACCGATATTGCAGATTTTATACCGATGGCCGATGGTAGTATGATCTCAGCCTCTTCGTTACTCAGTCAGTTTAATTTTCCTCCTGCACAACAGTATAGTATGGTCTCTAAATTAAGCGGAGGGGAGCGACGTCGCTTGTACCTACTAACCTTGTTAATGAAGAATCCTAATTTTTTAATTCTTGATGAACCTACCAACGATTTGGATATTCCGACCTTGCAAATTTTAGAAGATTTTCTTAATGACTTTAAAGGCTGCGTTATCATTATTTCGCATGATAGGTATTTTCTTGATAAGCTCGCCGATCAGCTTTTTATTTTTGAAGGCAATGGTAAAATACGCGTGTATGCCGGTAACTATACCGAATACAGACTTGAGCGCATGGAGGAGGATGAGAAAAAAAGAAAAGCAGAACTGAAAATTTCTGAAACGGCTAGTACCAAAAATACTTCATCAACAGAAGTGAAAAAGAAACTAAGTTTCAAAGAGAAAACAGAATTAGAGAATCTCGATCGCGATATTAAAAAATTAGAAGAAGAGAAGATTGCTCTGGAAACGAAAATGAATAATGGTATTACAGATCATACTGAATTGTCAAAAACAGCCAAACGTATTGCAGAGATAATTCAGCTGCTTGATGTTAAATCAATGCGATGGCTTGAATTGAGTGGTGACTAGTGATTTGTTATAGTTGTATGGTGTAGTTGAGTTTTGTGCCCTTATCTTTAGTTTCTGTTATCTGATAATTGATATGAATTTGCTGCATAGGTAGTTTAAATGTTATTCTGGTTTTAAAGGTGGATGTTACTTTGTATCCTGGATTTTTTACATTGCCGTATTTCAATAGACTAACAAGCCTTAATGCTTCTTCGTCGCAACCAAATCCTATTCCTTTTTCGAGTTGTATGTCTCGTACATTACCCTCACTATCTACTCTGTAATTTACTTGTACAGCCCCTTCAATCCCTTTGTCTATGGCTTCTTGAGGATATCTTAAATTTCCCTCCATGAATTTTAGATAGGCATCTTTTCCTCCAGGGTATTCTGGAAGATCGAAGAACTTCTTTTTATTGCTTTTGTGCACGAGAGACAATTTTTATTAAAGATACAGATAAAATGTGAATTGTGATTCGCCGCGGTGGAGTGAGACGTAAAAATGTTTCTTGATGGTCTTTTGCAAACTGATGTTTTATCTTGGTTTCTTAACCTTCATCTCCCAAAATCAGATCTAATTCTTTCCCATCAAAAAAACGATCTCCCTAGCATTAACTAATTCATTGTGTTTAAAAATTAGACTGTCTTTTTTCTTACCATCAATAGTAACCGATTGAACATATTTATTTTCTTTAGAATAATTTTTGCGAATAATAGTTAGTGTGTGTTTATCTTCTGAAGTGGGTTGATTTATTTGTAATGTGACTTTGTCAAATAAAGGTACCCCCATAGCATACTCATCAGTACCAGGGCATACGGGGTAGAATCCCATACTCGTAAAAATTAACCATGCCGACATCTGACCGCAATCATCATTGCCCGTTAAGCCATCGGGTGTATTCCGATAATTTATTGGTGTATGTTTGTATATCATATCTGCTGTTTTGTTTGGCTTACCTATATAGTCATACAAATAAATGTAGTGGTGGCCCGGTTCATTGTCATGACAATAATACGATGAATCAAAATTTTCATCTAGCTTTTTTTCAAATTTTTGTTGGCCTCCCATAAGTTGTATAAGACCTGGTACGTCTTGCATTGCGCAGAAGAGATAAGTCCATTTAGTTCCTTCCGTGAATCCTTCTTTTCCTTTCCAATTCATAAATTCGCCATTGCTCCAACGTGGTAGCATAAATCCGGTAACGCTGTCATAAACGTTTTTGTAATACTTGCTACGTTTCATTAATTCATCATATTCTTTATTTTTTCCAAGACCTTTTGCTACTTGAGCAATACAAAAGTCATCATAGGCAAATTCAAGAGTACGTGAAACGCTTTCTTTTGTGCGATCAACAGGCACATAGCCCATCAATTTATACCAAGTCAAACCACCCCTCGCTTCATATGAAGTCCACAATGCTCTATCTGCCCAATTATTCATGCTGTCTCCGGTTGGTGCTACCATGGCATCTTTTAAAATAGCTTCCCATGCTAGATTTACATCAAAGTCGCGGAAACCTTTAACATAGGCATCAGCAATTACAGCATCGGCATGGGTTCCAATCATAATGTTTGTGTAGGTCGGATTTGGCCATTTAGGCAACCATCCACCTTCTTTATATATTTGCAGTAGCGATTGTATCATAGGATTTACATGCTCTGGTGCTAGGAAGATGAGCAGTGGATGGAGCGAGCGATAGGTATCCCATAAAGAATAATCGTTGTATGAAACGCCATTGTGAATTTTATCATCGAAGGCACTGTAGTATCTGCCAGACTCTGAGAAGGTGCGCGGAAATTGTAATGCATGATACATGCCGGTATAAAAATTCACACGTTGATCATCAGTGCCTCCTTCAACTTGAATGCGTTTCATGTAAACATTCCAATCTGAATGGCATTGTTGTGCTACTTGTTGTATATCCCAATTAGGAATTTCTGTGTCAAGATTTTCGCGTGCTTGTTCGAGGCTAATGAATGAGGTACCTATTTTAGTTGTAATTTCCTCGCCTTCTTTTGTGCTGAATGAGATATATGCACCGCAGGTTTCACCGTATTGTTCACTTCTATTTTGAAATATTGCACCACCGAACGTTGTGCCAAATGCTTTTGCTTTTTTATCGTATCGTATTACAAAATATCCTTTGAAGTTAGGAAGTGGAGGACCAAGGTGCGCTGATTGTCTGTCTGGATTATAACCATACACTTCGTTATTCATAGTATCTATTTTAACCCATCCAATAAAATTCCGTTCTCTCGAGGCTTCTATAAAGATTTGTGCACTGTCGCTTTGGGGGTATTTAAATGTGATGATGCCACAACGCATAGAAGCACTGGCTTTCACTTCTATTACTTCTTTTTTCTTGGTTCTCATTTTCACCGAATATAAGTAGGGAGACACACTCTCATCATTGTGTGAAAAATACATCTCTCTATTACGGCCAGTCTTTACTTTGCCTAGTTCTGGCATTAAGGTAACCATGCCATAATCACCCATCCATACACAAGGTTGATGAGTACCTATAAAGCCAATAATTATTGTGTCTTTATAATTATAAGAGCAACTGCTGATTTTGTTTTCTCGTGTAGCAGCTGTCCATTGTGTCATTGCAAAGGGTGGTGCAACAACAGGCATTACTCCTCCGTAATGATCCGTTTGGCTATTGTTGGTTGTGCCAATATATGGATTTACATAATCAATGGCCGTTTTCTCTTGTGCGTGTAATGAGATGTATGAAAATACAATTAAAAGAATGCTGAGTTTTTTTCTTGCTGTACTCATGTTGTTCGTATGATTTTTATTTCATTTATAATAGTTGTACTCTGTAAATATATAAAAAAACATGTAGTACCACAGCCATTTAATAGATGATATTTTTGTTATCTTGCAGTTATAAAGTATACTAAAATGCTCGATTTTGTTTCCGATAAAGAAATTTACCGCAAAGTAATTTGTGAAATGGTTCCTGCCGCCAAACGGTTTGTTTGGATCGGAACCTCGGATTTAAAAGATATGTATGTTGAGATGAATGGTAAAATGGTGCCATTCCTAAAAGAACTTGATGCTTTAATACAACGTAAAGTTTTGGTACGTCTGCTTCATGCAAAAGAGCCAGGAGAGAATTTTAGAAAAGATTTTGATAAATTTCCGATGCTTTGGAAATACATGGAGCGCGCCTGTTGCCCGCGTGTTCACTTTAAATGTATTGTTGTTGATGGTCGTATTGTATATACTGGTAGTGCAAATATAACCGGTGCTGGTATAGGCGCAAAGTCAGATAACCGACGCAATTTTGAGAGCGGAATTATTACGGATGAACCGCGATTGGTTGAAAAAGTAATGCAACAGTTTGATGAAGTATGGTTGGGAAAACACTGTGCTACTTGTGGTCGTAAAGAATTTTGTGGTGATCGGATTGATAAGATGTAGAATGCGTTTGTATGGTGGTTATACATCTTGCCAGATATTTTTAGTTGCTCTTAATCCTTTTATATCCTGTTTTAATGTCACTCGACATTGTTGAAGTACTTGGACTCTCATGCATTTCGTATAGATTTTGCATTTTAAGTTCGTTGTTTGAAAGCTTGGTTATTTGAAATACGCTCATATCGCCACCAGAAATACCACTCCATGAATTACTCATACTTTCAGGAATATAACCAGGAGCGCTTAGTGTTTGGGTTATTGATTTTGATTTTAGTAAAACCAATTCTTTATTTTTAATCTCTTCATCTTTATTTTTATCAAGAAACGACTAATTACCATAAAATGTCCTTTTAATGATTATTTTATCATAGCCCTCAACGAGTCTGATTGTTTCAATTCTTTTAAATGTGCCATCCCTTAAAACATTAAGTATTTGAGTGTATTTTCCTGTAAACCTACCATACGAGGAACGCTCAGAATAGTCGCCTTCAATGCTTGTTGTATTATAACTGGTGCCATCTATAATGCTAGTGCTTTTCATTGATACAGACTCCCACGATCCAATTAATCGGTTTTTTCTTGATAGTAATGAGATGCTTGGATCCTCTTCGCCTTTTTTGCATGATAAGCTAATAGTTAATAAACTTTAAACGATGATAGTTAGGTTTTTGTTTTTCATTGGTTTAATGGTTTTGCGTGTTAATTGAATGCGCGAATATGTGTAATATTTTTAATTTCTTTTGTCTTATCGATTTATTTATTGATCGTTAAATTTAAAATGCAGTTTAATTTGAACGAACTAATTGATACCAAACAGTGCACGAACCTTTTCAATTGCATCTTTCCGCTTATTATAAATTTTAACCTTGCTGATAATAAATTTCAATAAAGTGGCTATAACGAACTGTTTTAATAGATAAAATCGTTTATTGCATTTTGCTGCTTGTTCTCTTAGTATTTATTCTTCCAACAATAAAAGTGAGTTGTACTTATTGAGAGCTGTGTTATAAAATCCCTAGTACTGAAGTCTGATGCTAAGCTAGCTTCAATAAGTGCGTACATCTTTCCTGCAATTTTTGTTCTGTGTTTTTTAACGACAAAAATATCAGCAAATAGAATTAATTACACGATGTACATTACCGAATGCTTACGTATAAATAATTAAACGCACTTTTAAAATAAGCTATAAACAATGAGCTAACATTTCAATAAAAAAACGTGCATAATTCAAAAATTGTCCTATATTTGTATATAGCTGTGAAAAAAATAACAGTAAAAAAATAACAGTAAAAACCTCCTTAACCTCTTAAAATTATGAAAAATCAAGTGCAGATTGTAATTGAAAAGTATGGGAAGGACAAGACACGGCTGATGGACATACTTATTGATGTTCAGACCGGGGTAGGATGTCTTCCTGCTGAGGCCGTAGAGCTAATTGCAAAGGAGCTCAAAATTTCAAAGGTAGATGTGGAGCAAACTATTTCGTTTTACCACTTCTTCTCAGAAACACCAACAGGCAAATATTCTGTTTACCTTAATAATAGTGTAGTGGCTGTTATGAAGGGTCAGGATGATGTTGCTAAAGCTTTTGAAAAAGAGGTGGGCTGTGCTTTTGGTGAAGTATCAAAAGATGGTCAAATTGGTTTGTTTGATACCTCATGTATTGGCATGAATGATCAAGAGCCAGCTGCTATTATTAATGGTAAAGTTTTTACCAATCTAACCCCATTTAGGGTGAAGGAGCTGGTAAAAGATATGAAAGCCAATAAGCCTATTGAAAATCTAATGACCGAGGGTTTGGGCGATGGTCAGAATAGCAATGAGCAAATAAAAGCAATGGTAGCCAATAATATTCGTAAGATTGGCCCAGTGTTAGATCCCAATTATACGCCTGGTATTGCTGTTTGGCAGAAACTACCAAAAATGACACCAGAACAAGTAATTGAAGAGGTTAAGAAATCAAATATGCGAGGCCGTGGTGGTGCTGGATTTCCTACTGGTCTTAAATGGGAATTTTGCCGCAAAGCTAAGGGCGATAAAAAATATATTTTTTGTAATGCCGATGAAGGCGAGCCAGGAACTTTTAAAGACCGCGTAATTCTTACTGAGCGACCCAAATTGCTTTTTGAAGGTATGGTTATTGCTGCGTATGCAGTAGGTGCATCAGAGGGTATATTGTATCTTCGATATGAATATAAGTATTTGCAGAATTATCTTGAGTTATTGCTGCAAGGTGCGCGTGAGCGTAATCTCTTGGGCAAAGATATAGCAGGTATAAAAGGTTTTAATTTTGATATCCGTATTCAGTTTGGTGCTGGGGCCTATGTGTGTGGTGAGGAGTCAGCACTTATTGAATCGGCCGAAGGCAAACGTGGTGAGCCACGTGATCGTCCACCGTTTCCAGTTGAGAAAGGCTATCTTGAACAACCTACTGCTGTTAATAATGTTGAGACATTCTGCTCAGTTGTAAAAGTGTTGCTGAATGGTGGTGAATGGTATCGCTCATTTGGCACTAATGATTCTACTGGTACAAAGGTATTAAGTATCTCTGGTGATTGTAAATTCCCTGGTGTATATGAGATAGAGTGGGGATTTACTGTGAATGATATTCTTGAAATGTCAGGTGCTGAGCATGATGTACAAGCAGTTCAGGTAGGTGGCCCATCTGGATCTCTTATTGGTGCAGAGGATTTTAGTCGTGTTCTTTGTTTTGCAGATTTGGCGACGGGTGGTTCTATTATTATATTTAACAATAGCCGCGATTTAATTAAAGATGTAGTATTGAATTTCACAGAATTCTTTATAGAAGAATCTTGTGGTTCTTGCTCAACATGCCGTATTTTACCAATAGAGTTAAAACATAAAGTGGAGAAGATTATTAGTGGGCATGGGGTTAAACAAGATCTTGATGACATGCTTGAATGGAGTAAGGTGCTTAAAGCTAGTCGTTGCGGATTGGGCCATACGGCTGCGAATCCTATCGTTACAAGTATTAAAAATTTCCGCCATTTGTATATAAATAAAATACAGAAAGGCGTAGATTATGATATGGGATTCGATATGAATAAAGCTATACAAGCAGCTGCTGAAGCGGTTGACCGTAAAGCGGTCGTACATTAATATATTGTCAAACACATAAAAAACTATTTATGGGAAAAATTGTAAGATTTATAATGGACGGTGTAGAGTGTATGGCTGAAGAAGGTATATACCTTGTTGAGGCTGCTCGTGAAAACGGGATATTCATTCCTACCCTTTGTAATATGCAAGGCATAGTGCCCAAAGGCTCTTGCCGTATTTGCAGTGTAAAAATTAATGGTCGTTTAATGACCGCATGTACTACCCCTGTAACGGAGGGTATGCAGATTGAAAATAACATAGCCGAAATAGAAGTAATTCGTAAATCAATTATCGATTTGCTTTTTGTTGAGGGAAATCATTTTTGCCCTGCATGTGAGAAGAGCGGTAGCTGTGAGTTGCAAGCATTAGCATATCGTTATCAAATGTTGGTACCTCGTTTCGCATATCTTTTCCCGGTTCGTACAGTTGATGGCTCTAATCCTAAAATTATTAAAGATCATAATCGCTGTATTCTATGTAAACGTTGTGTTCGAGCTATAAAAGATGCTGAAGGTAAAAATATTTTTGCCTTTAAAAAGAGAGGGCATAAGTTAGAAATTAATATTGACCCTGAATTGGCAAATAAATTTACCGATGAGTTAGCTCAAAAAGCCATGGATGTTTGCCCAGTAGGGGCCATCCTTAAGAAAGAAAAAGGCTTTGATGTGGCCATTGGCCGTCGTAAGTACGACCACACACCTATTGGAAGCGATGTAGAAAAAATTAATAATTAAGGAGGAAAGATTATGAGTAAACCTATATTAGCAACAACATCATTGGCTGGCTGTTTTGGCTGCCACATGTCTGTGCTCGATATTGACGAGCGCATTTTGCAATTGATAGAATTGGTCGATTTTAATAAATCACCTATTGACGACATAAAAACCTTTACACAAAAATGTGATATTGGTCTAATTGAAGGTGGATGCTGCAATCATGAAAATGTTCATGTGCTAAAAGATTTCCGCAAGAACTGTAAGATATTAGTGTCCGTTGGCGAATGTGCCATAATGGGCGGTTTGCCAGCTATGCGTAATGGCATTCCAATAAAAGAATGTTTGGATGAGGCCTATTTAAATGGCCCAACCGTAACAGAGAATACAGAACGTATTATGCCAAATGATGAGGAACTTCCAATAATTCTTGACAGAGTATATCCTTGTCATGAGATTGTGAAGATTGATTACTTCTTGCCCGGCTGCCCTCCTAGAGCCGATTTAATATGGGAAGCATTAGTTGCTTTGGTTACCAATCAGCCGCTAAAACTTCCATATGAAGTGATAAAATTCGATTAATTGTGCTACTAAAAAAATTAAAACGATGTCAAAAAAAATAACGATAGAACCGGTAACACGCGTGGAAGGTCATGGCAAGGTTACCATTCACATGGATGATAACAACAATGTAACACAAACACGTTTACACATTGTTGAGTTTAGAGGTTTTGAACGCTTTGTTCAGGGTCGTCCATATTGGGAAGCCCCAGTTTTGGTGCAACGCCTCTGTGGCATTTGTCCGGTGAGTCATCATTTGGCTGCTGCAAAAGCACTTGATGTAATTGTAGGTGCTGGTACTGGCGAAGGTCTTACTGCTACAGGCGAGAAGATGCGTCGCCTAATGCATTACGGACAGTTTTTTCAGAGTCATGCCCTACATTTCTTTCATTTGTCAGCACCAGACTTGTTGCTTGGTATTGATTCAGATCCTGCATTACGAAATGTAATTGGCTTAGCTAAAACGGAGGCTTTTCGAGGACTAGCAGTGCAAGGCGTGATGATGCGTAAATTCGGACAAGAATTGATTCGTGTGACAGCAGGGAAAAAAATTCACGGTACGGGTGCCATACCCGGCGGTATAAATAAAAATCTTTCTATTGATGAACGCGATGAATTTTTGAAAGGAGACGATCCACTAAATGCGGATAAGATGGTAATATGGGCACAAGATGCGCTGAATCTGTTTAAAGATTTTCATAGCAAACATCAGGTAATGATTGACAATTTCTCGCAATTTCCATCGAGCCATTTAAGTTTGGTACGTAAAGATGGTGCGCTTGATTTGTACCATGGGGTTATTCGTGCGGTTGATTCAGAGGGTAAAAAAATATTGCACGATATCGATTATCAGGATTACTACAAATATATTAGTGAGGAAGTGCGTTCATGGTCATACATGAAATTTCCTTACATTAAGTCATTAGGCAACAAAGATGGTTGGTATAGAGTAGGACCCTTGGCACGTTTGAATACTGCTGATTTTATTCCGTCACCCTTGGCGCAAAAGGAATTTGAAATTTATAAAGCATATACAAAAGGCAAACCAAATAACATGTGTATGCATATGCATTATGCGCGTTTAATTGAGTTGCTTCATAGTGCAGAGATGATTCGCCAATTATTAAAAGATCCAGATTTGCAAGGCACAAATTTGATTACTAAAGGAAAGAAACAACACGAAGGAGTTGGTTTGATAGAAGCGCCGAGAGGTACTCTCTTTCATCATTATAAAATTAATGATGACGATCAAATTACTATGGCGAACCTGATTGTATCTACAACCAACAATAACGAACCTATGAATCGTTCGGTAAATAATGTGGCAAAAGCATATATGAATGGCAAGAAAGAAATTACTGAAGGAATGATGAATGCCGTAGAAGTTGCCATCCGGGCATACGATCCATGCTTAAGTTGTGCAACTCATGCCCTTGGTAAAATGCCGCTTGAACTTACGCTTTATGATGCCAACGAACAGATTATTGATCAGAAAAGATCGTAATTTATCGTTCTTCTCTTAATGTAGGTCTCTGAGCTTGTTAAAGGTACAACTTTTCGACATGCTCAGGAATCTACTAGTGAGTAAAACAATGGAAAGCCTTACAATTTTTTAATAAATATCTCTATGTCATTAATTTATAGTTTTAAGTTCTGATTACTTAGCCCTAATTATTCAATCTTTTTTAAACATTTAACTCCGCACGGCGGATAACATTTACCATTCATAATTTAGCATCCCCACAGTGAATATTCTAGTATACGGTTACGGAAACCCAGGCAGGCAAGATGATGGTTTGGGAAATGCGATGACAGAGCGTATTGATCAGTGGATTGCTGATGAAGGGATAGCAAATGTGAGGACCGATTCAAATTACCAATTAAATATTGAAGATGCTGCGGAGATTGCTGATTGCGATGTGGTTTTTTTCGTTGATGCATCTACCGAAGATATTGAAGATTTTTGCATAACGAGTGTTGGGGCTGCTTTTAAGATTGAATTTACCATGCATGCTGTATCACCCGCATTTGTTGTTGATTTGTGTCATAAAATCTATTATAAAACACCAGTAGCTTATTTAATACACATACGCGGCTATGAATGGGACTTTGCCGAAGGCTTAACGACACGGGCTCAGACGAATCTTGATGGAGCCTTTGCTTTTCTTATTAAAATATTGAAGGAGCCTGATATGATAAATACCATTGAAAAACTATATCTTGCAAATATTAATTGATTTAGTAAATTATTATGGATACTACTACACGTTATATGGGGCTTACGCTCCGAAATCCAGTTATTGTGGGGTCATGCGGACTCACAAATAAAGCTGTAAATGTTATAAAAGCAGCTGATTACGGTGCTGGGGCCGTGGTTTTAAAATCGCTTTTTGAAGAACAAATACTGCATGATATTAATGCTAAGTTAGATAAAGACGATATGTATTTTTGGTATCCTGATGCTGCGAAATATGTGCAGGATATTTCAAAAGAACATGGTGTAAATGAGTATTTGAAATTAATTACTGATTGTCGTAAAAAAGTTAAAGTACCAATCATTGCCAGTGTGAATTGTTATAGTGCAGGAGAGTGGCATGCTTTTGCGAAACGAATACAGGAAGCTGGTGCGGATGCGATTGAGTTAAATATTTCACTCATTCCTTTTGATGATAGAATAAATTGTAGTGAGATTGCAAAAACGTATATTGATATTGTAAAGTCGGTTAAAAAGAGTGTTAAAATACCGATTGCTGTAAAACTCAGTCCTTATTTTACCAATCTTATTATGATGGGATCACAGCTTGAAAAGGCTGGTGCATCTGGCCTTGTATTGTTTAATAGATATTATAGACCTGATATTGATATTGAAAAAATTGCTTTAATATCCGATCAATCATTTAGTACTGCTGATGAGATAACACAGTCATTACGATGGGTGAGCATACTCTCAAGTAAGGTGAAGTGTGATATATCCGCCTCAACGGGCGTGCATGACTATACTGGGGTGGTGAAACAATTATTGGTCGGGGCTTCAACAGTACAAGTAGCTTCGGTGTTGTATCAGAACGGTTTAAAAGAAATTTCAAGTATTGTAAAAGGTCTTGAAAAATGGATGACCAAACATAAGTTTATCGCATTAAAAGATTTTAGAGGCAAAATAAATGTATCAAAACAAAACAGTGTGCAATTTGAGCGTTTACAATTCATGAAAAAAACAACCGAAGTTATATAAGTATTATTGAGAGATAATTAAGTAGCGATTCAAATAAAATAGTATTGTTACTTTAATTTACTATTGATAAGCCAATGAATAAGTCAATCGTTTTAATTCAATCTCTGCAATCTTTATAGCAAACTGTAAATTAACTAACATATATCCAGCATTCTCAAAGCTCGTCTGTGCAGCTTTTACATCCAAAATAGTAGCCTGATTTAGCTCAAATCTTTTTATAATTAAATTAACTAATCTTGATGCATGCTCGTAATTAATTTGCTGTGAGTTTAGTTGTTGCAAGGTGTTTTTATACGATTGATAGGTTTTTAGAGCAGCTGCTTTTATCGATAATAGTAAACCTTCTCGTTCTAATTCAGCATTTTTTACATTATAAATGGCAACATCTTGCTGTGTTTTGTATATTGTTCCGTTAAAAATTGGTATTTGCAATGTGGCACCTAATGTTGGGCCGTAATTCTGATTGAAAAGATTAAATCCTGCAGTGCTTTTATTATAGATAAAATTATATCCAGTATTGATTCGTACAGATGGATATCGTTGAGAACGCAATTCTTTTACAATTTGTTCATTGATTTTTATTTGTTGTTCTGATGAGAGAAATTGCGGATTTCTTTCAAGATAATTTAAGATTGAATCTATATGTATCCTTATATCTAGCATAATGGTATCATCTATGTTAATTTTGTTAAAATGTTTAATACCCATCAACTGCATTAGATTTATCTTCTCTTGTTCTATAATAATTAATTGTCCATTTAAATTTTGAGAAATTAAGTTACTGTCAATCTCGGCTTGTAGTACATCTGCTTCGCTTGCAATTCCAACATTATAGCGAGCCTTAACTATTGCAAATTTATTTACCGACAATGCGAGTGAAGACTCAAGTATTCTAAAATAATTTTGTTGTCTAATGATATCATAATAACAGACCATTATTGCTGCAATAGTATTTTGAATTTGCTGATTCAATTGTAATTCACTTTGCGAATGGAGTAGCCTTAAGCGTTCTTTTGTGGCACTAATTTTGAACCCATTAAATAAAACCATACTAGCGCTGGCTCCTGCATTAATGGAGCTGCTTGCTACATTGTCTCTTCTTATATTAACACCAGTACTTAGCTTTTGATGTAAGTTATATTCTGAATTGTTATCACTAGCAATAATATTTATACTAGGTAAGCCACCAGCAGCACCAAATGTATTATTAATTTTAGTAGATTGAGTATTGTTTTTAGCAATCAGAATTTCAAAATTATTTTTAAGTGCAGTATCAATGGCACTTTCAAGACTGAGGATTTCTTGAGCGTTTATTGTTACAGCAATAAATAATAATAAGCATGTTAACGAAATTCTCATTTTAAAATTTATTTTCTTCATTTTTAAAAATAAAATCGTCCTCTTTCTTTCTTTCCTTAGCTGATATGTAAGTGTATATTGCTGGAATAACAAATAGAGTAAGTACCAAGGAAAAAAGTAAACCGCCTACGACTACCGTGCCTAAGGGCATACGACTGGTTGCAGCGGCACCTAAGCTTAACGCAATTGGTAACGCGCCTAATGTTGTCGCTAAGCTTGTCATTAATATTGGGCGTAATCGTTGCGTAGATGCTTCAATAACTGCTTCTTTTATTGGGATTCCTTTTGCTCTTTTTTTATTTGCAAATTCAACAATTAAAATTCCGTTTTTGGTTACTAAACCAATTAACATAATCATTCCAATTTGTGAAAAGATATTAATTGTTTGTCCGGAAATCCACAAGCTTAAAATTGCTCCAGCAATGGCAAGTGGCACTGTTAGCATAATTGTAAAAGGATCTTTGAAACTTTCAAATTGGGCCGCAAGTACCAAATAAATGAGTATTAATGCAAGTATAAATGCAAAAGCGGTATTTGAAGAGCTTTCAGAATAATCGCGCGAAGGACCACTAAGTGAAGTTTGAAAACTATCATCTAATTGTTTGTCAGCAATGGCTTGCATCGCTTTTACCCCGTCACCAATCGTTTTACCTTCCGCAAGTGATGCTGAGAAAGTAGCCGATTTATATCTGTTAAAATGATACAGAGTAGGGGGATTTGAAGTGTGTTCTAATTTAAGCACACTAGCAAGTGAAATAGTAATGCCTTTATTATTCCTTACATATAATTTTAAAATATCAATTGGTTCTTGTCTATCTGTTAATTTTACTTGCGAAATTATTTGATATTGTTTTCCATTCATAATAAAGTAATCGAGGCGTCTTCCGCTAAATGCACTTTGTAAAACATCAGCAATATCTGTTATTGTTAAGCCCAATTCTCTTGTTTTAATTCTATCAATTATAATGTTTACCTCTGGTTTATTGAATTTAAGATTTACATCTACATTTTGAAATGTTTTATTATTTCGAGCTTCGTCTAAGAAATTTGGAATAGAATTTTTTAATTTCTCAAAATTTAAATTCTGTATAACCAACTGTACTGGTAGTGCGCCTCTTGAGCTCATACCTACTGAAATTGTTTGCTCTTCAATAGGAAATATTCGAAGATTATTGAATCGTGAAACTTTTTTTGCCAAATCAGCAGCAATTTCACTTTGACTTCGATTTCTTTCGGAAGGAGCAACCAATCCAATTCTTCCAAAACCTACATTAAGTCCAGTGGCACTATAACTCGGAACGGCAAAAAACGTATAATCACCTTCGGGGACCGAATCTAGAAGATAGTTTTCAATCTTTGTAACTTCCTCTACCATGTATGCATAACTAGTACCTTCGGGGCCTGTAATTTGAAAGCGCATCATACTCTTGTCTTCGAGAGGGGCTATTTCACGCTGTAATGTACTTCCTATTACAAAAAAGATAAACAAACAAAAAATTACAATAAGCCATGCAATCCAACGACGCTCAATGAAGCGATATAAAAAATCTTTATACCCGTTTTCGAGTTTATTAAAATAGGGTTCGGTGGCATTATAAAACGCGCCATGGTTAGCATTTTTTTTGTTGAGAAGAACGTTTAATACAGGCGTTATAGTTAGTGAAACAAAAGCAGAGACCAATACGGCACTTGCAACTACTATTCCAAATTCGCGGAACAAGCTACCAACAAATCCTTGCAGAAATAATACAGGAAGAAAAACAATGGCCAGCGTAACTGATGTGGAGAGAACAGCAAAAAATATTTCTTTACTACCCTCCAAAGCTGCTTGTCTTATGGGCATTCCTCGCTCAAATTTTCTGTAAATATTTTCTGTTACCACAATTCCATCATCAACCACCAACCCGGTTGCCAGAACAATAGCTAGTAAGGTCAATATGTTAATTGAAAAACCTGCAAAATACATAATGAAAAAAGTAGCTATCAGTGAAATAGGAATATCAATAAGTGGGCGAATGGCAATAAGCCAACTTCGAAAAAATAGATAGATGACCATTATCACAAGTAATAAAGAGATGAGTAATGTCTCTTTCACTTCCATTAATGAACGTTGTATGTTTTTTGTATTATCAACTAAGGTTGTAAAAATAATATCGCTCCCCTGTTGTGACTTTTTAATTTCATTGAGTCGTTTAGTGAATTCCTTGGAGATATTAATATAGTTAGCCCCTGGTTGAGGTATAATTGCGATACCAATAGCTGTAACTCCGTTTAAGCGCCAATTTTGCTCGTATTGCTCAGGACCAATCTCTACTTTTGCTACATCACTTAAACGCACAATTCCATTTTTATCCTCGTGCAGAATGATATCTTGAAATTCTTTTTCAGTGCTTAAACGTCCGAGTGTACGAATGGTTAACTCCGTTTTATTCCCATATATTTTTCCTGAGGGGATCTCTGAATTTTCTTTTTTTAATGTGTTGGTAATATCATTAAATGCAATGTTATATGCATTCATCTTGTCGGGATCAACCCAAATACGCATTGATGGACGCTTTTGTCCCAAAATCATTACCGAACTAACTTCTGGAATTGTTTGAAATTTATTTTGTAAAATATTTTCAGCATAATCACTTAACTCTAACAATCCTTTGCTAGTGCTTTGCACTGCCATAAGAATGATGAAATCACTATTGGCATCTGCTTTGCTAACTACGGGAGGTGCATCAATATCCTGAGGTAGGTTTCGAATCGCTTGACTTACTTTGTCACGAACATCATTCGCTGCAGTTTCAAGTTCGGTACTCAGATTAAATTCAACCGTTATGGAGCTTCTGCCAACAGAACTAGCGGATGTAATACTACGAATTCCTGGTATCCCGTTTATTGATTTCTCCAAAGGCTCGGTGATTTGACTTTCAATAATATCTGCATTTGCACCGGTATATATAGTGCTTACGGTTATTACTGGAGGATCTATTGCGGGGTATTCGCGTACACCTAGAAAATAAAAACCGATTAATCCAAATAAGATGATGAATAAATTCATCACCGTAGCTAGTACTGGTTTGCGAAGCGATAGTTCTGAAATGTTCATTTTGCTTGCTTTTTTACCGATCGGATTTTCACATTGGCATTGGGGCGTACAAACAAAACGCCGCTTACAACAATACTGTCACCAGATTCAACGCCACTTAACAATTCTATTGCATCTGCATTTCGTACACCGGTCTCAACATTAACAAAACAGGCTTTTTTCTTTTTAATAACAACGACTTTATTTGAGCTAGCATCTGGTATAATTGAATTGGATGGGACCATTATGCCTTTTCTATCGCTATTAATAATGACTTTTACAAATTCGCCTGGTTGTAAACTTCCACTTTGTAAGCGAGCTCTTACTTTTATGCTTCTATTATCTATTCTTATCTGCGGATCAATAGAATTAATAATGGCGGTTTGTTTTACGTCGTTTCCATTTGATTGCACTTGTATTGTATTTCCAATTTTTAATACACTTGAATAACTTTCTGGTACACTAAAGTCAATTTTAATTTTGTCAGTTTGTTGCAGTGTTCCCAGAATTGTTTGTGGTGTAATATAGGCTCCAAGGCTAACTAAGCGTAAGCCTAAAATTCCATTAAAAGGAGCTTTAATGATTGTCTTATCAATCTGTGCATTCAATATTTTAATGCTTGCCGATAAGGTATTCATCTGGCCGAAGGCGGCATCGTATTCTGCCTGTGTTACTCCATTAATTGCTAAAAGTGTGTTTAGCCGTTGTTCTGTCTTTTTAGCAAGCGCTAGTTGTACTTTTTGTTGCTCTAATTGAGCTTGGAGTTCGTTGTCGTTTATACGAGCTAAAATAGTTCCTGCTTTTACGTTTCCTCCATCGGGTAAATTTAAGAATACTAATCTGCCCGATATTTCAGGTTGTAAATCAATCATTTCTTCTGAAAGGGCAGAGCCATTAACTTCAATAGTTGAGAGAATTATTTCTTGCCAGGCAACTATAATATCAACAACTACAGGTGGCTTCTCTTTTGAATGATCCTTTTTTTTATTACAAGATATCGTTAAAAATACAATTATAGTAACTACTACTAAGTGAACCTTATTCATATGAATTTATTTGATAAAAGAATAGCTCCAATGCGTTTACAAGTATAAGTGTGTAAATACAAAGCGTTAAATTAACTATTTATTAATTGGGTTTAAATAATTTATTGAAAAATAAAAGATATAGAAGCGATTGGTTGTATAATGTCGAATCGTATTATTATGTTGTATAGTCTTTTATGTGTAAGAAAGGGGCGGTAGAGCTTTTTTATGTACTATCATTATACTATTATAAGGAGGGTTATCTTAAAAACTTATTGTTCATTTTTTAAAAGTTGTATTATGTTGCAATTAGTGATACATAATATCTTATTTGTCTATTTTTTGAAGATGTTTTTTTACATTTGGGTTTTAAATTATGAATGTACTATTTGAAAGATAAAAATATGAATGAAAATAATCAAAATTTTGGTATTGCCGGTATCGTTGATTTTTTTGAATTTAAGAATTCCATCACAGCTATACGAGTAACAAATGATTTCGCAACGTCTATAATTTCTTTATATGGAGGGCATGTCATTAGTTTTGTTCCTAAAAATCAGAAGGATCTTTTATGGATGAGTGATAATAGCTTTTATGAATTAGGCAAACCGATGCGTGGTGGAATTCCAGTTTGTTTTCCATGGTTCGGTCCTCATCCAACAGATGCGACATTGCCTTTACATGGCTTTTTGCGTCTTAATGAGTGGACTGTTGAAGCTGCACAGCAATTACCATCGGGTGATACCAAAATAATATTGTGCTTTAAAAGTACGGATGAAACTTTAAAGATCTGGAAACATCATTTCATAGCTAAGCTTATCGTTATTGTTGGTGCTACCCTTGATGTGACCTTGAAAATCGAAAATACAGGCAACGAGCCATTTAGCTATACCGATGCATTACATACTTATTTTAATTTGAGTGATATCACAAAGGTTTCTATTCACGGGCTTGAAGGTGTAAACTATATTGATAAACTGAACAAAGATTCCGATTGTAAGCAAGAGGAATCATCATTAGTAATATCAAAAGAAGAGAATCGTATTTATTATAATACAAGCTCTGATTGTGTTATTAAAGATTCATTACGGAATCGCCAAATAAGAGTTTCTAAACGAGGAAGTAAGATTACTTTAGTATGGAATCCATGGATGGAAACAGCTAAGAAAATGCCCGACTTTGTTGATAATGCTTACAATAATATGGTCTGTATAGAAGCTGTGAATACATATAATGATCTTATATGTTTGAATCCAAATGAGCAATTTAGTTTATCTGCAATTATTTCATTAGTGTAATGCTGTTAATTGTCATGTTTCCTTTGTTTATATAATATGTATATTTGTTTGAGTGAGTTTTGTATTGAACCAAAGTACCATGTTTAATCTTTTCAAAAATATTGATAGTAAAAATTACCGACCACAATATGGAGGTTTAGATATCTTTAAATTTATTGGTCCGGGACTTCTTGTAACAGTTGGTTTTATTGACCCTGGTAATTGGGCGTCAAATTTAGCAGCTGGTGCAAATTATGGATATGCATTACTTTGGATGGTCACACTCTCAACCATTATGCTCATTTTATTGCAGCACAATGTTGCTCACTTAGGAATAGCTACAGGATTATGTTTATCAGAAGCAGCAGCCATTCATATTAAACCACGTTATTCAAGATTCCTTTTGATATCAGCTATGTTGGCTTCCATATCAACATCGCTAGCTGAGATATTGGGTGGTGCTATAGCTCTCAATATGCTTTTTTCAATACCGATACGTGCGGGAGCTCTTTTGGTAACCATTTTCGTTTTTATAATGTTATATTCAAATACGTATAAAATTCTTGAGAAATGGATTATTGCATTTGTTTCCGTTATTGGATTGTCATTTTTGTATGAGCTCTCTTTAGTGAATATTGATTGGAATAGTGCTATTGCAGGTTGGGTAACACCATCGTTCCCAAAAGGCTCAATGATCGTCATTATGAGTGTTCTGGGAGCAGTTGTGATGCCTCATAATTTGTTTTTACATTCAGAAATCATTCAGAGCCGACAGTGGAATTTGCAAGATGAGAAAGTCATTAAGAAGCAATTGAAATATGAGTTTTTCGATACGCTTTTTTCAATGATCGTTGGTTGGGCAATTAATAGCGCAATGATTCTTTTAGCTGCTGCAACTTTTTTTGCTGCTAAAACTCCTGTTACAGCACTTGAGCAAGCCAAATCATTATTAGAACCATTGCTAGGTAATCATGCAGCTATTGTTTTTGCTGTGGCACTATTATTTGCAGGTTTGGCATCAACCATTACTTCGGGTATGGCAGCTGGTACTATTTTTGCTGGAATGTATAAAGAACCTTTTGATATAAAAGACAATCATTCACGTATGGGGGTGGCTCTTTCATTAGTTCTTGCTTTGGCAATTATATTCGTAATTTCAAATCCATTTAAAGGACTTATTTACTCACAAATGATTTTAAGTATTCAATTGCCTTTTACTATTTTCTTACAAGTGTATCTAACGTCTTCTGAAAAGGTAATGGGAAAATATAAAAATAGAATGTTCTCAAAGATTGTACTGTATTCTCTGGGTGTACTCGTTACTGCTTTGAATATAATTCTATTCATTAGTTTTTTCTAAGTATCATAAAAAACAAATACAATGATAATATTGATTCTGCACAATGATTCACCAGGAACAAATTTTATACTAAAATACCAAAGCAGGTGGCTGAGGCTCCCCTGTGTTTAAAAACCTTTATTTCCCTGCGCTACTTCGCCGCGGCGAATGCCTCAGCGTCCTGCTTTCATCGATATGTAAGAAATTTGCTTTTATTAAAAATTAGTAAATATCTCATAGGTGTAATATTATGCAGAATCGATATGATAATTACATTAATTTTATCATTTTAAATTTAATACCATAAATGGTTTAAAAGTAATTTTTGTGATGAACAACACACTAAAGAATAATTATTTCATGAAAAAAACAAAACAATGTATCATTGCCGCAATCATTTTAATGTGTGTGGCGTGTAAGACAATAGAGCAGTATACATGCATCATACCAAAGGATGAACAGATTCCATCAAAAGCATTTATTAAGTATTCATTGCCAATTACCAGAATAAATATATGTTTAAAAATGGTAAAGGAAACAACGATCCCTGGTTTATACGCTTCGTCAGCAGGTCCATTGCTGGGCTTGTGGAATTGTACTAGTGATTCCATAACAGAAACGAGACTCGAATCGGGTGTTATCTCATACGAAAAAGAATTAGATTTGAACTCCCAATTTTTTATCATTCCGAAAAAAAATAATAGCTGCAATATTACTAGTCAGTTTAAATTAACTCCCATAGGCTATATCGCAGACTTTAGCAAAGACGCTATCCCTATTGAAATGGAATCAATTAAGACACACGAAAAAGGAAAGGACATCCTACAACAAATTCCACTTAATGGTAACTATTTTGAGCGCATTGACACGTTTTATAAAACCATTTTTAAAGATTCAGCTTATGTTAGAGTACCCATTTACCGCCGAAGTGTGGTTGAGAAAACCCTTGAGCAAAGAGCACAAGAAACAGCCAATCTTATTATGGCCATTCGTAAAGCCCACGTTGAATTACTTGCTGACCCAGATGATTTAAACTCTAATGCACAAACACTAGCGTTTTATAATACACAGATGAATCAGCTAATGCAAGACTATTTACAACTTTTTACTGGATATAAGAATTCACAGGTGTTTTCAATTGAATTAAGAGTAATTCCTAGCTCAAGTGATACGATCATTCATCTTGGTAAATTATCACTTTTTACTGGCAACTCAGCTGATAGTAGTGTAGCGATTACATTAACTATTAAGAAGCTTAAGTCAGTTTCAGCTTTGCCTTTACTTAAAACAAAATATACTGACATGCTGATTATCAGAAACCCTGCACCTTGCCTGATTCAATTGAAAAGCGGAGACATTCTTTTATCAGAGAAAACAATTTACATAGATCAAGCTGGTTGTATTGACCTTCTGTACAAAAAATGCAACTAGATATTACTCAGTAACTCGCCCTTTAAAAGTGGCTACATACTGATCATAAGATATTTTTTTATACGAATTGCTTGCAAACCACATTAAAATAGTTTCCAAATCTTTTGCTGTACGGTATCCCGGAACAGGCGTAATTAACGACCATGTTTCATCAAGAAAAGCAAAAGAAGGATATGACATCTGATTTTGCAGTAGACCTGCAGCAAATTGATGAGTGCCTCTACCACCTGCATCTAATGTATTAGTGAATGTATTTTCTCCTAATTTAATAGGTGTCGTTGACTCAGCATTAAACTTAACATAATAATAATACGTGCTTAAAATGTCTTGAATGATAGGATGACGAAAGGTGGTAGCATCCATTTTTTTACACCAACCGCACCAATCAGTATATACATCAATAAATACTTTCTTAGGAGCTTTTAAATTTGCATTGTAAGCTTGTTCGGCGGTATACCATTTAAAACTCACCGCTGCGCTTTGGTTATTGGCGAGTTGTGCATTTGCACTCAACATGCTTAAAAAAATGATACTTGCTAAAAAGAAATGTTTTCTCATACTAAAATGTGATATAAATATTAAATGACTATCCGTTTTTGCACCCAACGCATGTTTATTAACAATTTTCTATACATGCAATGAGTAATCTGTCGAATATTTTTTCTCCAAAATATCTTCTGTTGTATTTGTAACAATACTCATTTAGGTAATTTTGTAG
>JBBRXJ010000010.1:0-53366 GCA_038248505.1 Bacteroidales bacterium
AAAAGAAATTTTCTTGGAATATATCACAAGATTAAAGGAATGTACCTTCAGAATTATCTCGATGAATTTGCATATAGATTAAATCGCAGACATCGACGTGATATCTTTGATAGACTGATAGTTGCGAGTATCTTATTTTAGATGTACAAATATGCAGAATCAATAAAGATATTAACGAAATATTAAAAATTGTAGCGATAATTTAAATATTACAACGATTTAAAATCAGTATATACAAATAACAAGTCAAGCGTTCAACTAAAATCCGCGACCAGACTTAAATTGAGTCCTAACTCTTTTAACGAATTGTTACAATAACCGGCTTGTTCAAATCAATAGATGATGTACCCGCCATAAGTTCATATTCGCCCGGCTCAATAACATTTTTAAGTTCAGCATTAAAGTATGCAAAGCTTGATGCAGGAATAACGAACTTAACTAATTGTTCTTCACCCGCTTTTAAACTCACCTTTTTATATGCAATGAGTTCTTTCACAGGACGAGTAGCTGTACTAACCTTATCGTGCATATATAATTGTACTACTTCTGAACCACTGCGTGTTCCAGTATTTTTTAGTTTAACTGTATAAACACAGGTATCGAAACGGCCCATGGCGGTCTTATTCAGATTGGGTTGGGAAATGGCAAAGGTGGTATAGCTCAAGCCAAATCCGAAAGGATAGCTATAGTTAACATCAATAAAAGCATACCCACGGCGAGCAGATGGTTTGTAATTATAAAAACAAGGTAACTGACTAGCTGAAACTGGCACAGTATAACTTAGCTTACCCGATGGATTTACATCGCCCGTAAGAATCTCAGCAACCACGGTACCTGTTTCTTGTCCGCTGTAATGAAAATCAATTACAGCATCGGCTTGCGCAAAAATTTCAGGATCGGCAATTGGACCACCATGAACCATGCATAAAACCACAGGCTTACCGCTACGTTTCATTCTAAAAAAGAGTTCACGTTGTGCTGGTGTAAAACGAAGATCGCTACGATCACCAAGTGGACTACCATAAAAAGACTCACGCGTAATGGTCATATTGCCACCAATAAAAAGCAGCACAATATCCGACTGCTTTGCTTTTATATAGGCTTCATTTAGTGAGGCTTCCTCCTCTTCTATTGTGGGTAACAAAGTTTTTTTGCGAATATCTATTTTATCAGGATCTTCCTTGTTAACTTTTTTCTGAATAAAAGTATCAATCTTCTCATAGGTGATACGACAGCCTGTTGAATATAAAATTTGCAACTCATTTGCAAAACGTTTTTGCAGACCTTGCAAAGGAGTAATAATATATTTAGGAGAACCATAATATGCACCCAATTCACATACATCGGCGTTGGGACCAATAACGGCGATACGTTTCAGCACACTAATGTTGAGAGGAAGGATCTTTTTATCATTCTTAAGGAGAACGACTGACTCACGAGCAATTTGATTAACAAGTGCTACTCCATCTGAATTACCAACAAAATCGGTTGCTTTAGTACTATCTGCAAAAGGATGATCAAATAATCCGGTCATAAATTTAATATAAAGTATACGACGTACTTTCTCATCTAACTCCTTTTCTTTTATCTTTCCTTCTTGTATCAATTCTTTTAAATAACGATAACAACTATTGTTTGGCAAATCAAAATCAACGCCTGCTTTAAAAGCAAGCAATGCTGCCTCCTTTTCATTGGCAGCCACATTATGATGAACCATAAGTTCTCGCACGCCACCATAATCGGCACAAACCATACCATCAAAAGCAAGCTCTTTGCGAAGTACGCGAGTTAATAACCAATCATTTGCATGACTTGGCGTAGCATTTATTTCATTATACGAAGGCATTATTGACCACAAATGTGCCTCTTTAATAGCTTTACGAAAACTACGAAGATGCACATTATACAACTCATTGGGGCTAATCATGGAAGGCGCAATGTTATGTCCACCTTCAGGATAACCATAGCCACAAAAATGCTTACCCATTGCTACAACATGAACAGAATCAACCATTCGCTTACCTCCCTGATAACCACTTACGGTAGCAACTGCCATGGAGGAAACTAAATAAGGATCTTCGCCAAAGGTCTCCTCAAAGCGCCCCCATCTTGGTTCACGTGCCACATCTAAAACAGGAGATAAACAAACTTGCAATCCTGAAATGCGCATTTCACGACCAATACGATCATAACACTGATTCATTAATTCAGGATTCCATGAACATGACATTCCAATAGGAACCGGGAAGCTAGATACGCCATTAGCAATCATACCGTGAAGACCTTCTTCATGCATAAAAGCGGGGATACTGAGACGTGTTTTCTCAACTAAATATTTTTGTATGCGGTTGGAAATTCGAACAATCTCAGCTGGGCTTCGTCTTTTACCTGGCTGACAAACCTGCCCCATGCCTAAAGAGAATAAGGAGTCGAGCGTTAAATCGGAAATTTCAGCATTTACTCCAGCGGGCGTTTTCCCAATATAAAAGGCATTCAACTGTGCTAGTTTCTCATCAAGCGTCATTTGCGATAATAGCCGATTAGAACGAACTTCAGCATTTAAGGTGCGATCCATATAAGACCGCTCGTTATTGCTACACGCTACAAAGAATACTACAACTAATATGATAAAAGAAATTTGTTTCATTGGAAATCATTAAAATTAAAAATGGTTTGTAAGAATTCATCTGGTAAATTTTACTCTAAATTATGTTTAATCTTGTTTCGTATTTCTTAAATATAATTAGTTACAATTATACATAAAAAATATGTGAAGAATCAATTTAGATTGATTCTTCACATATAAAAATTGTATTTATAATCACTAATATTGCATCATGTTATTCATTATTATTTGTTGTTACACCAAAAGGTATTTTAAGATTAAAAGAAATATTTCTACCTGGATTATACAAATTCACTTCTTTTAATGTCGATAAATGATCAATATACTTTGTGTCAAATATGTTATTTGCACTAATTCTTAGTGAAATAAATTGATTATTTAGTTTAATATTGCCTCCTATGCTTAAATCAACAAGCGTATAACTAGCAGTTGATGTTTCGTCAGGAGCTGCGTTGTTTTGGTTAAATGCCGTGGAAGAGTTTACTGAAGCAAAAGCGTTTTTCAGGAATAGCATTTTTTCTTTTTCCGATCTTAATTCGAAGCGCAATTTATGAGCAGGCACAAATGGTAAATAGTCGCCATTTTGTTGCTTCCCAATTACGGATGAAAATGTAGTTTCAAAATGAAGCCATTTTAATGTTTTAGGATGAACATGTAAACCTGCTTCACCTCCAAACAAGGTCGAATTGGCTTGTTTGTATTTAAAAACATCAATCCCTGAAACCATTGTGTCGCTAGTTGGTGAAATAAAAATATAATTGTTAATCATGTTGTAAAATCCGGCAATGTCAAAAGCAACATTGGTTTTATGGTAATGAAGGCTCAAATCAGATTCATAGGCATTTTCAGGTATAAGACTCTGATCACCTACTTCGTATCTCAACTCATGTTGTCCATTTGAGGTAAGTTCAGCCAAATTTGGAGTTCGGTATGCTGCAGCTATGTTTACTCTATACAATAGTATCTCAGATACATTATAGGTAGCACCAAGTGATCCGCTGAAACTACCAAAAAACTTATCAAATGGGGCCCTATACGCCATTGAATCATATACGTATCCAATTGCCTTACTAGAGATGGTTTTATTATCATAGCGAACACCCGTTTGAAGATTTATTTTTTTGAAAAAAGTATATTGCAACAAACCAAAAGCAGAATAATTATTTGTTGTAGCATTAGGCAATAACATTGTTTCTCGGTCATTCAGGTTTGTATTTGTTTGATTAAAACCCTGAAATCCGATTATATATTCTGCATTTTCTTTAGCTGGTAAATGAAGTTTAGCTTCGTAGGTTAGTGTTGCCAATTCCATTTGAATCTCATAAACACCAAGCTCGCCAAAATGAACTAATTCAGTATTCTGAAATGCTGAATTTATATCGAGTTTAAATTTACCAAAAAACAGCTTGTTTTGCGAAGAAAGTAAATGGGTATTTAATTCCTGATAGAAAATTCCGTTTTTATAGCTTCTTTCAGTAATTTCATCAATCGCTTCGTCTTCAATTAATCCAAGCTTTTGATTGTTATAGTCATAGTACAATTTTAAAGTGCCTATTTTATCAGTAAATCCGGCATTAGTTTTGATTGACATTTCGTTAAAACGTGAGTTTGGTACAAAGATACCCCCTCCTTGAAGGAAATCTGAATTTGTTTTCTGTCCAACTCTTAAGCCAGCAAAGATTTTTTTTGATGCTCCTTTAATCCCTAAATTATTAGTCATCCCCAGCGTATTAGAAAAAAGCTGCATATTATAATCGCCAACGACACTCCCAATAGGGGCGGGTTTTTCTTTAATAAAATTAATAACCCCTCCAATGGCATCTGAGCCATATAACAAGGAAGCAGGACCTTTGATGATTTCTACATTTTCTATACCAAATTCGTCAATCCCTAGCGGATGATGACTCGAATACTGGTAATTCTCAAAACGGACCCCATTATTTAACACGAGGATGTCATTCATTGAAAGGCCTCGAATAACAGGTTTTGATACGCCACTTCCTTTTGAAATCATATCAACTCCGGGCACTTTTGTTAGTGCTTCAGAAAAATTTGGCGTATTGAACATTGTTAGCGGATTGAGTTTAAGAATATCAATCTTAACTGCATTGTTATGTTGTGTTGAACTGTATCCTCCTGAAACAACAATTTCTTCCATCTCAACAGAAATTTGGCTTAGTGTAATATTTAATTCCAAACTTTCAGCATTTAACTCAACTATTTCAATACGGTTGGTATAACCTACAATAGAAAATTGGATCTTATTCTTGCCATTAGGTAAATTCGATATTTCATACATCCCACTACTATTTGAAACATTGCCTTTATTCATGTCAGGGACGTAAACACTTACACCAAGCAAAGGCAAATGGTCTTGGTCTGTAATTTTTCCAAATATTTTATTCTGCGCGTTAGATATATGAAACGACAATATCATAACGAAAATGATAGCTATTTTTTTCATTTTATTACGTATTAAGTATTCAACAAATAATAAATTAACTCTACAAAAAAGTGATTTATTAAGATTTGTTTATTGGTGGGCCACGTAATAAAAGGGTGTATTTAGAAAGGGCAGAATAATTAAACGAGTTGTACTTACAAAAGTATTGAGTTACTACTTGCTCTTTCTGTAAAATAATACTTATAAAATATGGTGAAAAAACAGAAAATTCGAAATTACAAACGGCACAATCCTGATGAAATTCGTGATAGTGCTTCTCATTTTTTGCCTTGCACTTGAAATGTTCATGATGATGCTCTAATTTAACTATTGAAGGTAAAATAAAAACCAACAATAGTATTAAAGAAACAAATATCTTATAGTTCCTAATCATCATACTTTTTATTCTGCAATAAAATTGATGTTTTCAATGAGACTTAAATATCCTAAAATGGATCATCAATATTTATTAAAGGTAAGTATTTTCCCAGTATGATTATAAAAAACATTTAATGACTTATACTTTACAAGCGCTGCAAATTTATCGACTCCAGTACAATGACAAACACCAAGCAACTCTGGTTTAATGAGATGCATATATTCAACCAGAAACTCAAACTGATTAGAATCGCATTGTTTAATGTGATAACCGCCTAAAACCAGATTAATAGGAAGACCAAAGTAAGATATTACCTTATTAAGAATATTTGAGATACCACGATGCGAACAACTACTAATTACTGAAATTTTATTACAGTATTCAACTGCAAGAAAAACCTCATCACTAAAATCATCCGAGCACATTTTGCCATCAATTAGGATATTGAAATGATTAAAATGTGTATCCAATTCATTTACAATTGGAATTTCAGGAAAAATAAAAATTCCATTATCAAGCTCAATAATTTCGTTAACATAGATAATACGATTCTTAATTAAATCAAAATTTATTTTTAAACCGATAAAACGATCATCATTATATTTAGGAATTAAGAGCTCTTTCTTAAAATAGATTATAGCAGTAGAATTCACTTTTAAAAAAGCTTCTAATCCTCCAGTATGGTCATAATGTCCATGACTCAAAACAAGAAAATCAACATCACATATATTTATTCCAAGGACTTGTGCATTTTTTAAGAAGGCATCGGTTTGTCCTACATCGAGAAGAATTTTTTTTGATTCTGTTTCAATAAGAAAAGACAAACCATGCTCCGCAAGCAAATCGCGCTTATAGGTACGATTCTCAACTAAAGTAGTAATCTTTATCATATACCTAATAAATATAAAAGATAAATGGAATTTGAATCATAAAATAGCAAAAATGCTACTTAATATTTGAGTTCATTCTGGACTGTTCAATAATTTCAAACAAAACGCCAGCTACATCAGCCACTACATTTCGACAAATTATTGCATGATGTTTTCTCTCTTCTACTTCTTCTTTAGTAACATTCTTTTTAAGTAAATCAGAGCAATCTGTTACGCCATGAATATCCTCAATTTGTTTGTTTAATTCACGAACTTTCTTGTATGCGTTTAGTTTTGTTTCCATATCCTTTGGATACGTATTCCCAAAAGCCAAGCCAATAACCATAAACCCTCCCGTTAAAGCTCCGCATTTCTGACGCAAGCGTCCCATACCTCCACCAAAAGATGATGATATTAGCTTTGCCATATTTGCATCAATATTGAAATCTTCAGCAAATGCAAGTAAAATTGATTGAGAACAAGCATATCCTTCATCAAAGAAAGAAATAGCCTGTTCAATTGTTTCCTGTTTGGTTTTAATCATACTGTATATATGCTTATATTCTAAGTAAAAAAAATCTCATCTAATAAAAATAACATACTCGTTAACAGAACTATTTTTCGCGAGAATAAGGCCATGCAACGATACCCCCTTCAAGAACTTTTACATTAGAATAACCATTAGCTTGTAAAACCAATGCGGCCTCATATCCTCGCAATGATATCTTGCACCAAGTTATTATTTCAATATTTTTATCTTTCGGTAATTCATTCAAGCGATTTCGTAACTGCCCCAAAGGAATTAGTTTCTCACCAATACCCAATCGCATCAATTCAAATTTATCTGGATTACAAATATCTAAAAATACACAATATTTTTTATCTTTAAAAACACCATTAACATAAGCAGCAGATACGCCTTTAAAAATGCCCCTTAACTTATTTTGCATAACATGAGCAGTTGTTATAGTATGATCTATGGCTAATGAATAGGGAGGCGCATAAGGCAAATCAACATTCACCATATCGTTAATGCACAGCTTACCTTTAATAGCCATTGCCCATATTGCAACTTGTTTACTTACATCGCCCGGACCAATCACTTGTGCACCAATTATTCGTTCATCATCTTTGCAAACAATAAGTTTCGTTATTAAAAGCTGGCCATTCATAAAAGCTGGCTTATCAGAACTTGCATTTATAACAGTTTCAATAGTATTAATGCCTTGTTTTATCGCCATTGATTCAGAAAGACTTGTTGATCCGACGGAATAATCAAATACTTTACAAATACCTGTCTGAATTGTACCTACAAATTTTGCTGTATTACTTAAAATCGCATTTTCACCCGCAACTCGTCCTTGTAAATTTGCTAAATCACCATATGGCGCGAATGTTTGGGTGCTCGTTATTAGATTTGGTATTTCAACACAATCGCCAACGGCATATACATCTTCTTGTGAAGTTTGCATATATTCATTAACAATAATACCGCCCGTTTCACCAATACTTATCCCTGCTGCTTTAGCTAATTTAACATTAGGGAGTACTCCAACTGCAACAACAGCAAGCTCACAAGGAATTTCAGTTCAATTTTGAAGTCTAACGGCTTTTAGAACACCATTGTCTCCAACAAAAGATGCTACACCGTTTTCAAGAACTACATTCGCTTTTGTTTGAATATACTTTTCCACTAAACGTGCCATTTCTAAATCAAGAAAAGTCAATAACTGAGGTAATAATTCAATCAAGGTTATTTCGATACCTGCTAGATGAAGCGCTTCACATGTTTCAATTCCAATTAAACCACATCCAATAACAACCGCTTTTTTTATTTTACCCTCATCTTTTATTTTTCTTAAAAAATCGGCATCACTCATTGACTATAATGTCGAAATACCCTTAAGATCAATGCCCGGCACTTTCGGTATACGAGGCTTTGCTCCAGTAGCTAGTAACAGTTTATCATTATGAGCAATACCAATTTCTACTGTTTTAAGATCTTTATAAATAATTTGTTTTTTTGATGGATCAATTGATGTTACTTCGGTATTTACCTTTGTAGCTATTCACTTGGCATTCCAAAAAAAATTAGTATCCCTAACGACTCCTGCAGGAGAACATAATAATTGGTTACGATCATCAAAAACGCCTCCTATATAATACGGATAACCACAAGAAGCCATTGATAAATCGGAAGCGCTTTGGTAAACTGTTATTTCAGCATTCTCATCGAGACGTCTTGCCCTTGCAGCAGTTTTTGGCCCTGCTGCGGAACCACCAACTATAATAATCTTTTTATTATTCATTTTCAATTTTGATTTATAAATTTATTCTTATCATCTCAATTATTTTATTGTCAATCACATTCAACATTTTCAATGGATGCGTAAATAAGTTTACTTACAAAATCGGGCATAATCGTTGGTTTTCGAGTATCAGCATAAAGAAAAGCAAGAATAATCTCTGCTTGATTAATTAATTGCCCTTGCTCATTAACCATTTGACAAAGGAGCGTAATTCGTGCTCCAAACTTAGATTTTATTTGAGTTTTTGTATATAATATATCATCATAGCGAGCCGGAAGTACATATTTTATTTTTACTTGCGTTACGGGTAAAATATAGCCTTGATCTTCAATTAATTTATAGGGCATTCCCCTCTCTCTAAACAATTCCCAGCGAGCTGTTTCATAATATTTAAGATAAGCTGAATGATGTAAATACCCCATCTGATCAGTATCTGAATACATCACACGTAGTTTACATTGACCTTCTATCATACTTTATAATACTGTCAGAATTAATATTATTTAACGCATACATCTTCCGCATTCAATAGAGCTTTAACAATTTCATCAAATTCTGAATGTACACTCTTATCAATAAAAATCTCATTTAGATGACCTGAATCACATCCGCCACATATACTTTCATTCACAGGTATCTGAGCAAGTAAAGGCACATTAAATTCATTCGCTAACATTTTACCACCATCTTTCCCGAAAATAAAATACTTTTCCTCAGGATGTTTTGTTGGTGTAAACCACGACATATTCTCAACAATACCATATACATAAACCCCTACCTGATCATTTTTAAACATTGCAACCGCCTTTCGCACATCTGATATTGCCATTTGCTGAGGTGTGGTAACAATAATCACGCCATTCACCTCAATGCGCTGCAAAATTGTTAAGTGAATATCTCCTGTACCAGGAGGTGTATCTATAATCAAATAATCTAAATTTCCCCAGTTAGTATCACTAACCAACTGCATTAAGCTATTTGAGGCAAGAGGACCCCGCCAAAGAACAGGTTGATTCGGATCAATAAAAAATCCAATTGACATAATTTTTATGCCAAAACGAAGAAGTGGTTCAATAAAACTTTTCCCATCTCGCTCCTCAACCTTTGGATGCTCTCCTTTAAAACCAAACAATAAAGGAATCGATGGCCCGTATATATCGGCATCTAATAAACCTGTAGCAAAGCCTTCACGAGCAAGAGAAAGTGCAAGCCCAGCAGCTACCGTTGATTTTCCAACTCCCCCTTTTCCTGACGCCACAATAATAATTTTTTTTACATTGGGCAAATTCGTTTTTTCGTTCACGTTATTTTTCATTTTGATTTATTTCATTCCAAATTTTTAACAAATTAACACTCGTTTCAGATTCAGGCTTCCACTCTGATATACTTTTACAGTGCATCATTGCATCGACCATATTTTTATCAAATGCCAGTTTTCCCACAACCACTATCTTGTTTTTCTTACACCACGCAACAATTTTTTCCGTCATTGAAACATTTAAATCATATTTATTAATAATAACATAGGCATTAACTTTGAACTGCTTTGTTAAATCATAAATACGTTCTAAATCATGCAGACCCGATTTAGTAGGTTCAGAAATCAAAAGAGCAATAGAAGCGCCAGTTATAGAGGCAATAGCAGAACATCCAATACCAGGAGGGCCATCAATAATTATGTTGTTCCATCCAGTTTCTTTTGCAGTCAGCCTTGCTTGTTCTCTTACAATACTGACTAATTTACCCGAATTATCTTCACCTGGTTTTAAAGATGCATGAACCATGCGTCCGTTTCTAAAAAAACCAATAAACCAACTACTTTCATCATTGTCTATCATTCTAATGGCAGAAGAAGGACAAATTTTAACACATAGCGCACAACCTTCACATGCAGTAGCCGAAATAATAACTTTTTTACTTTTTACCGAAATTGCTTCAAAACAGCAATGTTTAGTGCAAAGACCACAATTGGTGCATAATGATGAATCAATAAACGCTTTGAATCCCGAGATAAATCGTTCCTCATGATAATTTTGAGGTTGAAGTACTATATGAAGGTTTGCTGCGTCAACATCGCAATCTGCAATAACTACATCTTCACCTATTGTTGCAAAAGCAGCACTTATTGATGATTTACCTGTGCCGCCCTTCCCACTTAAAATTGCTATTTCATTCATATTTTTTAGTAGTTAAAAGATTTTTAGAAAAAGATGATGAGTTAAATTTATTCAGTAATCCAACAAAACCTTTTTTAAATAACACACTATCCTTTGAGAGCAGCTTGCCTTCTGAATATAATTCGGCAATTTCTCTATCAAAAGGAATTTCCATTATAATTGGAATACTATTTAACATTAGAAAATGTTTCATCTCAGTACTTCCTATATCAGACTTATTTATAATTACGCCAAAATGTTTTTGCATGCGATTCAATACTTCAATAGAAAGTTTTAAATCGTTTAACCCAAACAAAGTAGGCTCAGCAACAACAATAACGTAATCAGCATCATCAACCGTTGCAATGAACGGACATGATAAACCCGGAGGTCCATCTAATATTGCAAAAGCCGCCTGATCACTTTTTTTTATGGTTTCATTTATAAGTTGAACTGGTGATGGAACACCTACCTTTAAAATACCTTCAACACACAATAGCATTTTTTTGTCATAATAATATTTAATCGTTCCAATATCTTCTTTGCGTTCAATTATTGCATTAATATCACAAGCATAAGAGCATGCACCGCAATGATGACATAAACTTGGTATAACTTGAATTAATTTATCTTCTTTTATAAAAACAATTGCATGAAAATTACAAAAGTCAAAACACTTACCGCAAAAGGTACATTTAGCAGAATCTATATAAGGGACATATTGTTTCACAATCTCCTTCTTCTCTGAGCTACCTTCAAAGAACAAAAATGCATTTGGCTCTTCTACATCACAATCAACTAATAATGCTTCAATACCTGATAATATAGCTGCATTAAAAAGGTTAGTTGCTACAAATGTTTTTCCCGTTCCACCTTTACCGCTAGTAATAGCAATTCTCATAACAGTAAATTAATGATCGCATGAATTACTGATAGTAACCAACGTATTTTTTAAATAATCATTAACCAACTTTCGTGGTTTTTCTTGAGGTGCCCCAACCCTAACTTCAATTTTTTCCTTATAAAATAATTCGATTGCACGCTGCCCCATACCGCCTGCAATTACATTAGTAACTCCCTTTTCAGCAAGCCATGCTGGTAATAAACCAGGTTCATGTGGTGGAGGAGTTATCCATTTTTCATTACTTATTGAATCCTCTTCAACATCAACTATTGCAAACTGATCACAATGACCAAAGTGCGAACATAGTATTCCTTTTTCCAAAGGAATTGCGAAAATCTTTTTCATATTCTTAAATTTATTTGATTATTTATGATATCTAAATCCTTAATATTAATGCTTTTCTAACATCTCAATTATATCAGAAACTTTTTTCTCTGAATCATTTAAAATTATTAACTGAATTTTCAAACTATCAAAAAGTGTTTTAACCTTTGCGCCAAATTCACCCGATACAACTTTTTTAACCCCACGAGAGACTAATAGCTGAACAGACGCTGGACCAGCTCCCTCCAAATTTTCTTTATTACTATTAGGTATAAACTCTGTTGCTTTACTCTCTGTATCAAAAATAATAAAATAAGAACAACGTCCAAAACGCTTATCTAATGCTGATTCTAGCTTATTACCTGTTGATGTTATTGCTACTTTCATTATAATTATATTATGTATTTTTTATCTGCATGTATGATTTTTATTTCTTCCCATTGTATTTGAACCTTTACGCTCCATAAAGACTTTGCAATGAGGACAAAGCTCTTTTTTACATGCGGCTCCAGATATATGAGGCACCTCATAACCACAAATATTGCAAACACAAACATCATCAAGAGGCATATCAGTTACATCGCTGGTGTATTGCTCTACTTTTTCAGATCCACACAATGCGCACTCCAATACTTCTCTATCTTTTTCAGGATGATTGAACCAACAACCACAAGAACTACACGAGTACCACTCACTATCAAAATACACTTTACCACCTTCAAAAACGATTGGCTTTGCTAACATAAAAGCCTGAGCTACCTTACGTCTAGCGCTCTCATATATACGAGCATAGGTAGGACGAGATACGCCCATCAATTGAGCTGCATCTACCTGACCTAGCAATAAAAAATCACTCAGCCTAACAGCCTCATATTCTTCATAATACAAAACAACAGCTTGTTTATCATCAACCCCCCCTATGGGCATAAACCCCTTAAAATGAGGAGGATTTGTCATTTTCCGTACACGTTTTGGTCTAGCCATATTATGATCATTTGCTCGTTACAAATATAGTAATCATTTGCTCATTACAAACAAAATAGTATCATTATTAATTACGAGCACAAATCCATTAATATGGATAATCAAAAATAAAAGGGCTAATTTTATTAAAGAAGCGCATCTCGAAATGGATTTAATAGAGATGGGAAAAATCATCATGAAATAGAATTATTCATGCGATTTAAAATGAAAATGCAGATTTGCATACTAAAATAGCTTTTACATCAAACTAAGGATTTACCTAAATAGTAAACTCAGCTAGCAATATTATAGAAGTTTATAATAAAAACAACTAGACAATCTCGTTACGTTGTTTATTTATCTTTTTATGCTTAAGAACTTTTGCTTCGAGATGAAAAATGATTTCTTCAGCAATATTTTTTGAATGGTCACCAGCACGTTCAAGCTTATTAATGACCGAGAACAAGACTAATCCGGATTCACTTTGATCAGGATGAGAAGTAATATATTCTTGAATTGATTTTAACGAGGCTCTATTTATATCATCAAGGATGCTATCTTTCTTAAAGACTTTACGTGCAGCAAGTGTATCATTATTAACCATAGCAGATTCGATATGATTTAACATTTCGATTGCTGTTTCAAACATCTCAGCACAGCGAGTTCTTACAAGTAATTCCTCCTTTGCAGGTTGCTTTACTTTAATAACATATTTTGCAATCCCTTTTGCTACATCTCCAATACGTTCTATTGAAGAATTAATCTTTAGTACAGATAAAACAAAACGAAGATCAATTGCCACTGGATTGTATAAAGCAAAAATATTTTCACATTCGCGATCAATACTCAGCTCAAAACTATTTAATTTATTTTCATAATAAAGAATCTCTTGTGCGATATCCGCATCCAACATAAAAAATGATTCGCGAGCCATAATTAACTGCCTCTTGGCTAGAGACAACATTTCCATTACTGAATGATTTAGATGATCCAGTTCAATTTCAAGATGTGTCATATTAGGATTTTTGTTAAAAGGCATGTTCATTCTCATCCAAATCTACCGGTAATATAATTCTCGGTTTTCTTATCATGAGGATTGGTATATATTTGTTTTGTCTCTCCAAATTCTATAAGCAAACCCATATAAAAGAAAGCTGTATAATCGCTTGCTCTAGCCGCTTGTTGCATATTGTGCGTGACAATAACAATGGTATAATATTTTTTTAATTCGTAAAGTAATTCTTCAATTTTAGCTGTTGAAATAGGATCGAGTGCCGATGTTGGCTCATCCATTAAAACAACAGAAGGTTCTATAGCAACAGCTCGTGCAATACACACACGTTGTTGTTGACCTCCGGATAATGCTAATGCTGGTTTATGAAGATTGTCTTTTACTTCATCCCATAAAGCTACTTGCTTAAGCGCCTTCTCAACACGTTCTTCAATAAATGTTTTATCATTTATATGTTGAATATGCAAGCCATACGCCACATTTTCAAAAATGCTTTTAGGAAATGGATTGGGTTTCTGAAATACCATTCCCACTTTCTTACGGAGCTCTTCTGTATTTACAGATTTATCATAGATATTTTGCCCGTCAACACGAACGTCACCCTTTACCGTGAAACCATCTATATAATCATTCATGCGATTGAATAGTCTCAAAAAGGTTGATTTACCACAACCGGAAGGACCAATAAGAGCAGTAATTGCATGCGAATTCATGGTCATATTGATATTTTTTAATGCCTGAAAAGCACCATAATAAACATCTATATTTTGGGCAATGAGCATATCTTTTTTCTCCAAATGCTTTGTTTTCGTTTGCAAAAGGGAAGTGTCGAGAATAAGACGAGAAGGTTCCATAACCATTGTGTCCATATTATTTACTAATTAATATAAAGTAAAGATCGGGATGAAATATTAATTCGAGATTAATACAATGTTAAGGTAATGTTAAAAATGAAAGAGAAGGAAAAAGAAGATAGTGCTTGTACCCCTCACAAATCACTATTAATGTATTTTAACTTTTTTACCAAAATAGGATCTTAAGGCATTTGCCAGTAAATTTATGAGTAATACAATGGCAATAAGAACTAAAGCTGTACCGTAAGCAACCGCTCTCGATTCTTGCACATTGGTACCACTCGTTGCTATTACATATAAATGATAGGGCAAAGCCATTACCTGATCAAAAATACTTGTTGGTAATTTTGGTAAGAAGTAAGCCGCAACCGTAAATAATATAGGTGCTGTTTCGCCAGATACACGGCCGATAGAAAGAATTAAACCAGTAATAATATTAGGGAAAGCCATAGGCAAAATCACGGCCCAAATGGTTTGCAATTTACTCGATCCTAAGGCATAACTCCCAATTCGATATGAATCATCAATTGCCTTAAGCGATTCCTCTGTAGTACGAATCACAACGGGTAATGTCAATAATCCGAGTGTTAAAGAACCAGCAAGAATTGAATCGCCAAAACCTAAGGTATTTACAAAAAGAGACATTCCAAAAAGACCAAAAACAATAGAAGGAACACCAGATAAATTATTGGTCATAAGAACTACAAATCGTTTTATCCAACCATTTTTTGCATACTCATTAATATAAATTCCGCTAAGCACACCAATAGGAAAAGCAAAAGTCATACTTCCTAATACCAAACACAAAGTACCAACAATAGCAGGGAAAATGCCTCCTTTTGTCATTCCATCTTCAGGCATTTGAGTGATAAATTCCCAGCTAATAACTCCAATTCCTTTATATACAATAAAGCCCAATATCCATAAAAGAGAACCAACAACCAATAGACTCAACAAGCGAATAATTGTAAAGGCAAAAATTTGCCCCATATCTGTTTTTTTCTTAGAGAATTTATTCATCGTGCTAAACGGTTTTTCTTTGTTATATAATCAACAGTTAAATTGATTCCTAAAGTAATAATGAATAAAATACACCCTAAAGTAAATAAAGCCTGATAGTGTATGCCACCTTGTGCAGCTTCACCTAGCTCAGCCGCAATGGTTGCAGGTATGGTACGAACAGGCTCCAAAAATGTATGTGGAATAATAGCCGCATTTCCAGTAACCATTAACACAGCCATTGTTTCACCAATTGCGCGACCAATACCAAGAATAGTTGCGGCAGCAATTCCTGAAAAAGAATATGGTATTATTATTTTATAAATTGTTTGCCATTTATTACCACCAAGCGCATAACTTGCTTCCTTCATTGCTAAAGGGGTAGTTCGCATAGCATCTTCAGTAATCGTTATAATAGTAGGAAGCGCCATGATACCTAGAATAATACTACCAGCCAATGCCGTTTCGCCTACAGGTAAATTAAAAACTTGCTGAATTAAAGGCACAATAACTACTAAACCAAAGAAACCAAAAACTACAGATGGAATACCAGCCATCAATTCAATAACAGGTTTCATTATTCGTTGCACTTTCGGATGCGCAATTTCAGCCATATAAATAGCAGTTGCCAAACCCAATGGTAAGGCAATTAAAATTGCGCCCAAACTCACCCACAAAGTTCCTAAAATAAGAGATAGAATTCCAAATTGCGCTGCTGGATGCGCCGTTGGATACCATTCTTTACCTGATAAAAATTTAGTTAGTGAAATATTATCTGTTTTAACTATCCTTCCACTAGAATTAGATAACAAATAATTTTCAGGAAAAAATGCAATAACCGATGGACGAGAAACAATTACTTCATCAATTTTCTCAGCTAAATGCTCGAACTCTGCTCCTATCTCATCTTCACTATAATAGTTAAAAATATCATCTATTCGAAAGAGAAGTATTTCTTCATCTTTGCCATTAATAGTTTTCCAATTGGTAATTTCCTGATCAAAAATCTTCTTTACTACATCTGCATCTAAATGTTGTATTGTGTTTTTAGCATTAACAACCAACACTTGTCCTTCTTCAATGGGCGATTTACTAAACATCCCCATGCCCTCTTTGAAAAGAAAAATAACAATCAGCAATACCGTCAAACTAGTGATGGTACCGCTGAGAAATAAAATTCCTTCAACAAAACGTTCGCCAAATTTCCGAATATTCAGTTTCACAAAATTAATTTAAAGGTACATAACCTACTTCTAATACAGTTTTCTGTCCAGCATCTGATAAAATATAATCAACAAATTTCTTCACCTTTTTTTCAGCGGATACTGGATAATAAAAAAACAAAGGGCGAATAATTGGATAGGTTTTGTTTTTGGCATTCTCTATTGAAGCTAAAACATAGATCTTACCACCATCATAAGATACTTTAACATCTTTTACTGATTTATCAAGATACGCCAATCCTACATAACCAATAGCCCCTTTAGTTTGGCTAACAGATTGAATAATAGCTCCTGTTGCTGGCATCATTAATGAAGAAGCTGCGAAATTTTTATTTAATAAAACTTTTTCTTTAAAAAACTCAAAAGTTCCAGAACTTGATTCACGAGAGTAAACAACAATAACTAAATCGTCACCACCCACTTCTTTCCAATTTTTAATCTTTCCAGTGAAAATGCCATCTAATTGTTCACGAGTAAGTTGACTCACCTTATTGGCAGGGTTTACAATAACGGCAAGCGCATCAAAAGCAATTTTAACTTCTTTAACCGCCTTACCCGCTTCTTGTAATTTTAATTTTTCACTCATTTTAATGCTTCGTGATGAAGCAGCTATATCAGTGGTTCCATCGAGCAAAGCAGCTATACCAACACCACTTCCTCCACCTACCACTGAAATGCTCATTGTGTTATCAGCTTGCATATACTTCTCTGCTTGCTTTTGTGCGAGAGGAAGAACCGTATCACTTCCTTTTACTTTAACAGTTATTTTTTGTGCGATTAGCACGCCACCAAATAATATTAGTGCGGTTAATGAAATTGCAATTTTTTTCATAAGTATATATTTTAATGATTTTAAAATGGTCGTTCGCCTAAGGCGAAGGAACTCGTATGTGATTTTTCATTCTTGCATGTATTTAACGAACATGCTCGTTTCATAATTATTTTATTATAAATTTATTTTTATTATAATTCAAAGCTATCGGCCTTTTATCTAAAAGCCTTAAAACTTATACTGTACTCTTAAAGTAAAAACATTATCATTTCTATCTTTAGTCAAATTCTTTAATGTGCTATTATTCTTTATAGCTGAGGTGGTTTCATTCGTAACCCTATCATAATACGCTGTAATTTTTACATTTGAATTATAATGATAAATCCACCCTAAACCCACAGTAGTATAAGCTATATCTGTCGCTGATGTTTTACTTCCCGCTATGCCAATATTATTTCCAGAAATGTCTGTATTGGGATCATAAAAATCATATTTGAAAAGAATTTTATGTTTGGTTTGTAAAATACCTTGTACAAAATAAAAATATCCTCCTTCAAATTGTCGAAGATATGCATCGGTTGTAGGTTGACTTCCAGGACTGGCAGAAGTAGCAGAAGTACCTGGCTGTTGTCCCCAAATATATTCACCACGTATTGTAGTAATACCAGCTGGTGTATGAAATGTTATTTGAGCATCCGTTCCAGAATATTCACGACGAAGAATACTACCTATATGTGAACTAGTTGAGTCTACTACAAAAGCTGCTATTTCATTCCCTGCAACTAAGGCATTACCAGATTCATAAACATACTTGGTATTCTGACGCCATCCACCATTATAATAGGATGCACCTATACCTATATTGATACGTTCCTGCGAAAAACTTTTATTAAGTGACAAATGTCCAATAAAATCCTTTTGACTATCGAACTCAACAGTTGTTGGACCATTACCATTAAAAACCCCCGCATCTAATTTAATAAAATTGTATCTAGATGTTTTAGGAGGATTGATGGTGAGTTTAGCGCCTATTTCACGTTCGCCAGGGAAAAGTGTTTGAAAAAGCCTCGAACGCTCAGGAGATTCCCTTAAGCTACTTGAATAAAATATTTCATATCCAAAAGGTCTATCAAAAATACCCGCCGTAAAAGCAAATGTATTAATCCAGGGATCAGTAAAGCTTCCGTAGGCATCTTTAATTCCAACACCCTTTTCAGTCACATCTACTTGCAATACATATTGTGTTAGATTATAATCATATGCTAATTTAAAACGACCACGACGTACAGCCATTCTATTATCTAAGGTATTTGCAAAATTTCCACCAGCAAAAGATTCAATACCAGCAGTATCAGCTTTTTGATATTGCGCTTGAATATAGCCTGAAATTTTCAATCGATTTTTCACATTCATCTCGCTTTGTATTTTTTCAATCACTGCATGAAGCGTATCGTCTTCAGGCTTGATATCCTGTGCATTAACTTTAAATGATAAAAATAAAATAACACACAATAAATAATAAACTACTTTTGTTTTCATCTGAATCTATAATTAAATTGTTAAAAGGTGAAGCAAAAGAATACATATATCCTAAAGCTAATATTTATCTAATGTTAAGATTATGTTAATTACCACTCGGGTATGTTAATTATATATTAACACATAAAAAGTTTGCTTAAAAGCCGTTTTTACATTAAATGGATATTCTTATATATCAATGAATTAATAATTAACGATTATTTTACAAGCTTTTAACGCTAGGATAATACAATGTATATAATATTGCATTGTAATTAAAAAAAAACAAAATGAAAACACTTAGCACCATTTCCTCTGTAATCCTATTTGCAATCACCCTCACAATTCATGCAGGCGATAACAATACCCCTTCATCTAATAGCACTAGCATTATTCAAGGCAGCATAGCTGACGGTGTATCAGGAGAATCATTAGCCGGTGTAATGATTAAAATTGAGGGAACAAACCAAATTGCATTTACTGATTTTGATGGAAACTATCAATTTGCGAGTGTTAAACCAGGAGTTTATTCAATTATCGCAACTATGGTTTCATATGCTCCAACAGCATCGTATTTTGTAGTTAAATCTTCGGCTAGCAAGAGCGTAAATATAAAAATGCATAATCTTTCAAAATAAATTTGTGCTACTTAGAACTTATTGGATCTAAGTTAAAAGGTGAGGGTTATTAGCTACAGATTAATTTGTACTAGTAACCCGAACTTTTTTTGTATTTTTTTTTAAAGATTAAATCAGAATTTTACATCTCGTAATATATTTGTTCAATTAAATTATAATCCCCTCAATTTTTTGATGTATTTTTAAATACGAATCCAAATCAAACAAAACACTTGGAGTATGCTTAAAAATAAACATCATAAAACAATTGTTATATCTGACGTTCACTTAGGAACAGCTGACTCAAAAGCAAAAGAATTAGTTCGATTTCTAAAAAAGAATACATGCGATACACTTATAATGAATGGAGATATAATAGATGGTTGGCGTTTACGTAAAAATGGAAAATGGAAGAAAAAGCATACACGCTTTTTTAAGGTTATAATAAAAATGATGCAGAATATTCAAACTGAAGTTTTTTATATTCGCGGAAATCATGACGACTTTTTAGATAATATAATGCCATTTTCGATTGGGAACTTGCATATTCAAAAAGATTTAGTTTATGATAGTTGTGGAAAACGCTATTATGTAGTACATGGAGATGTATTTGATAGCATTACTACTAACTTAAAATGGTTAGCTCATTTAGGCGATGTTGGCTATACCTTTCTTTTATGGATTAACAAAATATATAATAACCGAAGGATGCGAAAGGGATTACCATATTACTCTCTTTCTCAAATCATCAAAAACAAAGTAAAATCAGCTGTTTCATACATATCTAGTTTTGAAGAAAATCTTGTATCATTAGCTCAATCAAAACATTGCGATGGAGTTATTTGCGGACATATACATCATCCTTCTATAACAAATTATAAAAATCTAGTATATCTAAATTCAGGTGATTGGGTTGAATCACTTACTGCCTTGGTTGAAGATTATAATGGCGATTGGCAAATTATCTATTATACAGATTTATTAGTTGAAGAAAGACTTGAAGAAAATTATTTTTCTTCAGAAAAAATTATTGCTATTGAATAAATCATTATTCAATAGCAATAAATACTCTACTCTATTTAAATTATAAAAAAAAATCACTAATAATGAAATATGCATTTTTAATACAAGGTGAAGGCAGGGGGCATATGACACAAGCCATTGCACTTAGAAACATATTAGTTGAGCAAGGTCATGAAATTGTAGCTGTTATGGTTGGCAAAAGTCCACAGCGTATAATACCTGATTTTTTTAAAACTAAAATTAAAAACCAAATTATAACATACGATAGTCCTAATTTCATTACAGCCAAGAATTCGAAAGGAATTCAAATTTTCAAATCACTTTGGTATGGTATTATAAAATTTAATAAATATAGGGATAGTATTGACCAAATTCATAAAGCTCTTATAAAATCAGAGCCTGATGTAATTATTAACTTTTATGAAATATTAGCTGGATTGTATTTTAGATTGTATAAACCTACATTTAAACATATATGCATTGGACATCAGTTCTTAATATTTCATCCTTCATTTAAATTTCCAAAAGGAGCCTATCTTGATAGATTTGCATTTTACTATTTCACTAAATTAACATCGTATGGAGCAAGCAAGCTATTAGCTCTATCATTCAGAGAACTTCCACACCATACAATAAAAAATACATTTGTTGTTCCTCCACTCCTCCGCGATGAGGTAATAAATACGACAATAACATCTGGAAGATATATTCTTGCATATATCTTAAATGATGCATATAGAGATGAACTTATAGAATGGCACAATAATAATCAAGAATACGAGCTACATTTTTTTAGTGATGCACAAAATGATAAGGACGAAATTCAATTAGCAAAAAATATTTTTTGGCATAAGCTAAATGATGAATTATTCATAAAATATATGGCTGGTTGTAAGGCATTTGCAACAACAGCTGGCTTTGAATCTGTTTGCGAAGCAATGTATCTACAAAAACCAGTTATGACCGTACCAACAAAAAACCACTACGAACAAAGAACAAATGCAATCGATGCAGAACTTAGCGGACTTAGCATTCCATCACAGTCATTTAATTTAAATAAACTTCTTGACTTTACAATACATTACCCACATAATTCAAGATCATTTCAAACATGGGCATTATCTGCCCGGAAAATATTCATTGAACACCTGACACAATTTTAAGATTTCTTTCTAAAATGCATACATATTGAAATAGCGATTATCGATTCTGTACAATCGTACACCAATTAGATATTTACTGATTTTTAATGAAAGAAAATCTCTTATATATTGATGAAAGAAAGACGCTGAGGTGCCACATTGAGTTTTTCGCCGCGGCGAATGCCTCAGCCACCTGCTTTGGTATATTAGTATGATATTTGTCTTTGGTGTATCATTATGCATAATCAAAAGCGATTTATTTTCTTTCTAATTAATCTTTACAACTCATTTATGTAATAATATCTCTGGTCAAATTTCCTTTTTGAGAATATCAATCGTATTTATAAGGATAAAATTGAATAGCAATCTATGGACTCTTTATAATAATAACACAAATTAACTAATTCTTAAATTAATCTGAATTTAGACTTTAGAAATGAAACGAACTGAAGTCTAGTGGGTTGTACAAGTGCGTGAGCATTGCGCTTAATCCCTATAAAACGCAGTTGAGACGGCCATTGTGACAATTTATGCAATTCCTTCACTCTAGCGAATGCATAAATCGGGTTAATAATTATGTACTGTATATTTAACAATAAAATATCATACTATTAATTATATAGGTATAATGAATTAACAATTGGCAGGTAATATTGCACTCATATTTAAACAAAAAATTAATATATGAAAACAAAAAGACTTGCTAAAATTAAAAGTTACTGTAGAAACATACTATTTGTTTCAGTTTCTGTATTATGCTCTATGCAATATTTAAATGCACAGAGCTATCTGAAAGGCGACTTTCACCAACACACCACCTACACCGATGGTAGCTGGAGTATACAACACATGATGTCAAAAAACAATCAGTATGGACTTGATTGGTGGGCAAACAGTGAGCATGGCGGTGGTTTTACAAAAAATGGCGCTGTATCAGGTACTGATAAAGGCACCACCATTTACTGGGATAGCTACACTACAAATCCAATAATTGGCAAAGCACAATCGAGCGGCGGACATCAAGTAATGTGGAGATGGCAGATGCTGCGCGATAGCTCATTTAAACAAATTCAGATGGCTCGCTTGCTTTATCCATCAAAAGTAATTTTACAAAGCTACGAATGGAATGTACCTGGTCATGAGCATGGCAGCGTTGGCTTAATTTCAAATCAGTTTAGCGCTACTCCAAATTGCAATCCGCTTGCCGAATTTGAATACAAATTCGATAATAGCGATGGTGATGATATTGGTGGTGTTGCTCAAGGATGGGTTAAAAGTATTTTATCAGGACATGCTAAAACACTAGAGGCGATAACTTGGCTTAATACAAACTATTCTTTAACAAGCTATGTTGTACCTGCACATCCAGAAAGACAAAAGTTATATAAAATCAATCACTTCCGTGATATGAATAACGCTGGACCAACCGTATGCTTTGGCTTTGAAAGTATGCCAGGTCATCAAAAAGATGCCGGACGTGGTGGATATAGCGCCAGTGCAGATGGTGGTGGTACTTTTGGAGGTTGTGGATATTATGCCGCAAGAGTTGGTGGCTTATGGGATGCTATGTTAAGTGAAGGTCGTGCATTTTGGTTATTTGCCAGTTCTGATTATCATGACGTTGCTGGCGATTTTTATCCTGGCGAATATCAAAAAACATACACCTACTCAAAAACAAAAACAGCCCAAGGTGCTATTGACGGATTACGTTCTGGAAATAACTGGGTTGTTGAAGGCGATTTGATTGATTCTTTAGTTTTCACAATCGATACGTTGGGACATAACGATACTAAGTTTGCCTCTATGGGGTCAACCATGTTTATCAATAAAAATAATTCAATCCGAATTACAGTTAAAGTAAGAGATCCACAAGGAGTAAACAATAATACTTATAGTGCATATAACAGTCCTTCTTTAAGTCGTATTGATATCATAAAAGGTAAAGTAGGAAGCAAAATCAATTCAACAGACCCAAAATACAGCATTGACTCTGTATCAACAACGTCTGTTATAGGAAGATTTGACGCCGTTGGAAATGTTTCAGATTCAAAAGGTATAATTAGCACAAAATGGTCAAACCTTGGAAACGGATGGTTAGAGATGTCATTTATTGTTCCGGTTAGCGATTCATCTTATTATCGTTTGCGTGGCTCAAATTTGGGCTTAAGTGTTGCAAACGAAACCGATGGAGCAGGAAATCCACTAGCTGATGGGGTTGTTGGAGCTAATAATGCTACTAAGGCATTTGCAGATCTTTGGTTTTATTCAAATCCAATCTTTGTGTATCCTACAAAAAATCAAGCTGAAAAAACATTAACAGTTAGAATTACTAATCCTGATGATGATTTAGAAGAATATATTCCTGCTGGTTCAGGACAATCATTAACAAAAGTTGTTGGTGATGTTGATGCCGGCAGTAGTGATATCGAATTAGGTAGTGTAACAACCGGAACTGAAGATCCACAATTGGTTGGTTTAAGGTTTCCAAATATAGCAATCCCTAAAAATGCCTTTATTACAAGTGCTAAAATTGAATTTGAAGTAGACCAAAATGATAAAAATGCAAGCCCTTGCAATCTTCAAATTTATGCAGAGAACAATGATAATCCGGCAACCTTTACCTATGTTCCTTTTGTTCTAACATCAAGACCCAAAATTAACGATTCTGTATCTTGGACTATTGATGCAGGAGAAGGTGAAGTAATCGATTCTAAATGCTACACTTCAGATTTAAAAACATTGGTTCAGAAATTAGTAACCCGCGCAGGTTGGGCTTCTGGCAATGCAATGGCTTTTTACATTAAAGGCTCAGGCACACGCGAAATGGAATCACACAATGGAGAACCCGATGCTGCTGCTGCAATAAAAATAACTTATACATTACCCGAAGTAGGCAAAGCAACAAAAATTCAAATCAAATCAGCTTCTGATGATGTTGAAGAATGGCTAGCTCCAAAAGCAGGACAGACACAAGCTAAAACGATTGGATTAATCGATTCAACCAGCAGCGATTTAGAAATTGGATGCGAAACCTCTTTAAATGCCGATCCTCAAATGATAGGTCTTCGATTCCCAAACATTACATTGCCTAAAAACTATGTAATTACAAAAGCCTTCATTGAGTTTGAAGTGGATGCGACAAATAAAAATGCAGACCCAAGTAATTTGTTTATTTGGTCAGAGAACAATGACAACCCTGCTACTTTTAATTATAAATTATTCTCGTTAACCAATCGTCCTAAATCATCAGATTCGATTGGATGGAGCATACCCGCCGGCTCATTTAATGTAGTAGATCAAAAATACCAAACAGTTGATATACAATCGTTGGTTCAGAGCAAAATAAATCGTGCCGGATGGAAATCAGGAAATGCTATGGCTTTCTTTATTAAAGGAACAGGCGTAAGAGAAGTTGAAACCTACGATGGTGAAGCTGCTGCTGCCGCATCATTGGTAATTGAATATTCAGATGTAATGAATCATTTAGATACTGTATTAATGAATGCATATTCTTTAGTAGATTCAAATTACACAACACCATCATGGACCTCATTCTTAAAAGCATTCAGTGCTGCTAAGGATAAAAGAGACTCAGCCACTGTTTCTGCACTTGAATTAGTGATCACTAAAATGCAGGGCAAACAATATCCATATAGTATTGGAATGTCAATAAACGGAACACCAACAACCAATATGGCATTTAACTGGTTTACCAATGTAGGTATTACCGGTGGAAAAGTAGAAATAGTTGCAGGTACAGTTACCAACCACACAGCATTTGCTACTCCCGCATTTTCAATAGTTGCTAATTGTGATTCGGTTAAAAATTTAAACTATTCGGTTTCTGCAAATGCACTTAGCGCAGCAGGCATTCCTGTTAATGGTAAAAAAAGTTACATGCAAAACAAAGCATTGGCAACTGGTTTAGCAGCTAATACAACCTATTCTTTCCGCGTTGGTAAAACTGGAGCATGGAGTGAAATAGGTACGTTTAAAACAGCTAAAGCAAACAAAGACGAATTTTCTTTTGTTTATTTTACCGATCCTCAGGCAAATACTGATGCAATGTTTGATATTTCACAAAAAACTACACATGTTGCACAATCAATGTATCCAAATGCTAACTTTTGGTTGTCATGTGGTGATTTAGTTGAAACATCGGGTTCCACAAATTCAGAGTGGGAGTATGAACAATTCTTTGCAACTCAGCAAGATATTTTGATGAAAAATCCTTTTGTTCCTGTTACTGGAAATCATGATAAGTCAGCAAATAAAAATTTCACTTATCACTTCAATACAGCCAATCCGAATTTTGAAAAAACAATGGCAACAACACCAGGTAGTGTTTACTCATTTGTTTATGGCGATGCATTATTTATGGCTTTTAGTTACGAAGATTATAGTGTTGTAGGTTACCTTGATTCACTTGCAGTATGGATGAACAAACAAGTGAAAGCAAATCCAACTGCAAAATGGAGAATAGCTTATTACCATAAAACGATGTACACTGGCAGCGGAAGTCATCAAAGTGATGCTGACGGTAAAACATGTCGCGACAAAATGACTCCTGTATTTGATAGCTTAAAAATTGATTGGGCATTACAAGGACACGATCATGTTTACGAAGTAATAGGTCCTCTTAAAAACAAAGCCCTTGTTGCAGGTGCAGTGAGCAATCAAACTATAGTTGCTCCAACGGTTCGTGATAATGTTACCGGTTTATTAGGTGGCACATTCGATGTAAAAGAAGGTACATTGTATTTCTTAAACAACTCAGGCGGGAAGAAAAAATATGAACCTCGCACACAAGCACAAATGGTTACAGCTGAAGTTTCATTAGGCCTTACAAATTATTTCAGTTTCTTTACAGGCAGATTTGGTCAAACAGGCGAACCTACATTTAGCTACATAACACTATCAACTGACAGCATTATCGTAAAAACATATACTGTTAATGATCTTGGAGTAGCAAGCTTATTCGATAATTATAAAATAATAAAATCAACTCCTGTTGGACTTAAAGAAATTGATAACAAAGATCAATCAAACTCAATAAATGTTTGGCCAAATCCTGCAGAAGATGCTTTAAATGTTGTGTCTACATCTGATATATCAAGCATTAACATACTTGATATGACCGGAAAATTAATGAACACAACAATTGTAAATAACACAAATGCCTATCTTAATATTTCAAATCTCAAAACAGGCATGTACTTGGTTAAGGTATCTAACAAAAGTGAAACAAAGACGATAAAAATTATCAAAAAATAATTTCAACCTAAACTTCGTTTTTTAATAGTTGAGGGGCTACTGTAAAAGGCAGCCCCTTTTTTGTAGAATAAATTCATTCAAAATAAAAATTGATATTACAAAATTGTATTGAATGAAAAAATAATTAACATAATCTTAACATAAAAAATAAAACCATTGAGCCAATCAAACGTATATAAAATAAAAAACGCTTATGAAAACAAATTCTTTCCGAGTAAATATTTTAAAATACTTTATTGCTTTTTCATTTATTATTCTAGTAATTCTTTTGGTTGGTATCAATCAATTTACTTCACGAAAAGAAGGAATATCGGACATTGTGAATAATCTCCAAGAACTAGAGATTTTAATTATTAAAGATTTAAAGTCCATAAGTGATTACATGAAATTTGAACTCACAAGTTCTCAATACTTTAAAACAAAATACAGTTTGTATTTTAATCGTCACAATAATTATCTGAATGAAATTGATCAGAAAATAAATTTATTATTAGCAAATGAGGTGTCCAGAAATCTAAAAATTGGCAGCGAACTTGATAGTATTAAAGAATTGATCAATAGTTACAATTTGGTATTCAATAAAATGATTGTTGTAATAAATCAACGAGGTTTTAAAGATTGGGGTAAAGAAGGAGAAATGCGGAAATATATTCATAAACTTGAAAATGTACCCGGAATAGATCAAGCAAAAGTACTGACACTTAGAAGGCATGAGAAGGATTATATCATAAGAAATGATACCAGCTATGTTAGAAAATTAAATCGATTCGCAACAACATTCAAACGAGACATTATTTCGAGTATATGTTTTTCAAAAAAAGAAAAAGACACCTTAATTAACAATCTAGTTAATTATACAAAATGTTTTAATGAACTTGTTAAATTAGATAGTAAATTAGGAAATCGCAATAATAGCGGATTATATGCACAACTAAATGAATACGAACAAAATATTGAGGCTAAGCTTAGCTCAATATCGTTTGAAACTGTGACAAAACAGTCAACTTATCTAATTAAACTTGGTATTTTATTTTTTCTTTTTATTTGTTCATTAGTACTGGCAATAGTAATTGCCAGTATTGCACTATCAAAAGTATTATTAAAACCAGTAAAAGAATTCTCTGATTACATTAACTCATTTGTAATAAATAAGTTTAGGATAAAAGAATTGAAAGTTGTTACCAATCTACCTAAAGAAATTGAAGATATGTATGCTAAATTTCATTATATGGTAGATCAACTTCATAAAAAAGAATCAGCACGAATTTCTGCTGAAATGGCCCTTGTTGAAAGTGAAGTACGATATCGTGAAATGTCAGACATGTTACCACAGTCATTGTATGAAACCGATGAGAATTTTAAATTCACCTACGTAAATAATGCGTGGATAAAAAACTTCAGATATACCAGAAAAAATATTAACAATGGTGTTTACATTAAAGATATCCTTTCTGATGAATCATTAATCTCCGTTTTAAAATGCAACTCTAAAATAAAAAGTTTTGAATTTGAAGCAAAAAGATCAAACGACACACTGTTTGATGCGATTATATATAATAATCCCATTCGCGTTAATAATATTACAAAAGGGCACCGCGGAATTATAATTGACAATACTGAGAGAAATAAATATATCAAGGCTCTGAAGCGTGAGAAAAAACGGGCAGAAGAATCGGATAAACTAAAGTCATCTTTTCTCTCAAATATGTCACATGAAATTCGGACACCTATGAATGCCATAATAGGATTTTCAGATTTGTTGGTTAAACAAAATCATAGTGAAGAACAAAATACGGAATTTGTAAAAATCATTAAAAATAATGGTGATGCATTATTAAAGCTTATTGATGATATACTTGATATTGCAAAAATAGAAGCAAATGAACTTAAAATAAATAAAACATTATGTGATATACATTCTCTAATGAATGAACTATATAATTTTTATTCCAATAATCTTTCCGCAATGATGAAAGAAAACATTAAACTATCCAAATACTTTGAATCGTCAGATGAAAAGTACATTATTTACACCGATTATCATAGGCTTAAGCAGATTTTTATAAATTTAATCAATAATGCTATTAAGTTCACATCAAATGGTAATATTGAATTTGGTTATTATAAAACCAAAACAAACATGTTAGAATTTTATGTGAAAGATAGTGGTATCGGAATAAGTGATGATAAACGACAAATAATCTTTGATAGTTTCAGGCAAGCGGAAGATTCAATAAATAGGAGGTTTGGCGGAACAGGATTAGGTCTAACAATCTCAAAAAATATTTGCCAACTGCTTGGTGGTAGGATATGGGTTGAATCAGAAGCAAATAAAGGCTCTACTTTTTATTTTACTATTCCTAATGACAAAATCGATACTGCGCATGGCGAAAACTCATTTCGTGCATTCAATACCAACTCATTTTCCTGGCATGATAAAATTGCTCTAATTGTTGAAGACACGGCTTCAAACGCCAAATTTCTTGAACATCTATTAAAGCCAACAGGAATAACTATATATCATGCAACCAATGGAATAAAAGCCATTGAAATTGCGAAAAAAATAAAACTAATAGATATTGCATTAATTGATATACAGATGCCAGAAATGAATGGGTTTGATACAATAAAACAATTACGACTAATTCATGAGATATTACCTGCAATAGCGCAAACAGCTTATGCCCTCTCTGGCGAAAGAGAACACTGCATGGCACTTGGGTTTGATGATTACATTAGCAAGCCAATAAACTCCGTAGACCTTTTAAATAAGATTAATCGCTTTATGGAAAAAAATGATATCGATAATGAATTTATTGAATCTATTGACAGCAATCATTTTTTAATGTAGTAAGATGAACGGCGATTAATATCTATTAACATAATATATTTACAAAAATATGGAGTAATTAGAATGATATAAAAAAAGAAAGGGTGAATAGTAATAGAAAAAAAAGGGATTATGAAGAAAAAATTGAGTGAAGTTGGAAAGATAAAATTGAACACATCATTTCGTTTATCAAATATTTTATGGAAGCATTTAAAAATTGGTCAACAATTATTGGTAGGATACGGGATAATTATTAGTTTTGTACTAATTCTAGGAGTTATTATCTGGTTTGGCTTTTCTAAAATATTAAACTGGAATAACAATACTGAAATTATAAATAGCACATATCAATCATTTCTAAATGCACATTTAAGTACAGAACAATTCATGCATACCAAAGATATTTCGTATGCTGAGGTTGCATTAAAGAATTTAGATTCTGCCCTTACAAATACGTATACGCTTGAGAGAAAAACAAAAATATTCAAAGGCAAAAATATTTTTCCAAAAAAAAACAAATGATTCAACTCTATCAACAAATAGAAATGATAGCATACAAAACGAAAAGGATAGTTTAAAAACACAACAGAATATATCTGATTTAGATTCTATAATTATATGTCTCAATATTTACAAAGAAGGCATAATAAAAGACAAACTAAATATTGAAACATATCACAACTTCATAAATCAAACACAAGAAGTCCGATCAAAAATTGAAACAGAATTTACGAGATTGAATATTCAGGAAAATAGCTCGGTTAACATATCCTATTTACAATTCTTTTTACATATCAGCAATTATCTTAATAAGCCATCAACCGACGAATATATACTGGCACTACAATATATGTCGAAGTACAAAGGAGCCTGCATTGAGAATGGGTATTCCAATTTGGTAGATTTTGTTTATGAATATACTAGTGAATTAATGATATTATATCAAGTAAACAATACAACAACAGAAACCGAGAGTAATATGATTGCAGCATCTACAAAAATTAGTATTTTATGTGACCATATTAATACCGAAATCAGCACTAAACGTAACAAGACCATTAGCAATACTCTTTTATTAATCATTATTTTTATTATATTAATTTTAATTTTATCAATATTAATTTCAGCATCACAACGCAGAAATATAACGGGTTTATTAAAACTCAATGTTGATCAAGCGATATCTTTAGCATCTGGAAATTTAAAGATGAATATTATTGAATATGAATTAGATTTGAAAAATGAGATGGGTGATTTAGCTCGTTCTATGAAAAAGATGGTATCAAAACTATCTGAAATTATGTTGTCAGTTAAGACAAATGCAGCAAGTATATCAGCAGCAAGTAATGAAATTGAATCCGCTTCAAATATGATTTCACATGGAGCGGCAGATCAGGCGGCTTCTATTGAATAGATCAGTGCATCCATGGAAGAAATGGGAGCCAATATTGAACAGAATTCTATGAATGCAAAGATGACTGCAGATATTTCAGCAAAAGCAATGTTTGATGCGGAAGAAGTTGTGAAAGCCTCAGATGAAAGTTATTTTGCCATTGAGGAAATACTAAAAAAAATAAAAATAATTACGCATATTGCAAATCAAACAAACATTTTGGCACTAAACGCAGCCATTGAAGCAGCAAGGGCGGGTAAAGAGGGCAAAGGTTTTGCAGTAGTTGCAGCTGAAGTGAAAAGATTGGCTGAAAGCAGTAACATCAGCGCAAATGAGATTAAAGACATCTCAGAAAAAACATTAATTGCCACCAACAAATCACGAGAACTATTGATGGTCCTTATTCCTGAAATTAAACGTTCCTCTTCATTAATCAAAGAAGTATCGGCTATGAACCATGAACAAAACCTGGCAACAGTTCAGATTAACAACACAATACAAAGTCTAAATAATCTTGCTCAACTTAATATGAATTCTTCAAATGAACTGACAATCACAGCCGATTCATTGAATGAACAAGTAAGAGGATTAAATGAAGCTATTTCATATTTTTCTGAAAATAGATAGATTTAAAAAAAACTTCATACACATATAACCCTTAATTAAATACATATATATAGTATCTGCAATTAAAGTATTGATTATTATTACGAAAAATAACAATCTACGTTATACATATCAACATATCAACATCTTAACAAATTGAATTTCAAAACACAAAAACCGTAATTACACAATCAAACAAAATGTAATTAATACTCGCACATTAAAATATAAATGTTTTTATTGATTCTGCAGAATGATAAGCCAAAGACAAATTTCATACTAAAATACCAACGCAGGTGGCTGAGGCATTCGCAGCGGCGAAGAAGCCATGGTATTGAAAAGCCCTTATTTCAGTGCGCTTCGAGAGCATTTCGATAAACTCAATGTGGCACCTCAGCGTCCTGCTTTCATCAATATATAAGAGATATACCTTCATTAAAAATCAGTAAAAAACTAATTGGTGTATGATTGTGCAGAATCGAATGTTTTTTATCAATAATAATAAGTATTTTTAACATAAATGATATTTATGTTAAAAAAAACTCTTTGTATAGTATTCGTATTCTTAGTTCTTCCTCAACAAACACAATGGGATATTGTAAAAGAAGAAAATGGAATAACGGTTTACAACCGAACAGTAACTGGGTCAGCCTTTAATGAATTTAAAGCAGTAGCAATAATAAATGCAAGAATAGAGACTGTAGGAGAAGTACTTCGAGACGTAGCATCATATCCATCATGGGCTGCAGATATTGTAAAAGCTAAGGTAATTCAAAAAATATCCGATGACAACATGCTTGTATATTTCCACCAAAATGTTCAATGGCCCGTAGAGGATAGAGACATGCTTTTAAAGATAAATACGCTTACTGATTTTTCGAAGGGACGTTCTGAAATTAGAATTATAGGTGTAAATTCTCCTTTAATTCAATCACCCAATGGAACTACACGTGTAAAAGAAATTTCTGGGCAATATTTATTGGAATACATAGAAAGAGAACATACTCGTGTAACTTATTCGGTAAAGTCTGATCCGGGGGGCTCTATTCCTGCTTCGTTAGCAAACATGTCTTCAAAAGATATTCCTTACCGAACATTACTAGGACTGAAAAAAATGGTATTATTACCCAAATACATCAAATTAGGAGAATTATCGAATGACAAAAAAGACATTGAAGCAATGATTGAAAAAGGAATTTTAAAACAATAAAATATTCATACTAATAATACTTCTAAGTCATTTATTTAAACTATATTTTTTTCATCCTACTCTCATTCTCTTGAATAATGAAGAAATAAAAAGAAAAATTGATTCCCTTTTTATATTCAACTAAATTCTATACATGTAACATTTTTTAGTATGGCAATCTATACATTTCAGGTCTATGATATATTTGCTCAATATGTAGAATAATACAATTGGTTAATTGATTATGCATAATGATACACCAAAGACAAATTTCATATTAAAATACCAAAGTAGTTGGCTGAGGCACCTCAGCGTCCTGCTTTCTTTGATATATAAGAGATTTGGTTTCATTAAAAAGCAGTAAATATCTAATTGGTGTACGATTGTGCAGAATCGATATTGGTTATATAACATTATACCAAAAAAATGATTCTTAACAATTAGTTAAACAAAACATCATAGGAAGCTGCGATGGTTTGCATTTATAACAAAGAATTATCTGCCTTTGCTATTACAGGAGGTACTTTCAGTGTTGAATCACTCCTATTAGAGATTAAAGTTTACGACGTTAAAATCGGTACATGACACATAAATAACTAGGTGGGATAATTCTATCTAATCAATAATTCAATATCATACTTATATACTATTACAAAATAGAAATAGTTTTATATAAACAACAAAAGCCTCCCAAATGGGAGGCTTAAGCGAAGTTTAATTTACTATATGTAGGGTTGAAGATTAGTACACTGTATTTTGTGGATCAAAATTACACCATCCTGAAGTCCAATTTGAAGTACCAAAAGCTCCCCGATAACTAACTGTTTCAAAGAATGTTGAAGTTGTTAATTTGCTGTTAGTAAATAATGCACCTGAAAGAAGTACTGACCCAGCAGAAGGAAGAAAATTAGGAGATGTTAAAGTGAAATTACTTGTATAACCTATATCTGACATACTTGAATATACCGTATCCTTACGTGAAGTTTTTTCAAAATAAACCTGCACACTATCAGCAATCGCCCAACGATCATCAGCAGATGCAGCTTTAAACTTTGTAGTTACTGCAGCAAGAATTGTGTTTTCTATACGTAATGCATTAGCGGCTGCTTGTTGTGGAGAGTCGCCTTTAGCACCATCAATATACAAACCAACTGGCCAGCCTGCAAAAACAGAATTAAAAATACTTAATCTTGAACCACGACGAATTTGAGCACCGCTCTTAAATAATACCTCATATGAATTAGAAACACTAGTAGGACCAAATACACTTATATTTGAGAATACGGGAGCAGTAATAGGTGTAAGAACTGATCCATCAGCATCATTATCTGATTCAAAACCATTTGATTCACTTTGATCTGCTTTGTCTGGATTACGCAAACTTACAGCGAATTGAACATTTCCAATATATCCATTATCAGTATCAAAATCATCATCCTGACCAGCAAATGCAATAAGATATTTGCAATTTACACTACCACCAAACCACTCATAGGAATCATCACCACTGTAAGAAACTTGTATATGATCTATTTGTGTGTTTTTACCAACTGCATACAATGTTAAACCGTTAATTTCGCTATTTGGTGTTGCACTAAGCGGAATACCAGCAAACTCTATACGCACATATGACAGTATCCCTGAATTATCATCTGGATTTGATCCACCATAAGATGATCCAATACCACCTTCAGCAATACCTATCCCAGTTGTTACATCATGTTTGTTTGTTGGCGCTTCACCACAAAGTACAAGACCACCCCAATCGCCATAAGAACGACTTCCTACAGGACTAGCAGATGTAAACACAATGGGTTTTGCAGAAGTACCTTGAGCAATTATCTTACCACCCCTTTCAATTATGAGAGATCCTTTTGAACCAAGAACCCCTTTAATAACAGCCCCAGCTTCAATAGTAATAGTAACGCCATCTTTTACATAAACAAAACCACTAAGAAAATTTTTGTTAATTGCTTTAATAGTATAGTTTGATGTGATGTTGCCTTTTAAAGTGTCATTTACACCTGTAACCGTTGGATCTGGTGTAGGGACAGGAGCCGGAATTGGATCTGGTTCTGGGGTAATTGTATCATCCTCTTTTTTGCATGAAACACCTGCAAGCATAGCTAATGCTAGAAAAGCAAACGTTAATGTTTTAAAATTGATTACTTTCATTTTTTATTTTTTTTAGTTAATAATTAATTACACAATATAGATTCATTGCAAAATAAATGAGAAATGATTAATGATATCTTATGCGAGTTTTAAGTTTATCTTAATAATCATCGCTTATGTTAAGGATGTGTTAAGAAAAGAATAGTTTAATAGCTATAAACGATGATGGGCTTATTAATTTTATAATTAACAAGCCCATCATCAATGAATCGAATCAGAAATACAATTAACTAAAATTTCCAATTAAAGCCGAGGCTAAAAAAACGGTTCGGTCTAAATGACCTTACAATTTGATCGCGTGTAAAATGTTTATCTGCTAAATTACCATCAACATCATTCACCCCTATTCCATCAGCCACCATATCAACATCGGTATCAATTTTCTGCTTAAGAATAATCTTTTGATTTAAAACATCTCTAATACCAAACTTAATTTCTGCATGTTTTCCAAACTTTTTTGAAATAGAAAGGTCAATATTATGATGCGGCATTTCATATATATCAGGAATGTCCTCCCATTGATTCGGTGAAGGTCTCCCTACAGCCATTATACGTTCTCCAATAACATTATAAAGCACGTTTACACTTAAGCCTCTTTTTGTATTGTCATAAAAAAGCCCAGTATTAATAATATAAGGCGACTGTCCTTGCATAGGCCTATCACGATATAGAAAGCTATCCGCAAATTGAATCTCACTAAAAATGTAGGATGCATTAAATACAGCACTTAAATACTTTATTGCTGTAATTGAACTAAAATTCTTTTTTAAATCAATTTCGGCTCCATAACAGTAAGCTCCTTGCACATTTTGAAATGAGTATTGAGTAGGATTATTCCCTAAGATAACCATTTCTATTGGATTTATAAATTGCTTGAAAAAACCACCAACAGATATTTGCTCTCCCTCTGAGGGGTATATCTCATAACGCAAATCAAAATTATGCACATAGGCTTGTTTAATATCTGGATTTCCATATATACCTGCATTTAACTCAAAATCAACAAAATAAAAAGGGGCTAATTCGCGAAACTCAGGTCTGTTTACTGAACCACCATAAGCTAAGCGCAAAAGATTCTTCGTAGTAATATTATAAGTACAGTTTATAGATGGCAAAAAATTTATTGTATCTCTATTCACTTCTACCTTTTGTTTTGATGCCCTTTTGTAACTCTCTAAATTCTGAACATTTTTTTCAATACGAACACCCGAATAAATGAAGATGCGATTCCCTACTGCTAATTTTCCTCCTAAATAACCAGCATATAACTTATTACCCGCTAAATACGAATCAGACAAATCAGTTATTTCGGCAAGTTTAACACCTGTAGTAAGATTAATATTATCATCTGCAAAAACATTATTCAGATACTGATTGATTGAATCTTGGGGTATAGTTACCGTGCCAAATTTTGAGTTAATTCCTCCTTTTGTATATCCAAAGTTACGTGCAGAGAAAACTCTATCTTTTAACTCAACATACAAACCAGATTTAATTTCGAAAGCATTTTTTTGATCAGAAAATTTATGCGTAAAATTAATCCCTGAACTATAAATATTCTCTTCTAATTGAACCCACATTCTCGACTCTGCGGCTAAGTCGGGATTTGAATTGTCACCAAAAAGTAAAAGATACTTTGTGCTATCGTCGTTACTTCTCAATAATTTTAACCGTTTCTGATCAGGTTCTTTTTTATTTGCATACGAATACCCTAACGTCCAATCAGCTTTTGTTTTACCTTCACGGAATGAATGCGTGCCTCCTATTTGACTTGATAAGATGGAACGACTCTGATAACGATATTCATAAGCTCGTACATGCTGATCATTATAATATTCGATGCCGTTTCTAATAGTGGTTCGGGTTTGTCCTATCTGATTAAAACTATTTCTAAAATCAATTTTATGACCTCTACCTAAAAAGAATGCCCAATTATGCATTATACCTGTTTTCACTCCATTGGTATATTGGATATCTCTAAAGGCGTCATTTAAACTTGCTTTATCCGCTTCAAATTGATAAATACTAAAATTATTATTTTCAAGATCTAGTATGCGAAAGGAATTTGAATAATTAACAGCTGTAATCGTTCCTACTTGAACTTTCTTGATATTGAACTTACGACTAAAATTAACATTAAAACGTTGATCAGGGATAGCTATTATTGGAGATGCGATCCAATTATTATTCATCGCTTTTCCAAAATCAGTTAATTTAGAACGTATCTTTGGATCTTCATTATAATTATAATAATTAAGATGATATTTCATATCACCAGGTAATGATCGCAATCCATTATCATATCCTAAAATATCGGTTGAACTACCGTTGTATTTATATAAATCGTTAAAAGAAGTACCCGATGAGATTGTGCTACTATAACCAATTGAAAAGCTATTAACATCTGGCATACTTTTTGTAAATATCTTAATAAACCCACCCGCAAAATCGCCTGGTAATTCTGGTGCTGATGTTTTTAAAACTAAAATATTATCAATCATTGAACTTGGAATCACATCAAAAGAAAAAGCTCTAACATCAGCTTCAGAACTTGGTGTTGCAGAATTATTCAACCAAACATTATTATATCGCTGGCTCAAACCTCGTACAATTATAAAGCGATCTTGCATTATTGTAATACCGGGTATTCTTTTAACAACCTCTCCTGCATCTCTATCAAGTGAACGTGTTATCTGTTGTGCAGAAATACCATTGCTCACTAAACTATTTTGACGAACGGCTGTTATAATAGAATTTTCAGTATTTGTTTTACCAACAGCTGAAATGGTAAATGTTTCTAAATCCATTGTAGCTTCATCCATATCAATATTAAGATTTGTAGTTTTATTTGCCTCTACAACTATATCATTAATAAGAATGGTATTATATGAAATAAAACTCACATTAATAGTATAGGTACCCGGTTTCAAATTTGAAATAAGATAACTTCCATCAAAATCTGTTGCAGCTCCAACTGTTGTTCCATTTAACACAACATTTACACCAGCTAAAGTTTCAGCGTTCTTTTTATCTTTAACAATTCCTTTTATACTACCTGTTTGAGCATATAAAGAAAAGGAACTAAACAACAATAAACACAGTAAACATAAAATTAATTTTGCAGTAAAATATTTATAGTAATTATACATACTAATTTAATTTTGAATTATATTATACTCCTTCTCATTTATCAATTCTCCTGTTTCATTATAAATTTTCCATTTACCGACTTTCATTCCTTGAGAATAATACATTTCATATCTTAGTATTCCGTAGCCATCCCATATATGCCAACGACCATCTTTCTTTCCATCAATATAATTTGCTTCACCAGTAAGTCCACCCATTTGATTAAATGTTTGCCATGTACCATGCATTAATCCATTTTTATATGAACGAACTTCACTTATCATACCATCTGAATAAAATAATGTTGCCTTACCATTTGCTTGTCCACGCAAAAAATGCATTTCAAGTTTTCGGTTACCATCGGCATAGAATTCGGTATATTTTCCTGAGCAATTCGTGTCATCTGCATGACATACTTCAGATAAATGTTTTAGTTCCGACTGTGCAAAAACAGTTAAGCAGCTTAACAACATTTGCATTAAAAATATTTTTTTTATCATAAGTATCGAAAAAGGTATTAAATGAATTTTGCCACAAAACAAAAGCATAATAGTTAATCTGAGATTAGGGTAATATTAACTGAATGTTAAATTTTTTTAATGAATTAAGTAATTCTTAAGAATTACTTAATATAACATTTTGATCTTTAATGAATGTTGTACATAACTTTACATCTTGAAACTTATGTTATATCTATATGGTAAAACTTAATAGCTACAAAGTACTTTTAGTTGATGATGAAGAAGACATTCTTGAATTTCTTAGTTATAATCTTAAGCAACATAACTTTCAAGTTTTCACAGCTGATAGTGGAGAAGAAGCTCTCAAGATAGCACAAGAAATTATTCCACACATTATTCTACTTGACATTATGATGCCAGGAATTGATGGGATTGAAACTTGTGAAAAACTCAGAGCAATGCAAATCATGGATAATACAATCATTGCTTTTCTGACAGCAAGAGGAGAAGACTACTCACAAATAGCAGGTTTTGAAGCTGGTGGCGACGACTATATAAGCAAGCCCGTAAGAGCAAAAGTGCTCATAAGCAAAATTAAAGCGATGCTTAAGCGTTTTGAAAAAAATGACTCAATAGCCATTGATACTGTTGAAAAAGATCGAATTATACATGCTGGAAATATAATCATTGATCAAGATAGATATATTGTTACAATTAACTCAAAAGAGACAGAATTTCCGAAAAAAGAATTTGAGTTATTGCTTCTGCTTATATCAAAACCTGATAAAGTTTTTACACGTGAACAAATTTTTAGCTCGGTGTGGGGCCATGATGTAATCGTTAGTGACAGAACCATTGATGTACATATTCGAAAGTTGAGAGAGAAGATTGGTGACGAAAGAATTAAAACAATAAAAGGGGTGGGTTATAAATTCGTTGATTAGTATTCCTTATTATGAAGAATATTACTCCATTAAGAGCTGCATTAGGAGCATCTATAGCAATTAGTTTAGTTTTCTCTTTATCTATTATAGCAGTTATATTTCTATTTAAAATAAAAATATCTGTATTTATAATTTCAACTAGTACTATATATATATTTCTCTTAAGCTTTTTCTTAATTTTTAATACAATTGAAGTATTTATATACAGACGTATTAAATTAATTTACAAAATAATATCAAAGGCTAAATACACCAAAGACCTTACTGCTTTGCGAACAGATATGAGCCGAAATATCTTAGTAGATGTTGAAGAGGATGTAATAAAAAGCATATCAAATGAGATAAAAGAATCTGAACAATTAAAAATACTAGAAGATTATCGCAAACAATTTTTAGGAAATGTTTCTCATGAGTTAAAAACACCCATTTTTAACATTCAAGGTTATTTGGAAGCGCTCATTGACGGCGGCTTAAAAGATGACACTATTAATCTGAACTATCTTAACCGAGCAGTATCAAACGTAGCGCGTATGACTCATATTGTTAGCGATCTTGAAATGATCTCCAGCATTGAAGACGGGAAGCTACATCTTGAAATTGAAAAATTTAATATGACCGAACTTATTAATGAAACGATAGATTTCTTTTCATTAATTGCAAAAAAAGCTGACGTTGAAGTTAAAATGAAGAAAGGTTCCCTCGGCTCTTGTATTGTAAAGGCTGATAGAAATAGAATGAGACAAGTTGTTGTCAACCTTCTTTCAAATGCGATAAATTATAATAAACCAGGAGGCAAAGTTGCAATAGGTTTATACGATATGGATTTAAAAATCCTTGTAGAAGTATCAGATACTGGAATCGGAATTCCAAATGAAAGCATTCCTCGTATTTTTGAACGATTTTTCAGAGTAAGTAAAAGTAGAAGCCGTGAGAAAGGTGGTACAGGGCTAGGACTAGCTATCGTTAAACACATCATTGAGGCACATAAACAAACAATAAATGTACGAAGTGAATTGGGAGCTGGAACTACCTTCTCATTTACTCTTGACACTTAACTGATTATTCAGTAATAAAAAAGGAATAAAATATGATTATTTGTCATTCTCACTCAAGAATTCGCGAAACCAAAATCCAGAATCTTTAATTATACGTCTCATGTTTTGATCAACAGATACTAATCCAAATTTAGGTCGATAGCCCTCAGACCATTCAAAATTATCCATCAAAGTCCACACAAAATAGCCATTTACAGGATAACCATCATTCTTTGCTCTCAACAATTCATGTAAATAAGACTCGAAATAACGGATTCTTTGCGTATCATGAATATTTCCTTCAACTATTTCATCATTAAACGCAGCGCCATTTTCTGTTATATAAATCGATTTTATTTTATAGTTTGAAAATTGTTTTATAACTCTATACAAACCTTCAGGTTTTACAGGCCAATTCATTGAGGTTAACTCAATATTTTTCTCCTTTTGGGCATTGATATTTTTTGCCCATAACAAAGGCGGATACAAACTAAACTTAGCTGTAATATCAAAATAGTGTTGCAAGCCAATAAAATCAAAATCGAATTTCATTTGTTCTTCGTCACCCGCAAATAAATATTTTTCGATTCTTTTTAACATTGGCAAATCTGCAATAGGATATCCTAAGCCTAATGATGGTTCTATAAATAACCGATTTAACAATGCATCTAAACGTTTACCTGCATTCTCGTGTACCAGAGTATCTCTAATAATATCGATATTAGAGCAAGAAAATGTAGTGCCAATTTTTGCATTCGTAATACCACTTCTAAGAATGCGACCTCCAATTGCCTGTGATAGCGTAGCATGATGTACTGCCTGCAGAAAATTTGATAATCCTTTTTTCCCTGGTGCATGTAAGCCTGTCATATAACCTAAGGAAGTAAAAGCCATAGGCTCATTAAGCACTAGCCAATTCTTTGCTCTATCACCAAAATGTTTCGCACAAATAGTACCGTAATCACCAAAACGATTAATAATATCGCGATTTGCCCAACCCCCTTCCTCTTCAAGAGCTTGAGGTAAATCCCAATGATACAATGTTATCCATGGATCAACCCCAATTTCGAGACATTGATCTATAACCCTATTATAAAAATCAATTCCTTTCTGATTTATGGATCCCTTACCCTCAGGTAAAATTCTGGGCCATGAAATTGAAAAACGAAAAGCATTAAAGCCAAGACTCTTCGTTAAAGCAATATCGTCTTTGTATAGATTATAAAAATCACATGCATGTATAGCATTACTTTTATCTTTTATATTTCGCTTGTCCTGTGAAAAAACATCCCAAATAGAAAGTCCTCGATCATCTATATTAATCGAGCCTTCATTTTGAAATGCCGCTGTTGCAACACCCCATGTAAATTTGCCAAAATCTAAAGCAGAAAATAAAGTATTGGAACTGGCGAATATATGATTAAAATCTGTTAGGCTGATTATTCCAGCACTACCTAACATACGGATAAAATTACGACGATCTATCATAACGTAAAAATAAGAATATTTCAGTTATTACCAATAAAATCATTTAAGATACCAATACGACTTGCTATTTTATTAAAATAATTACATTGCCTCAACAATGTTTAATTGAAATATAAATTTAGTAAAATAATGCCTCTAAAAACTAAATTTAGTTAAACCGTAATGTATTAGATAATATTATTTAACATTGTATTATAAACTTTTAAGATATTATAGCTTACGTAATCATCAATAATTTATGAAAAAAATAGGTATCATAGGAGGGGTTGGTCCATCATCAACCATTGAGTATTATCAGCAAATAATTAAAGGGTTTCAGGAACGAATGGAGACGAGAGATTACCCTGAACTAATCATTAGTAGCGTTAACATGACTGAAATGTTAAACTATGTCTTCAATAATCGATATGATGAATTAATTGATTTTCTTATTGCACGTATTAAGCCTCTTGAAGCTGCAGGGGTCGATTACATAGCTATTGCATCTAATACTCCTCACATTGTTTTTGATACATTGGCTTCTCAAATAAATACGCCTCTTATTAGTATTGTTGAAGAAACGTGTAAGGTATTACATAATAATAATATTAAACGAGCTGGACTTTTGGGTACTCGTTCAACCATGACTAAAGGTTTCTATAATAAAATAGCTGCAAAATATAATATTGAGATGCTTATACCAGCCATTGAACAACAAAATTATGTTCATGAAAAATATATGAGCGAACTTGTTTACAATAGAATACTGCCAGAAACTAAAAAAGAACTCATAAAAATAATCTATGAACTAAAAACGATAGAAAGTATAGAGGCCATCGTTTTAGGTGGTACTGAACTGCCGCTAATATTAAGCCAGGCAGACTTTCGCGACCTTAAAATTTTTGATACAACAATGATACATGTTGAAAGTATTGTTTCAAAAATTATAGAAAATTAAAAAACATTAATACAATAAAATTTACACCATGAAACGATTTGGACAAATAATAGGAGTAAGACCAGAATGTCTTGAAGAATATAAAAAATACCATGCTGCTGTATGGCCAGAAATACTGGCAATGATAAGCAAATGTAATATTCGCAATTATTCCATCTTTTACAAAGATCACATGCTTTTTGCCTATTTTGAATATCATGGTAGCGATTTTGCTGCCGATATGTCACTGATGGCTGCCGATACAAAGACAAAAGAATGGTGGGCCATTATGGAACCGATGCAAGCACCTATCTCAACACGAAACAATGGCGAATGGTGGGCTAATTTAGAAGAGGTTTTTCACCTAGACTAACATGAAATATTGTCCGCCGCGAAGTTAATTGTTTAATAATTTCATCGGTTGCAGTTGGAAATGATAAATTATGCTGACTTTTAAAAAAACTACTAATTTAATTTCGATTTCATAGGATTGCGTAGACCCTGAAGATCAATAACACGTGCCTTTACTGAGCCAACCTTAATGGGCGATTCAACCAACATAGGAATCTTATTCTCATCATCTGTAACCCACAAAAACATATTTTCGCCCTCATGAAACATGGTTCCCTCAACTAAATATACAGCAAATTTAAGACAATTAAACTCACCAAAATTCTTAATTTTTACAGGCTCCTTGCCAATGTAGCGAAAATAAATTGAAAACAACTCACCATCAATTAGCATAGTAACAGGAATACGATTGTCGGGTTTAAAATTAGAAAAATTAAGGGTGCGTGCATAATAAAGAACTGACATCAATTCATTAGTACAGGGAGTAATTTTAATTGTATCTAATTTAAGTGGCGTTTTTTTGCTTGACCAGCGCATATAAGCCAATGAATCTGACCAATTAAACTGGTAGTCGCATTTTAACCAATAGGTTGGCTCCCATACTTCGCGATGATATTTTATTGGACGAATAGTAACTGGGTCAATCCATGTTTGGTACAATGCCTTCATTTTATAGAACCATTCCCATGATGCATAAGAGTTACCAGTGGCCTCCATAAAAAAAACTTTTTTATTATCAAGCATGGCATCATGCACACTATAAGTGGCTGTTCCTACTTTTAACCATGGAATACCGAAATTATATGTTAACTCATAGGTTACTTTTTCGCCCGCCTGAAAAGCACGATTAGGTACACGACACGTATACTCTTGAACTACTTTAGCCTGCGCATCAGCAAACATGCCATAGACAAACAAAATCAATAGTAAGGGAAGCGTTTTCATATTCAATATTTTCTTTATAACGTAGCTCTTAAAAAAAATGTTACTAAAAATAATATGATTCTATAAAATCATATCACATTATATTTAACGAGTTAATTACATATATTTCAAGAACAAATCATCCAAACCTGTTTAACACTTAATACTTAGCATTTAACTCTGCCGAGGCATATAACATTCAACATTTCTTATTAACTAATCAATCCCCAATTAACTTTCGCTTTTGCCTTCTTATCCAACTGCTGCTTAAGAAAGGCATTATTCGGGTTTGCTAATTCCGGATCTTCATCTAACAAACGCGTTGCGATATCACGCGAAAAATGTATTAATTGTCCATCCTTCGCAATATTTGCTAGCTTTAAATCAAATGGCATACCACTCTGTTGTGTTCCTTCAATATCACCAGGTCCGCGCAATTTCATATCGGCCTCAGCAATAGCAAAACCATCATTGGTTTCAACCATAATCTCTAAACGTTTTTTTGCATCGCTCGATAATTTATCACCAGACATTAGAATACAATACGACTGATACCCGCCTCTACCAACTCTTCCGCGCAATTGATGAAGTTGCGATAAACCAAATCGTTCAGCACTTTCAATAACCATAACGCTAGCATTAGGTACATCTACACCAACTTCAATAACAGTTGTAGCCACCATAATTTGTGCTTTTCCCGATTTAAATAGCGCCATAGATATGTCCTTCTGGTCTTTTTTCATCTTGCCATGCAACAAAGCTACATAATACTCAGGTGAGGGAAACGCACTCATAATACTAAAATAGCCATCCTCCAAATTTTTATAATCCATTTTCTCCGATTCATTTATAAGCGGATAAACCATATAAATTTGACGGCCTTTTTTTATTTGCTCTTTCATAAATCCAAACAGACGCAATCGCTTTGAGTCGCGATAATGTGCTGTTATTATAGGTTTTCGCCCTGGTGGTAATTCATCAATAATAGATGAATCTAAATCGCCATAAACGGTCATTGCTAAGGTACGAGGAATAGGTGTAGCAGTCATCACCAAAACATGAGGTGGAATGCCGTCATTCTTTCGCCACAAAGCAGCACGCTGTGCAACGCCAAAACGATGTTGTTCATCAATAACTACAAGACCTAAATGCTTAAAACGAACAGGATCTTCGAGCAAAGCATGAGTTCCAATTAAAATATTCAATCGCCCTTCAACTAAATCTAATAAAAGTTTTTCGCGTTCTGATTTCTTAGTTGACCCCATAAGTAATCCAACCTGTATGTCGAGCCCTTTAAGCATTTGTGAAATTGAATTAAAATGCTGAGAAGCCAGTATTTCTGTTGGCGCCATTAAACACGACTGACAATTATTATCGAGTGAGATAAGCATTGACAATAAAGCTACCAAAGTCTTTCCACTACCAACATCGCCCTGCACCAAACGATTCATTTGTGTACCAGAATTCATATTAACACGAATTTCTTTTACAACTCGCTTTTGCGCATTTGTAAGCTCAAATGGTAAATTATTTTTATAAAAATCATTAAAAAAATTGCCCACAATAGGAAACCGCAAACCTTCAAAAGCTCTATTACGTTCAGCTTTAATACGCAACATGGATAGTTGAATAAAAAATAATTCTTCGAATTTTATTCGATACTCTGCTCTTTGTAATTTCTCAGCGTTTTGTGGAAAATGGAGATTAAAAATACTCTCTGCTAGGGGTAAAAAGTGCAACTTATTAATCATCCATTCAGGAAGCGTTTCAGTAATAGAATTGCTCGCTTTCTGCCATGCTATTTGTTGTAACTTATAAATCGCTTTTGAATTCAGAAAAGCATTCTTCATCTTCTCAGAGGTATTGTACATACCATGAAGAACAGATGCCAATTCTACACTTTTCTTTTGTGTCTCTTCAACCTCTGGATGAACAATATTAATTCTACCATTAAATTCTGTAGGTTTGCCAAATATGGTGTAATTAATTCCCGGCTTCAAATTTTCTTGAATCCACTTTATCCCTTTAAACCAAAGTAATTCGATGTTTCCAGTGCCATCACTAAAAGTGGCAATCAATCGTTGTCCTCTTTTAGGACCCACTAATAAAAAACTTTTTATCTCGCCCTTTATTTGTATGTAAGGTAAATCAAGACTTATTTCACGAATGCTATAAAACTTAGATTTATCAATGTATCGATATGGAAAATAATATAAAAGATCACCCAAGGTAAAAATATTCAAATCCTTATTCAGCATCTCTGCTTTTTTAGGACCTACTCCTGCAAGGTATTTTATTTCCTGGTCAAGTAATGACATTTTTAATGAATAGTGAGGATTGAGAGTTGTGATCTGTGAGTTATGTGGTTTGTGAATTGTAGTTTGTGAGTGTAGTGAATAGCTGGCAAAGCAAATTAGAACAAAAGGGGACGTGTTTTTCTTTCAAATTTTAGCCGCGTCGGACTTTCCCTTTTCTCTTTCTTTTCATTTTTTACTCAACAAATAAAACCAAACCTTTCAAATATTCTCCTTCCGGATGATAAATATTTACAGGATGATCAGCTGGTTGCGTTACCTGATGCAGGATGCGAACTTTACGTCTTGCAAGTGCTGCGCCTGAAAATACAGCCAAACGAAAATCGTTCTTACTAACTACTTGTGAACATGAAAAAGTAAATATCAATCCGCCTGGTTTTACTTGTTCTATACCTAGTGCATTTAATTTCTTATAGCCTTGCAAAGCATTCCGCAAAGCATCATTATGTTTAGCAAAAGCTGGTGGATCGAGAATAATGATATCATACATACCCTCAGCATTTGCCAAGAAACGAAAAGCATCTTCAGTATAAGATGTGTGATTGCTTGATGGAAAATTTAAGGCCACATTTTTATTTGCCATTTCAATAGCTGGGGTCGAACTATCAACAGAATGAACCAAAGAAGCGCCACCATTTAGTGCATACACCGAAAAGCCTCCAGTATATGCAAACATATTTAATACTGCTTTGTTCTTTGAATATTCGCCAAGTAGTTTTCTATTATCACGCTGATCTAAAAAGAATCCCGTCTTCTGTCCTTTAACCCAATCAATATTAAAACGACAAGCATTTTCAATTATTTCTCCACTTGATTCACCTCCGAAAATAAAACCATCACTTGCTTTTACCTTCGATTTAAATGGCATAGTAGACTCACTCTTACTATAAATCGATTTAAGACGTTTACTCAACAAAAATTTCAACGCATTCGCAACAAACTCCTGATCGCGATACATGCCAATGGAGTGCATTTGAACAACGGCGGTATCATTATATAAATCAATAATCAACCCAGGCAATCCATCGCCCTCGCCATGAACTAAACGAAATGCATTGGTGTTTTGATTATCATAAAGACCCAAACTTTTTCGTAATTGCAAAGCTTTACCAATGGTATCATTCCAAAAATTTTGATCAATAGAAATATTATCAAATGACAAAATACGAATTGCAATTGATCCTATCTGATAATGCCCTGAAGCCAAAAATTCACCCTTATTGGTATATACTGAAACACCCTCACCTTCCACAACACTGCCTTCTATCTCTTTTATGGCTCCACTAAAAACCCAAGGATGAAAACGCTGTAAAGATTGCTCTTTGCCCGATTTAAGTATGACTCTTGGATATTTATTCATTTCGTTTTTCATATTCCAGTTTGGTATATATTTCAAAACACACCCAAGCATCTGTTGCTGCGTAGCGCAATTGCCTTTCAGTAAGCTCTTCACTCTCCCAATTTGAAAGCGTTTGAGACTTTGATATATTAAAATTTAAGATGATGGCAGCCATTCTTTTTAAACCCAATTCTTCAACACCAAAATCTTTTACGATTGCTTGCAAATCAATAAAACCAGCAGGTACAAAAGCTGATACTTTTTGTAAACTTTTAATATCATCGCGTATAGCTACGCCCACTTTTGTAATTGAGGCATCTGCTAATAAGGCTTTGAGAGATATGGGTAAACCCGTAAGATGCATTCTAAAAAGATAAGCCGTAGTTCTGGTGCTGAGTTGCAACAACGCAACTTGATTTACTTTCCCTTTTTTGAATGAGGGACGCGTTTCAGTATCAAAACCCAATAGCTTTTCTTGAGAGAGTTCTATAACTACCGCATCAACCTTCTCTTCACTATCAACCAATACAATATCCCCTTCGAAATAACGTAACCCTAGTTTATTCAGCTCTTCACTTGTAATCTTATCCTGATACATCTTACTCCTCTGCTTGTAAATCATTTATACGTTTACTGATAATCCAATCGTCGGTATCAGGTAATTCATCTTCATTAATTAATTCATTAGGTTTCTCATCTTCCGCTTCCAAATCAAAAGGTCCAGTATATATGAGATGTATTGCTTTTAAAGCGGCTAATAATTTGGCACCCCAAAATTCATCAAAAGCCACATAGCAAGAAACAAAAGCCTCAGCAGCCGTTTCTGAAGTACCTGTATTAAATAAGGTCACAAAATCTTTTACATCCTGATACACATCTGTAAGATCCTCTGCAATACTACGAGTTAAAGGGGTCTCCTGCGTACCCGCCTCTACATCGGTTAGCTCGTTATATGAATCAATGTTCGCTAATAATTTTAACACTCTTTCATGTACTGCTTGCCACTCGGCGGGTCCAACAACTTTCTCGCTAAAATATTCTTCCTTCTGAAAATGTTTCGATGTCTCTGCCATATACGCATACACAAAGGGCAATAAGCGTCTGAGCTTTTCAACAAATTTAGAACGCGGAAAATTCGCAGCATGTTCAAGTAACAAACAATATTCTGAACAAGAATCAGCAAATTGCTGTAACTTTTCGTCTTTTATGTGCGATTTCGAATTCAAAATTGTTTTTTTTTCGATTCAAATATAATAATAATCAGTATGCACTTTGATTAAAGTTTTTAACTATTCTAAAAAAACAGAAAAGTTTATTGTTGAAATACAGACATTTTACTACTTTTAACCTAAACCTTAATTATATAAGATATGTGCGAAAGTTGCGGATGCAGCGGTGATGGCCAAACTAGTTTTAGGCAGCCCGGCAAAAACAAAGACGATCATCAACATAAACATGATCATGCTCATGAAAATAATGAGCATAAACACAGCCATAATCATGAGCATCATGGCCATAGCCACCATCACGACCATAAACACCCACATGATCACGGCCATACGCACAACGAGCATCTACATCCTCACAAACAGGAATATACCGATCATGATTCACACAAGCACACCATTAGCCTTGAATCTGAGATACTAGGACAAAATAAAATATTGGCTGAACGAAATCGCGGATATTTTGAAGCCAAAGGCATACGCACCTTAAATTTAGTGAGTTCACCGGGTAGTGGCAAAACCAGCCTACTTGAACGTACTATACGTGAAATGAAGAGCAATTTAAACATTTACGTTATTGAAGGCGACCAACAAACCATGAATGATGCCGAACGCATCAAAGCTGCAGGCGCTCCCGTATTACAAATAAACACGGGCAACGGATGCCACTTGGATGCAGATATGATAAGCAAGGCAATTAAACAGCTTGATGTAAAAGAAAATTCCCTGCTAATTATTGAAAATGTTGGCAACTTAGTCTGTCCCGCTTTATTTGACCTCGGAGAATCGGCCCGTGTAGTAGTTATTAGTGTTACGGAAGGCGAGGACAAACCCCTAAAATACCCTAATATGTTCGCTACCTCCCAGCTTTGCATTATTAATAAAACCGATTTATTACCTTACCTTGATTTCAATATTGCCAAAGCAAAAGAATATGCTTTAAGAATTAATCATCACTTGCAATTTATTGAACTTAGTGTTCGTACCGGTGATGGAATGAATGCTTGGTATCAATGGCTCGAAGCTAAAAGCTGATCGCTAAAGTAGAACAAACAAGTTATTATCAAACATCAAAAAAAATGATTTATTTATTTAAATTTATTTATTTATCTTTCAACCCTACCGCTTAAAACAACATTTATTATTAAAATTTAACTAAAGAAAAATGTACGGATTACAAATTATTGACATCGCAATTATTCTGCTCTACATGGCAGGAATTACGTTTATTGGCATTTGGGTTGGCCGTAAAGTAAAAAACAATGACGAGTATGTTATGGGCCATCGGCAATATGGCAAGCCCATAATGATAATGCACAGTTTTGCAGCCAGCACTAGCACTAGTGCAATCGTTGGTGTTGCATCAAAAACCTTTACCAACGGAGCATCTGGGATATGGTACCTCTGGCTCTATCTTTTTGTTACCCCATTTTTCTGGCTTATAGCACCAATATTTAGACGCCTTCGAGCATTAACAACAGGCGATTATTTCTTGATGCGATTTGATAAAAGTGTTGAATTACTCTACTCATTACTTGGTGTTGTAATGCAAATACTAATTATGGCAGTAACCATTAAGGCTTGCGGCGCACTTGTGAACGGTAGCACCAATGAACAGATTCCTGCAAATCTTACCATGATAATGATAAGCATTGTTTTTGTAGCCTATGGCTTAGTTGGCGGTATGACATCTACCATGCTTGTTGATACTATTCAAGGTTTTTTAACTCTTATCTTTTCTTTTCTTCTAATTCCATTTGTACTACATGAAGTTGGTGGTATGAGCGGTATTCGCGAAAAAATTGTCGATCCACATACCATGCTCAGCATTGTAGCGCCTGCAGGCTCTGAAATAACTTTATTTTATATTGTCGTATTAACATTTCTTACACTTGTTGGCAATAATACTTTGCCTCACATTATGGGTATTTGTGCCACAGGAAAAACAGAAAGTGAAGGTCGTTACGGATATACTTATGGTAACTTAATTAAACGCGTTCTTACTATACCATGGACTATCACTGCACTTGCTGCCGTAGTAATTTTTGCAGAACAAGAGATTAAACCAGATAACACATACGGATTACTCGCATCAAGATATTTACCACAATTCTTACCCGGATTGATGGGATTATTTTTGGTTACTGTTATAGCCTCTATTATGGCAGGATGTAACAATGCCATGCTCTCAGCTTCATCGCTTTTTATAAGTAATATTTATAAAAATTACATTAAAAAAGATACTGACACCAAACATTTAATTAATGCAGGACGTGTTGTGTCAATAATAATTGTTGGAATTTCATTAGGTATTGCCTTTAGTTTTGAAAATGTAACAAAAGGATTAATTGTAACATGGATTGTTCCAGCATTTTTAGGTATTGCCTTTTGGATTGGCTGGGCATGGCGGCGTTATAATGTTGCTGGTGCATGGGCATCAACAATTTCAGCACTGATATTTTGGATCTTTACCACCTTGCCTTTTTTTATAAATATGGTGGCCTCATTACCTTTTTCTGAAAAGATGCATCTACTACATAATGGTGAAATACACAAACCATGGGTTATTTTATTCTTTATTTTTGGTGGGGCAATTGTTGGAATCATTGTTAGCCTATTCACCAAACCAATGGATGAGAAAAAACTCGATCACTTTTATGGCTTACTTCGCACACCTGTTGATAAACCAGAGGTACTAAGCGAACCAGGTCAACTCCCTATAGGAATGGAATACGCTCCTCAGAATAAGCTTTTCAATTTCAAAAACATGGAGATACAAAAATTAAAACCTCATGCTATAAGAGGTTTTATTATTGCATTAGGGATAATCCTTTTATTGATATTTACATTTTATGCATTATTGAATTGGTTGTAGTTTTTAATAGTCAAAATACGACTTTAAGTCGATGCCGGCCTAAATAAAAATGAAACATAAAAAAAGGCTGAGTGTTTTGCTCAGCCTTTTTTGTAATAATTAATTTATCTAGGAGATGCCATTCTTATTCATAAATTCGCTATACTTTTTATCCGTTCCTTGTATATGATTCACTAACCAATCTTTCAAAAATTTGGTGATATCAAAACTCAAAATCATCTTCCCTTCACTATACTTAGTCATCAATTCTTCAACTTTTTTTATAAAAACCTCATGCTCCTTTTTATGCTCTGCATAATCCGGATAATTATATTTCACCATATAATTCTCTTCTGAATAAAAATGTGTTTTAGTATACTTCTGCATTTCAATCAAAAGTTTTTGTACTACTTCCTTTAACTTTCCCTTCTCAACCGATGCGTAAAAATCGTTAATCATTTCAATCAGTTTTTTATGCTGATTATCGAAGCTTGTTACTTTTACTGACAAATCATTTGTCCATTCCATGTAAGCCATAACTTTAGGTATTAAGTTTATTTATTAAAGCGATATTAATGTTATGCTTGATACGTTAAAAATTAAAAAAAGTTTAAATCCTTTGGTAATTAAAAACACATTTATTGAATATTATTTACTTTGTCAGTTTATCTGATAATCAATGGTTAATTTGATTTGACTCTGCATAATGATACACCAAAGACAAATTTCATACTAAAATACCAAAGCAGGAGGCTGAGGCATTCGCCGTGGCGAATGCCTCAGCC
>JBBRXJ010000011.1:0-52628 GCA_038248505.1 Bacteroidales bacterium
AAAATCTTGAAAATTTAACCAGCAAATTTATTGGAAATGACTTTAAGCTCTCGTGGGGGAAAGGGGGTGATTTCATTATAAGTCATTATAAAACTGCGTTTTAACCAAAATATAGCCAAAAAAACGCTATCCGGCATTACAAAAAAATTAAGTTGCTAATCTCGTTTTTATTTGCGATTTTTGGGATAAAATAAAAAAGGCGAAACATCATCCGTCTCGCCTCTCTATAATTATAATGTAAATTAATTTACCATTTACCCGTCTTAGTAGTTGAGGGCTTAGGTAGATCTTTTAATGGTTCGTTAAATTTGGCAATTTCAGAGTCTGGCAAATCGAAGTTTTGAAGTTTACCCGTTAAGAATTTATCATAACCAACAAGATCCATTAAACCATGACCACTGAAGTTAAAGAGAATAACTTTTTCTTTCCCTTCTTCTTTTGCTTTTTTAGCCTCCGTAATAGTTGCAGCAATAGCATGTGTGGTTTCAGGAGCAGGAATAATACCTTCGGTACGAGCAAAGAGCAATCCAGCTTCAAAGCACTCTAATTGCTGTGCTGTTCGAGCTTTCATTAACCCTTCAAGAACAGCAGCACTAACAAGTGGTGCCATACCATGATAACGTAAACCACCAGCATGAATTGGCTCTGGCATAAAGGTATGACCTAAAGAATACATTGGCATTAGCGGAGTCATTCGTGCTGTATCGCCATGATCGTAAACAAATGGAGCACGAGTTAAGGTCGGACATGAAGCAGGCTCAACGGCTATAATTTCAATATCGGCACCATGAATTTTGTCGCAAACAAAAGGAAAACTCAAGCCAGCTAAATTACTGCCACCACCTGCGCAACCTATCACAATATCCACTTTTTTCTCACCAGCTTTTTCTAATTGTTTTTTAGCTTCTAAGCCAATAACTGTTTGATGTAGCATAACGTGATTAAGGACACTGCCGAGAGAGTAACGAGTCTTACCTGTTTTATCGGAAACCGCCTCCTCTATGGCTTCACTAATAGCGATACCTAAAGAACCAGGGGAGTTCGGGTTTTCGGCTAACATCTGTCTACCGAAGTTTGTCTCCATACTTGGACTAGCAACACATCTACCACCCCATGTTTCCATCATAATTCGGCGAAATGGCTTCTGATCGAAACTTACGCGAACCATATATACTTTTACGTCAAGCCCAATAATAGCTCCAGCAAAAGAAAGAGCACTCCCCCATTGGCCAGCACCTGTTTCGGTGGTTAATTTTTCAATACCAAATTGCTTGTTATACCAAGCTTGAGGAATTGCTGTATTCGGTTTATGACTACCTGCTGGAGAAACACTTTCGTTTTTATAGTAAATACGTGCGGGTGTGCCTAAAGCAGCCTCCAATGCATATGCTCGGTGCAAAGGACTTGGACGCCAACGAGCCATTAAATTTCTTAATTCTTCAGGAATAGTTATCCAACGTTCTTGGCTCATTTCCTGCTCAATAAGATTCATTGGAAAAACAGCCGCCAACATATCTGGTGAAATAGGTTTACCATCTGGGCCTAAAGGTGGCTGCATAGGAGTTGGAAGATCAGCTGCTAGGTTATACCATTGCTTGGGCATCTCATCTTCTGTCAATAAATACTTCGTTTGTTTTGCCATACGTATTAATGATTAATGCTCTGTGTTTATAAATTTTTGCATTAAATATAAAAAAAAATAATTTTAACGCAATTCATTTCTTTGTAATTACTATTTACAATTAAAAGAATAAGATTAAAGGGCTAACAAAGATTATCTAATAGCCAGGCTGCAAATTAAGTCGCAGCCTTACTATTAGATTCTTTTAATACTTATTGCATAGGTTGTTGCATTACCGGAGCCATTATCTGAAATAGTGTATTTACTTCCTTTTGCAGATCGTTCTGCCCATATTGCATTGCTAACATTTCAAGGCTACGGGTATATTCAGCGGCAATACGCAAATCTCGACTAAGCAGGCCATTAAAACGTTTATTTAATTTATTCTGATATACGAAATCCTCATAATTTATTTTTGCAAACTGAAGTACAATTTTATTTGCTTTTTCTGTTGCTCCAATTCTATAATAATCATCAATTAAATCGAGTATATAATAATCATAGGGTACTTTTTCATGCGGCATTAACAACATTGCTTTATCAATAACCTTTAGGGCTGAATCGTTCTTATTCTCAGCAATTAAAACATCTGCCAACTGATGAAAGATATTACGTACACGCGTAACCTGAATGGTTCGGAGATCAAAATGTCCTAAATAAACATCTGGCTCATTCATTCGTCCCCAGCGATATACATTTATTACTTTATTATATAAGTCATTGGAATTCATTCGTCCAACACTTAAGTAACCTCTAGCAGTGGTACGAATTGGAACTAAACGATACGCATAGCCTTCATTCTGCAAATAATCATCGAGACCCAAGGTATTCTCTCTACCTGGAGACACAAAATAAATAGGACGTTTCCAATTATTATTTGCCAAAATATCTAAAACCATCAATTCGCTTTTAGTGAAATATTCATTATTTACTTCCCAACGAATTTCAGGTAAAATGAGGCTTGAATCTTTTGCACTAACAGTACCATTCTTAATAACTTCAGCTGCATTAATAGGTAAAATAAATTTATTCGTTGGAATAAAATCCATACGCTCTCCGTCTTGCGACATTACCTTCATACGAGGATCATCAGAACGGACAAAATCAATGACTTCCTTAATAGGCACATAACGATCTACGCGTTTATCGATGTATACAACGTTATTTATACCTTCCACAATTTTCTCATCAGGCATTGAGATTGGTAGAGCATCTGATTCGTATGCCTTACGTTTACTTTGCACAATATGCCAATCCGTATTTAATAACATCAAATTCACTACACGTACATCAGTACGAACACCTTCAACCTCCTGAAGATACCATAGAGGAAATGTATCATTATCACCATTGGTAAAAAGTATTGCATTGGGAGCACACGACATAAGGTAATTATACGCCATATCTCTTGCTGTATAACGCCCTGAACGATCATGATCATCCCAATTCTCTGTACCCAATAAAACAGGCACGCTAGTAGTTAGCAAAATAGAAATTGCCGCCGCTGGGAGTTTTTTAATTTTACTGCTAAGAAAACTATATATACCCAAAACACCTAATCCGAGCCAAATTGCAAAGGCATAAAATGATCCGGCATAGGTATAATCTCGTTCACGTGGCTCCATTGGAGGTTGGTTCAGATATAGTAATATGGCAATACCCGTCATAAAGAACAATGTTAACACCACTAAAAAATCCTTCTTGTTTTTATCCGCCTGATAAAACATACCGATCAAACCTAATATGAATGGCAAGAGATAGTATTTATTTCTTGATTTATGATCTTTCACAGATACAGGTAAATTATCTTGAGTGCCATAAAACAATTCATCAATAAACTTAATTCCAGTTATCCAATTCCCATTATTAACTTCACCATAACTTTGGATATCATTCTGTCTTCCGGAGAAATTCCACATAAAATATCTAAAATACATGTGACCTATCTGATATTTAATGAAATAGGTAATATTCTCACCAAATGTTGGCTTTCTGACAGTTTGATTTTTGCCATCCCGCCCCATTACCTGAATCGGGGTTCCTTTAATATGTGCCCACTGATCATACGCTTTAATATGTTCATCTTTTCGGCTATAAAGACGAGGGAAGAACATCATAAAGCGTTCATCGTATTCATAGTCTCTTCGTTCTGTCGTTTTAACATATTTATCGCCACGAGGCAAATAATAAGGTCTTCCAATCTTTATTCCTGTTATAGGTGCATTATATACTGGGCCAAACATTAATGGGCGATCACCATATTGCTCACGATTAACATACGATTCAAGCGAAAAGAAATTTTCAGGATTGTTTTCATCCATTGGTGGATTTGCCAACGAACGAATAACAATAATTGCAAAAGAAGAATAACCAATTAAAATAACTGTAAGAGACAAAAGAATTGTGTTTAATAAAACTTTACGTTTTTTATGTGTAAAGTAAATACCATATAAAAGAGCACTTACAAGAACTAAACCAAAAAATAGTAAACCAGAACTAATAGGCAATCCAAAAGAATTTACAAACATGAGTTCAAACATAGAAGCTATTCGTAACACATATTGAATAACTCCATATTGTATAACGGCAAGAATTAATATTGATAGAAACAAAGAAATAAATAAGCCCTTCCAGCTAAAAGTGTATTTACGAAAATAATACACCAATACAATAGCAGGTATTGTAAGCAAGTTTAACAAATGGACTCCAATAGACAAACCCATAAGATATGCAATTAGAATGATCCATCGGTTTGCATGTGGCTCATCCGCTTCATTTTCCCACTTTAAAATTGCCCAAAAAACAATAGCAGTAAAAAAAGACGACATAGCATACACCTCACCCTCAACAGCCGAAAACCAAATTGTATCAGTAAATGTAAATGCAACAGCACCTATCAAGCCACTACCAATAATGGCAATAATATTTGACATAGTATAATCCGATTCGGTTTTAATAACAATCTTTCGAGCTAAATGTGTTACAGACCAAAAAAGAAATAATACAGTAAAACCGCTAGCAATGCCTGACATATAGTTAGCCATTAAAGCTACCTGCGAAATATCTGATGCAAAGAGAGTGAAAAAACGGGTAATAATCATAAATACTGGCGCTCCAGGAGGATGCCCTATTTCTAATTTATAACCTGTAGCAATAAACTCTCCACAGTCCCAGAAACTAGTGGAAGCCTCAGCTGTTAGCATATAAACTGCCGATGCAAAGATTAAAACGATCCATCCAATGATGGTATTCAGGCGGGAATAATACTTCATAATATCACGTTTTTTGAATTCAGGCGAAAATAATCTTTTTTTTACTGACAATAACCAAATAAAATAAATAATATTGAATTATGCTATCTTATTAGCAGCATGCAAAATTGAATACACAAAACTTCTCATACGACCATATTCATAAAGAAAATATACGTTGTGTACGCGTTTCTTTTTTAAAAGACCTCATTATTTCAGAGGCGGGTTATGAGGCTTACCAGTTCATTCAGCAATATGCCGACCTCTCTATGGACACAATTGTGGTATCAACAACCAATATATTTAATATTGATACATTTTCAGTAGTTGATCCCAAAGCCATAATCAACCTTCACAAAATCAATGACATAAGACATGTAAATAAGTTTTTTGAGGGAATCAATATTCGATTTTCAAACGAATGTATATTCATTGGTAGCGCTGAATCTAAAGACCTTCGCAAAGAACGCATTCTTAAAAAATATATTGTTGGATTCAATTATTTGTACTATTCATTTGACTTTATACTAAAGCGAGTATTTCCAAAGTTTCCCATTACAAAACAGATTTATTTCTTTCTTACTAAAGGACTTAACCGAGTTATGGCTCGTGCCGAAATACTGGGCCGATTATATTCATGTGGATTTGAAGTTATTGATGAACAAGCCATAGGGAGTTTATTTTATTTTATTGCACGAAAAAAGGGAGATCCAGCCTTTGATGAGAACCCTACCTACGGCCCCATAATTTCCTTAAAAAGGGTTGGAAAAAATGGCAAAACCATTAAGGTATATAAGATTCGAACGATGCATCCCTATGCCGAATACCTGCAAGATTACGTTTACAAAAAATTCAATCTCGAAGAAGGGGGCAAATTTAAGAATGATTTTAGGGTATCTTTTATTGGGAGTTATATGCGAAAATTATGGATTGATGAATTACCCATGATTTGGAACCTATTAAAAGGCGATCTCAAACTAATCGGAGTTCGACCCTTGAGCCAGCATTATTTCAATCTTTATAGCGATGAGCTAAAGCAAAAACGCATAAAATACAAACCTGGGCTAATTCCCCCGTTTTATGCTGACCTACCTAAAACCCTTGAAGATATTATTGAATCAGAGTTGAACTATCTTAATGCTTATGATAAAAATCCTTTCTTAACCGATCTTAAATACTTTCAGAAAGCAATGTTTAACATATTTTTCAAACATTCACGAAGCAAATAACTATTTAGGTATAGTCCATTCTAATTCTGTATCCCAGCCTGATTTGACCTTTGCTGCTTGATCAAAATACAGTACTTTTTCTGCTTGCTTTTGAAGTATTAAATCACCAGTATCCCACTTACCATTATTATTATCATCAAAAATAATTCTCATTTGATACTCCCCTGCATACAAATAATTGAAGTTGATTTTTGATGATGTACTAATTGATTTCTCAGCAATGGTATTACCTGATGGTGAAAGCAATTGAACTCCTAGTTGACCGCTAACATTTTTAAGCTCAACGATAATCTTACCATACATATCTTCTGCATTTGCTGAAAATGACACCTCCAAAGAATCATTGGTTACAGTATAAATATCGGTAATAGCTTCGGGCAGAATCTGAATTTCATATTTCATTGATTCTATTATTGGAAAAACGACATTAAAACTTCTACTATTATTAATACTATCTTTTAAAGTAGCCGCGAACATAGATAATCTATAATTTAATGGGAATAAAAGCGTATCAATAATTTTAAAGAGTTTAATTTTAGAAGTATCAACAGAAGCGATTGGCGTATTCGACTCTATTTTGAAAACTGAATTTAAATCAATTCGGCCTCCACTTTTCACACTCGTGTTGTATTTTAGTATTTCTCTCGGCAATGTATCAATAACCTGCTTCTTTCGTGTTGGCTTAGGTTTATAGAAAAAGCTCAAGGTATCTGTTCGTATATAATCAGCATTATTGGTATCAATACTTTCATAGGTAAAAAGAATTTGCAACTTCTCCTTTCTAATAAGACTTGTATCTTTTAGCCAAATATTAAATGAGTCAACTGTTTTATTGGCAATAGTCAAATTCCAATCAATCATTCCAAAAGAATCCAAAGGAGTTAATTTCAATGTATCACGCATTGGCCTATTCATATATACTCTCAGTCGACGGGCATCAACTCTTTCATAGTCCTTTACATATTGATTATAAACTTTATTTTCTTCCTCAAACAATAATAAATTTACATTAGGAAAATACTGCATAAATTTAGCATTTTCAATGCTATCTGCTCTTGATTTAATACTGTCTTGAGCAATTAAAGAAAGTTTTTTATAGGTAGAATCGGAAAAACTTATTGTATCAGCTTTTAGTATTTGAATATAATACTTTTCATTAAGAAGGATTAGTGTATCAGAAAAGGCAATAAGTTCAGTAGAAAGATCAAAAAACAGATTTTTATTTTCGTCACATAAAGCATATAATCTGAATGTATCATAGGGTAAATTTGAAAATAAAAAATCACCTTTCTCGTCGGTTGCAGCTATAAAAGAAGGCTTTTTCGTTTTAAAACTATCCAATGCATAATCAGAATACAATACAGCAAAACATCTTTCCTTTAGAGGGTGCATCGTATATGCATCCATAATATTTCCCCTAAAACTTAGTGAATCAATATAAGAACCTGTTGAGAAAACATATTGAAACGATTTTAATACATTATTTTCATTATTATCAGCTATTGAATTTCCGAAGTTTAAATTATAGGTAGTATTCTCCTTAAGCTTACTGGCAATAGTTACATCAATTCGTTTACCTAGGGAAATAATCTCAGCATCCACATCAAAAGGGGGCGAAACAACGAATTCCTTCGTTAAATCATTCAGCTTAACAAACTCATCAAAATCAATTTTAATCTTTTTGCCTTTAAATGATTTCGAATAATTTGCAGGATCCGACTTAATACAAACGGGAGATTCCTTGTCTATTGGACCACCCTCAGGCGAACCTATACGTGCACAAGAGGTAAGAAATGCACAAGAAACGAATAAAACACCTATAAAATAGCTTAGATTCTTCAAAACTTAATTATTTTTATAATCTTTGTGATGCAAACATACAAAAAACGCTCCGAGTCTAAAACTATTAATTAATCTTATAATATGACTTTATTATATATTTTCTGGGATGTTAAACCTCAGATACTGACGCTAGGTGACCTGCAAGTTCGTTGGTATGGTGTTTTATTTGCTTCAGCTTTTCTTGCAGGATATTATATATTTCAGCGATTTTTCAAGAAAGAAGGGCTTGCCATTGAAATACTCGATAGTCTTACTATATACATGGTCATAGGGGTAGTATTAGGGGCTCGACTAGGGCATTGTTTATTTTATCAGCCCGATTACTACTTAGTTAACCCATTAGAAATATTAATGATATGGCATGGTGGCTTGGCGAGTCATGGTGCAGCGATAGGCATATTATTAGGAATGTATCTCTTTGCTCGAAAACATAAGATTCATTATTTATGGATACTTGACCGTATTGTTATTGTAGTCGCTTTATCTGGCTTTTTTATTCGTATGGGCAATTTAATGAATAGCGAGATATACGGACATCAAACGAGTTTACCATGGGGTTTTATTTTTGCACAAAACAACGAAACTGTTCCAAAACACCCAACTCAAATTTATGAAGCTTTAATATATCTAGCCATTTTCATTTTATTATATACTATTTATTATAAAAAAGATACGAAATTTTATAGTGGAAGTCTTTTCGGATGGTTTTTAGTTTTGCTTTTCACAGCTCGCTTTCTTATTGAATATATTAAAGAGACCCAAGTAGAATTTGAAGCAAATATGTCATTAAATATGGGGCAAATACTCAGCATCCCATTTATTATAGCCGGCTTACTATTTCTTTATATTTCATACAAAAAGAAAATCATTTTAAACCCGCGTAAATAATACAATATGGGAGTCGATCATCATCATGCACAGACTGAAGATTCTGGTCGAAGCTTGCTCCTCTCGATGATGCTAAATCTATTCATCACGGTTACAGAATTTATTGCAGCAATATGGTCGGGAAGTTTAGCACTTCTATCAGATGCTTTGCACAATTTGGGTGATACAACCGCTGTGTTTATAGCATATTTTGCACAAAAGATAAGCCGTAAAGCCTTAAATGTCAATAAAACATTCGGATACAATCGCATTGAAATTCTATCGGCACTCATAAACTCCATCGTTCTCATCTCTATTACACTATTTTTATTTATACAAGCTTATGAACGATTCATTAATCCAATACCTGTTAATGGTTTAGTAATATTCATCACGGCAACCATCGCATTAATAGCAAATTTACTTTCCGTTTTTCTTTTAAGAAAACACCAACACGGAAATATAAACATACGGGCTGCATACCTACATTTACTTGGTGATGTATTCAGTTCTGTAGCAGTTATTGTTGCTGGATTATTACTGTACTTTTCAAAAATATATTGGATCGATCCTTTAATAACCGTTATTGTTGGCATCTATATTTTGTATGAATCCATTAAAATTGTTCAAGAATCAATTAATATATTAATGCAAGGAACACCTATTGGTCTTGATTTAATGAAAATAAAATTAGACTTAGAGCGTATGCCTGGAATAAAAAATATTCATCACGTTCACGCCTGGAACCTCACGGATAGTATTATTCACTTTGAATGTCATCTAGAACTGAATGATGATATCAAAATAAGTGAAACAATAGTGTTGCGAAAACAGATTGAAACGCACTTAGCTGAACACTTTTGTATTTACCATACCACACTGCAATTTGGCTACGAATGCTGTAAAGAACATTGCTTCATTGGAAGCGTAAACCACTAAAACTAAAACACCAAAAATGAGAGACAATAAAACCAAACTAATTCTTAAAGCTTCATGGATAAGCTTTGGAGGCAATGGAATACTAGCTGTTCTTAAAATATCAGTTGGTTTATTTGCTGGTAGCCTCGCTGTAGTAGGTGATGGTATTGACTCATCAATTGACGTTATTATATCGCTCATTACAATATTAACCGCAGGAATAATTAGCAAACCACCAGATAAAGAACATGCATTTGGGCATGAGAAGGCTGACTCCATTGCAGCTAAAACCTTATCGTTTTTCATATTCTATGCGGGGATGCAATTATTAATCTCTTCCATACAACGTTTAATGCATCCTGAAGAAACTCAAATACCACAGATGACTGCGGTTATAGTTACACTTTTCTCTATTGCTGGTAAAATGTTTCTTGCCTTATATCAATATAAAATTGGCAAAAAAACAGATAGTACTATGCTCATTGCCAATGCAAAAAACATGAAGTACGATGTACTTATTTCGTCAACCGTATTAATTGGCTTGCTTGTTTCAAAATACTTGAACATGCCAATTGCAGATCCAATAGCCGCATTAGTCTTAAGTATTATTGTTTTAAAAGGAGCCATTGAAATTTTTCTCGACACCAATATTGAACTAATGGATGGTGTTAAAAACCCCAAAATATACAATCATATTTTTGAAGCCGTTGAAGAAGTAAAAGGTGCCTATAATGCACATAGAGTTAGAAGTAAACAAATTGGTAATGCCTATATGATTATTATGGATATTGAGGTAGATGGAACTACTCCACTAAAAGAAGCTCATGAAATTGCCAATAAGGTGGAAACAAAAATTAGAGAAAAAGTGGACAATATTTATGATATTATTGTACATATTGAGCCTTTAGGAGATATCGAAAAAAACGAGCGCCTTGGATTTTGTAAGCATGATGTAGAATAAGTTTGTAGAGAAAACAACGGCAACGTTGCATAACAAGATATTTATAAAACTATAAACATTATCGAAAAGTGATAAGCTGACGCATTACTTATTGATAGATCGCTTATTGCTCAAGGTCTTTTTTCACATCAGGCCAACTGTGAAGATAAAAGTATACTGATATTTTACTATAAGAATACTGATCTTTGGAGTAGTCTTTTCCATAAGGAAAAAACTCGCTTTTAGAGAAACGATCAATCTCTTCAAATGAAGCCTCTAAATTATGATTATAGGCCGATGAGTAAAAACGAATCATATCTGATCGCGACTCCCACTTCAGATTTCCAAAACGATCATTCATTACAGCATAAAAACATTTTAAGTAGAAAAGTTGCCAGTCTGATCTTTTTAACCGTGCAATTCGTTCAGTTCGTATTCCAATTTCATCTGTAGCGCTGTAGCGATACACTCTATTATATTTAGCATCGATTGATTGTGACTGCTTGGTATAATGTTCTAGCTTTTCTACAAATGAGGGTTTCATTTGAAAATGGCCAATAGAAAAATCAGCCTTTTCTTTACCATAATGAATATAAATAACCTCATTAGCGGTTTCTTGAAAGAAATCAATTAGATACGAATAACGGATAAGCTCAGGAAAAGCTACAGAAAGCATAACTTCCTTCTCCCCTTCCCTTTGATCGAGCGATTGGTTAATTTCAAATCGGTGTTCATTTATATAGCCTAATGCTTGATCGTAGCCAGTGGTGAAAATAGTTTCATAACGTGGTGAAATCAGCAATAAAAGCGGACCATATAAGAAATAAATTAATGCCATTTGATACTATAAAGAAATTCAAATTTACAAAATATCCAAACACGAGTCAAATTTTATCTCTCGTTCAAGCAATGAATTTGAGGTATTTCAAAATTATTAGAAGAATGTAATACTTCAATAATTTTATGCTCATTGGGTAGCAAATTAATACAGTTATCGCTGTATCTCTGACCATTGGCTTCACTTAAAAAAACAAAAAGAGCTAATTTATCAGACGAAATTGAGTATTTTTTCTTATTAATAGCCGTCACTTTAAGTTTTGGAACCTCAAGGGTTAAATCTATAAAAGTAAGCCATAATCCATCTGATTCTGAGATTATTGACGTATTATTTTTAAGCTGTGCTCTTAGGATAAGATTGCGTAAATTTTTCAATTCAGCTTGAATATTTATTTCTGAAACCAAAACAGACGCTCCCGCCTTCAAAATAAATTTAAGCGAATCCTGTCGTAAAATGGAAGCATCAAAATTATATAGTTTCCAATTTAAGTTCAAACTGCTATCTTTTTTAATATCCGAAACAGCATAGATACGTGCCATCAGAGAATCACAAACAACAAAAACAGCAATAGGCTGAAAAGCCTTTTTAACAGCATAATGTGAAGGCTTCCATTGCCCTTGATAATCAACAGTAGACCATGACATGGTAGGCCAGCAATCATCAATTTGCCAAAACAAACTGCCCATACAATTGGGTTTATTTATACGATGATACATTATTGCATTAGAGAGACCATACGCATGCATAATCATACTTGTATTTACAAAATCGTTAAATCCTTTTGGCTTTTTAAAATACATATTTATATAATACTCCATATTATTTGTACCGTTATAGCCAGGCTTAATCCAATTCATTTGGATTCGTTGACGGTGCATCATCAGAGGAGCGTAAATACCAGTATCACTACTCTCAGCAAATGAATTTATGCAAGCCATTTCAGGAAAAGACTGCATTCCATATTCACTAACAAAAGGGGCCGTATTAATTCCGTATTTTTTAAACGGCTTAAATGAAAACCAAACAGACCAATCATGCTCGTCTCCTGACTTTCGATCAGGAATGGTATCGCCATAAGAAGATGGCGAAGACGACCAATATGAGATTTGATTATCATATTTTTTAACAGCCGAGGGAAAGTATATCAAGAAATACTTTTCGATAGGTTTGATACAAGAATTTTAAAATTTCAGTATCATAATTATTTCTCCAGTTCCAATTATACCAAGCAATTAAATTTTCATTATTACCACACCAAAGAGCCATACAAGGATGATTTCGCAAACGTTTTACATTATATTCTGCTTCTTTACGAATATCATTCAAATGGCCGGTATCGCCTTGTACAAGCCCACAGGCAAACATAAAATCATGCCAAATAAGTACCCCCTTCTTATCGCATAGACTATAAAAAATATCATCCTCATAAATAGCGCCTCCCCAAACACGAAGCATATTCATGTTTGCACCAATGGCATCATTCAATACACGTTCATATTTATCAATGTGACCCGATGGTTTTAAGATATCAGGCGGAATGTAATTTGCACCTCGAGAGAACACTGCAACGCCATTCAGTTTAAAATAAAACGTTCGTCCGTTAAGTGTTGAGTCTTGAATCAATTCGAGCTTACGTACCCCTAATTCAAGTGTTTTAGAATCAATAATTGCCTCTTTTTTAAAAATTTGAATCTCTATTTTATAAAGGTAAGGATTACCTAAATCCCATGTCCACCATAGCTTTGGATTATTTATCGAAAAAGGAACAAGCACAGAACCAGATGTTAATTTCTCAGCAACTAACACTCCATTAATTAATACATGTATTTTAAGAGGGATCGAATCGCCTTTAATCTCAATGTAGGCATCATACACCGCCTTCTCATTTGAAATTTCCTTTGGTGCAAAATAAACATCCTCAATTTTACAATCATCATATGCCTTAAAAAAAACAGATCGCCAAATACCAGATGTCACAATACGTGGGCCCCAATCCCAACCATAATGAAAAGGTGCTTTACGAGTAAAAATATTAGTTTGCTGACCAATGGGAGCTTGTTCATTAGAAACTCTTAAGATATAGTTAATTTGTTTTAACTTTTTCATTCCTTCGTTTACAGGTGAATGAAAATAGAGTCTTAGGCGGTTATTTCCCTTTAGAAGATAGGGTTTTACGTTAATAGTATGAGCAATAAACATATTATCATCTCGAAATAATAATGAGTCGTTTAAATACACATCACAATAGGTATCGAGACCTTCAAACGTAAGCTCAACATATTTTTTATTGAAAATAAGTTTTGATACTTTAAAAGTAGTGGCATATTCCCAATCTTTACGCTCAACCCACTGAATACTATCTTCATTAAAACGGTAGTACGGATTAGGGATCAAATTATTTTTTTAATAAGTCAAGATGTACAGTACCCGGCATAGAAGCATTATACCATTGATCCTTATCGGATTGATGAAATTTCCAATTATCATTAATTTCTTTAACAATAAGAGTTTTATTCTCTTTGCATGAAAATAAAAGAAGGATAGGAATTAAAAAAAAAGAAACCTCATAAATATAAATTAATATTTACTAATTTTTCATGATAAATAGATAATGCTTAAAACATTAACTGAACTCACCAAATTTCAAAATACTAGAACCATTCAGACCCTTTATCGTATTTTTTCATTACATTTTGGCTCATGCCCATTGCCGAAAACCCACCATCATGAAAGATATTTTGCATGGTAACCTTACGAGATAAATCACTAAACATCACTAAGCAAAAATCGGCACAATCATCGGCAGAGGCATTACCTAGAGGAGACATACGTTCGGTAAAATCAACAAGAAAATCAAAGCCTTTAATACCGCTACCAGCAGTAGTTAGCGTAGGTGATTGTGAAATGGTATTTACACGAACTTTCTTTTCTGTACCATAAATATAACCAAAACTACGACCAATTGATTCAAGAATGGCTTTTGCCTCACCCATATCATTATAATTATGAATGGTTTTTTGTGCTGCAATATACGTGAGAGCAACAACGGAACCCCATTCACTTATAGCGTCAAGCCTCTTCGCAATTTGTAACATCTTATGAAAAGACAAAGCAGAAATATCAATTGTTTTTAGGAAATAATCATAATCTAAATCGTCATACGCTTTACCCTTTCGAACATTCATTGACATACCAATAGAGTGCAGCACAAAATCAATTTTACCATCAAGAATCTCCATACTACGAATAAACAAATTTTCAAGATCCACCAAACTAGTAGCATCCGCAGCAACCACCTCTGAGCCAGTTTTGGCTGCGAGTTCATTTAATGTACCCATTCGTATTGAAACCGCAGTATTCGTTAATACAAATTTGGCTCCTTCTTCATGTGCTTTTTCAGCAACTTTCCATGCAATACTTTTATCATTCAATGCACCAAATATGATACCTCTTTTTCCCTTCAGTAAATTATACGCCATCTTTTCTCTATATTAGTTTATATCTCAAATAAAATTAAATATACTGATCTTTTACTAGTATTAAAACATGATATTTATCGCCTTAATAATAATTCACGTGCATTACTCATAGCTGCTTCAGTAATAGCCTCTCCACTAAGCATTTTAGCTATTTCAATTAAACGCTCATCTTCATTTAATCTCTTAATATATGTGCTTGTAGCTTTTTGATCGTCTTTTTTATACACAAAATAGTGATTATTTGCTTTTGAGGCCACCTGAGGTAAATGAGTAATACATATCACCTGCATATTAGATGCCATTGAACGTATAATATTACCCATTTTATCAGCAATTTCGCCAGAAACACCCGCATCAATCTCATCAAAAATAATAGTTGGCAATGCCATTTTGGAACAAACCAAATATTTTAGACTCAGCATAAAACGTGAAATCTCACCCCCAGAAGCAACTTTGGCAATATCTTTTAATGCCTCATTTTTATTTGCCGAAAATAGAAACTGAATTTTATCAGCACCTGTTGATATAAGTTCACTTGTTGGCTCAATAGCAATTTTAAATACAGCATTTGAAATACCTAACTGTTTTAAAATGTCAGCAATATTTGATTCTGTAGGAGCTATCATTTGGGCACGTAAATCTGATACTTCAGCAGTTAAAAACTCAAGCTTTGTTTTCATTTCTTGAATTTGAGTTCTCATTTTATCAAGACGCTCACCCGAATTCCCAATTATATCGAGTTTTTTTGCCAAATCTTCTTTAAAAGCAATCAATTCATCTACAGTTTGAATCTTATATTTCTGTTGTAAAGAATAGATCAAATCTAAACGTTCTTTAATATATGTTAGCTTTTCAGCATCATGATCGATTGAATCAGATTGACGATTCATTTCGGCAGCTAAATCCTTTAATTCAATATATGTTTGATTTACACGATCAGTAAGATCTTTTGCTTTGGGGTAATGAGCAGAAATTCGAGATAAACATTCACGGACTTCTTTTAACTGTACAAGAACAGCAATTTCCTCATCAGATAATATAGTAGCTGCTCGTAATAATGATTGTTTTATTTCTTCGGAATGTTCCATTGCTTGCAAATCTTGCTCCGCGAGCTCTTGTTCTCCTGAAATAAGATTTGCTTGGTTTAATTGATCGTATTGATATTGCCAATAATCTTTATCTGCTTGCTCTTTATTTATCTGATCATTTATTGTTTGGTATGATGCAATTAGGGTTTTATATTCAATAAATTGCCGAGAGTATACAGCGACCTTGTCTAAAGAACCTGCAAGAGTATCAACAATATTTAACTGAAAAAGATTATCCCCAAGATCTAAATTCTCATGCTGAGAATGCAGATCAACCAAGCGAATAGCAAGCTCCCGAAGCATATTAAGATTAAACGGGGAATCATTTATAAACGCTCTCGATTTTCCATCAGGCATAATTTCTCTTCTAATGATTGTGTTATCATCATAGTCGATATCATATTTTTTGAAAAATGATTTTATATTATACGAACGAATATCGAAAACACCTTCAATAATAGCTTTACGTTCAACATCACGTAATACAGAACGATCAGCACGTTGGCCTAAAAGCATTGATAAAGCGCCCATAATGATAGATTTACCAGCACCTGTTTCACCTGTAATAATTGATAAACCATCTGAGAATTTTATTTCCAGATTAGTTATAAGTGCATAGTTTTGTATTGAAAGGCTTTTGAGCATTTAAAAATATAATCTAGTTCTCGCTTCCTTTTATCTTATTATATTTTTCCGAATTTGAAGGATCTACTTCAGATAAAATTCTAATAACACGTTGTTTTTCATCCATAGGTGATTCAGAAAAAACATCAACAAACTCTTCCGATTTAGCATCAAACATTATCTTAAGTACATGCATAAATGGATCGGGTTTTGTGCGATACAATTTCTGTAACAATTCAATATCTTTGGCCATTTGGGCGCGTGATTCATTTGATTTATCTGCCATATTATCAAGCCCTAAGCGATGATAATTGTATAAGAAATCACGCATAGGCTTATACTTTGAATCTATAAGATTGTTCACCAACCAATATCTATTTTTATGTTCATTGCTTTCAAAAGCTTTCCATCCTTTCTCTTTAGCATTTTGAGCATTGGTAACAATTGTTTCTGCTTTTTGATAAAATTCACTTCCGCCTTCAGAAGAGTACGAATCATAATCGAGGCCAATAATTATATATGCATAAAAAGCAAGCATTGATGCCAAGTTATTAGTAAACGTAGCTGGTGTAAACTCAATCGGCTCATTTTCTGTATAAATAAACTGAACATCATTATCTTTATAATTTAACAACACAGAATTATATGAGGAGTTAAAAATGGGACGGCTCGATTGAATCTGCATTGTTCCTTTAAATTCATTTTGGGATACTTGTTGATCAAGATTTATAAGGATAGAACATTCAATGCGTTCATCAATTGAGAATACATTATTGGTCCATTTAGTATTGTTCATAAATTCATAAAGAGTCGTTTGCATCTCATCAAAGATTTGACGTTCGCTCGTTTGAATTTTGCTATATACAACACTAATCATACAACGTAACTCTTGTGCTTGTATTTTAACATTGAATAATGCTAAAAGGAATAAAAATAATAAAGTCTTTTTCATTTTGCTAAATGTATTCGGTTATTACGTTTGCAATATCTTCAGCAACCGCAACTTTACTTTTCAAGTCAAATTTACGCATAATATTATTACGGTCAATGATGGTAATTTTATTCGTATCAAATCCAAAACCCGCACCAACATCACGCAAAGAATTCAACACAATAAGGTCAAGGTTTTTGGTCTTCATTTTTTTAGTCGCATTATTTATTTCATTGTCCGTTTCAAGGGCAAAACCCACCAAATATTGCTTGGATGTTTTTAATTCGCCTAATGCAGCAGCAATATCTCTGTTTGCTTCTAATTCAATAGATAAACTCGAATTTTCACGTTTTATTTTATTTTTGGAAAAAGAAGCAGGACGATAATCAGCAACTGCAGCCGCCATAATTGCCAAATCAGAAAATGGAAACTCCATTTTACAAACACTAAACATCTGTTCAGCACTCACTACGTTAATTCTTTTAATATTACCAGGAGGTGTAGGAATAGCAACAGGGCCAGCAATAAGAACAACCTCAGCCCCGCGAGCAGCAAAAACTTCAGCAAGGGCAAAACCCATTTTACCTGATGAGGAATTTCCTATAAAGCGAACAGGGTCAATGGCTTCATACGTTGGGCCTGCTGTAATAAGAACCTTTAAGCCTTGTGTTTTTTTTTTTCTAAAACAAGTTTTTTACTTGTTTTAGAAGAAATAAGAATTTCAATGAGATTTGATACTATATTTTCAGGCTCTTCCATCCTTCCCTTACCCTGCAAGCCACTGGCTAAAGCACCTGATGCGGGCTCTATGATATGATTACCACGCTGGCGAAGTATATCAATATTATTTAACGTAGCAGGGTGTTTGAACATATTCAAATCCATTGCAGGAGCAATTACGACAGGGCATGTAACTGATAAATAAGTAGTAAGCAGAAGATTATCTGCCAAGCCCCAGGCCATTTTTGCCATTGTATTTGCAGTAACGGGTGCAATAAGCATCGCATCGGCCCACGTTGCTAAATCGACGTGACTATGCCATGTCCCATCAGTAGCATTAAAAAAATCCATATCGACAGGATTACCAGTGAGAGCAGACATAGTAACAGGGGTAATAAAATCAGATGCATAAGGAGTCATTACAACACGAACCTCAGCACCATTTTTCATTAATAAACGAGCAAGAATAGCTGATTTATAAGCAGCTATACTTCCGGTTATGCCCAATATAATTTTCTTGCCTTTAAGCACCGAAGGAGTTATTTTTTAACTTTATTCGGATTGCGGAAATATATTTGTCCTTCAAGAAATTCTTGTGTAGCAATAGAATGAGGCTTAGGAAGGCGCTCATAAAATTTAGAAATCTCTATTTGCTCGCGATTTTCAAAAACTTCCTCAAAGTTATCGGCATAATAGGCGAACTCTTCCAGTTTACGGTCAAGTTCTTCTTTCATTTCTTTATTAATCTGATTGGCTCTTTTTGAAATTACCACAATACTTTCATATAGATTGCCAGTAGGGCATTCTAATTCGTCAATGTTGCGGGTTACTGTGCTAGCAGGAGCTTTAGATTTTTTATAGTCTATCATTACCTTATTTGTATTAGTTATTACTTTGCAATAATTCATTTTTACTTAACTCGTAAATTTTCTTCACCTCATTAACATATTGACTTGAAGGAAACTCATCAATAAAAGAGTAATACGCATCAATAGCCGATTGAAATCGTTCATTCTTTTTTGCTTTTACACTGTTACTTGCTAATAGAAAATTTGATTTTACTAGAAGAAACAAAATGTTTTCACGGTATTTACTGTCGGGGTAATCGCTTAAGCTATTGTTGAGAGCAATGATGGAAGCTTTATATTGTTCAATATCAAAATATAATTTAGCATTCATGAATGATTTATCAATCAACTTATTATGCAATTCCACCACATTCGTTTTGGCTTCAGGAACATATTTACTACTTGGGAATTTACGAATAAAAAGTTGAAATAACTCAATTGCCTTAATTGTATATGTTTGATCAAGACTCGGTTTCGGTGAAGATTTATAAAAACAATATGCATTCATGTATTCAGCATCTTCAAGAAATTGGCTGTTAGGGTAATAATCAGCAAATTGATTAAAGAAATGTGCCGCCATCATAAAATCACCAATTTTATATTGACACATAGCATTAAAATAATTTATGGTATCAATTTTATTAGTAGCTCTATAAAAAGTAGAAATATTATCGAATAAGGCAGATGCTTTAAGATAGTCTTCCTCAGTATAATAATCAACCGCTTTGCGATACTTATAGCCAAAGTCTTCACTTTTAAGTATGCGTTCATACTTACTGCATGCAGAAAGTACAACAAGGGCTAACAAACAGATCTTTAAATATTTCATCCGTAAATAATTATTTTATATAGGTCGAATTGAACCCACATGTTTTTGGTCAGGAGCCCGATCAACATGCATGGTGCTATTTTCATCTGTATTTCTGTTAACTGAAAGTTTACATGTGGGTTTCATATAAAAAACAGTTTTGCAAAATTACATCAATTATGTATAAAATCTTCCGATAAAATGCTATTTTTTATTAAAATCAGATGAATACCAGAGAAAAGTGAATGCGTTTTGTTATTGTTTTATTAATCATCTAAATATCATCTATATAAACAATCATTCGTATAATAAAAAAAAAGCAAATTGAACGGTGTTGAAATTTTGATTTTAGTACTTTTAAATAACGAACAAATTTGCAAAAGTTACCATACATACACTAATTACAAGCAATAATTGAAAAAAAATGGTTTCATTTTATGTTTTGCCTTAATTTTAAATACTTTTGTAGCCATAAAATCAGGTTTACTTAAATAAAACAATTAAAAAAAATGGCAGACTTATTTGATAAATACAAAGATCTTGGCCCATTGGGCAAGTATCAACAATACGGTTATGGATACTACTTTTTCCCAAAATTAGTTGGCGAAATTGGTCCACACATGCAATTTAATGGCAAAACCGTATTGAATTGGAGTTTAAATAATTATTTAGGTTTGGCTAACCATCCTGAAGTACGAAAGGCTGATACAGAAGGAACTGCTCAATTTGGACTTGCAGCTCCTATGGGTGCTCGTATGATGTCGGGGCAAACAAGCTATCACGAAGAATTAGAGCGTAAACTAGCAGCGTCAGTAAATAAAGAATCGGCGTATCTGCTCAACTTCGGCTATCCTGGAATGATTTCCATTATTGATTGCCTTGTAAACCGTAATGACGTTATTGTTTACGATAGCGAAGCACATGCATGTATTATGGATGCATTACGCATGGTGCTAGCTAAAAGATTTGTATATCAACACAATGATATTGATGGATTGAAAAAACACTTGGCCCGTGCAAGTAAATTAGCTGAAAAACAAGGCGGTGGCGTTCTTGTAATTACAGAAGGCGTATTTGGTATGGCTGGCGACCTCGGTAAGTTAGACGAGATCTGTGCATTAAAAAAAGAATTCAACTTCAGATTGCTTGTTGATGATGCTCATGGTTATGGAACAATGGGTAAAACGGGTGGTGGAACTGGTGAACATTTTGGTGTTCAAGATCAGATAGATGTTTACTTCAGTACCTTTGCAAAAGCAATGGCCGGAATTGGCGGTTTTGTTGCTAGTTCAAAAGAAGTAATTAACTTCATGCAATTTAATATGCGTTCACAAGTATATGCTAAATCACTTCCAATGCCTATGGTTATGGGATTGATGAAACGACTTGAATTATGCCAAAAAGATAATAGCCTACGCGAAAAACTTTGGACCATTGTTAATGCGTTACAAAAAGGGCTTGTAGAAAACGGTTTTGATATCGGTAAATCACAAAGCCCTGTTACCCCGGTATACTTTAAAAATGCAGGTGTTGAGAATGCATCCCAAATGACAGTTGATTTAAGAGAAAACTACAATATTTTTTGTTCAATTGTTATTTATCCTATTGTTCCTAAAGATGTAGTTATGCTTCGAATTATTCCAACAGCAGCACACACTCTTGAGGATGTAGATCGCACCATTAAAGCCTTTAAGGAAGTTAAAATTAAGCTTGATAAAGGGGTTTATAAAAAAGAGATTGTAACTGCGAAGGTGTAGTTAGTGATTAGTGAAATCAATAAAAAAGCCGACTGTTTTGACAGTCGGCTTTTTTTATTGATTTGATTATCTTTTAGAACTCTGCTTCTTCGCCATATTCAGGGATAGAAATATTTTTAAATCCAGCGAGTTCCATTTGTATTTTATAAAATTTCTGTGCCTCATAATCTCCGTGTACCAAATATGTTTTAATAAGTTTATTGCGATCTTGGCAATCGAGAAAAGCAATCATTTCTTTATAATCACCATGACCGCTAAAAGACTCTATACGGCGTATTTCGGCATTTACGTTATACACATTACCATGAATTGAAACTTTTGGTTCGCCAGCTAAAATCTTCGCGCCTAATGTATTTTTAGAGCAATAGCCTATTACTAGAATTGTATTTTTATTGTCTTCAATGGTATTTGCTAAATGGTGTTTGATACGCCCCGCCTCCATCATACCAGATGCAGAGATAATAATACAAGGTTTGTCAATTGTGTTTAACTTCATTGAATCAACATGACTTCGAATATAAAAGCAATTATTAAACCCAAATGGATCAGGATTTATTTCCATCTCATGAAGAATACTTTTATTAAAACATTCAGGATGTGATCTGAATACCTCGGTCGCATTTACCGCCATTGGACTATCAATATACACATCAATTTTAGGCAATTTACCAGCTTTATATAAGAGATGTAATGAGTAAACAATTTCTTGAGTACGACCTACACTAAACGATGGAATTATTAATTTCCCTTTTTTTGAAACGCATGTATGCTTTACGACCTCGAGTAATTCCTCCTGCGCATTATCCATTTCTTTATGCAATCTATTACCGTAAGTTGATTCTGTAATTAAAATATCCGCTTGAGGAAAATTAACAGGAGCATGCAATATACGATTAGTTGGACGTCCAATATCACCCGTGTAAGCAAGTTTTACGAGATGATCGTCTTCCTGTAATTCTAAATTTACCACGCCTCCGCCAAGCATGTGCCCCGTTGTTGTGAACTTTACTTTAATATTTTGGTTAATTTGAAATTTACGATTGTAAGGAACCCCAATAAAAAGATTCATACATTCTAAAGCATCGTCCTTAGTATACAAAGGATCAACGGGAGGCAAGCCTTCTTTAGCCCGTTTTTTATTAAAATATATGGTATCGTGTTCTTGTATCTGCCCGGCATCAGGTAACATAATGGCACATAGATCACGTGTTGCATGTGTACAAATTACAGAACCCGTAAAGCCGAGTTTAAAAAGATAGGGTATCATACCCGAATGATCGATATGTGCATGCGAGAGTATAATATGATCAATCTGTTGCGGATTAAAACCCATACGTTTATTCAGTTCATCTGTCTCTAATCCTTTGCCTTGATAAAGTCCACAATCAAGTAAAATGCGTTTACCTGCTTTAGTAACAATCAAATGTTTACTTCCAGTTACCTCTCGTGCTGCACCTAAAAAACGTAGTTTCATATCTATTCGGATTAAAAATTACTTCATGAATAATTCAATGTATTTCGAAAATCTAAGATATAAAATAAAAATCAAAGATGAGTGTATTAGGCGGTATTATTCATAGCGGGAGTAATAAAACAAAAAAGGCCAGACTAGTAAAATACCAGTCTGGCCTTTAAAGAAATGAATAAAGTTTACTTAAGCACTTGCACCGTTTTGGTTATAAGGCCTTGGTTTGTTTGTATTTTAAGAAGATACAAGCCAGTATTTAATGATGATACATCTATTTTAGAATAACAACTTGAAAACTCAAGTAGTTGACGACCATACATATCAATTAATTTAATATTACTGATATCTGCTGATGAATTTACATTAATCAGGCTATTTGCAGGGTTAGGCCATATTCGAATTTCACTCTCAGCTGGTGATTTTTTTTTATCCGTTACAACTGAAGTATAATGAACTTTCCAACCATCACTGGTAACATATTTATCTGAAGTAAAATTAAGATATAATGAATTATAAGTAGAAATAATATCTGCTGGCAAGTCATTCCCAGTATATCTACCAATATGTGTAAAAACACCTCCATCATAATCATAGATATCTAAAAAGTCATAACCGTCTTCCAAATCAAGAGTATCAAAAGATAAGTGAATATTTTTATTCGTTGGCACTTCAATAAGCCATGAGCAATCTTGCAAGTTCCCATAAAACAGAAGACCGCTTCCATCATCAAAAGAATCCGTTTCGGCAGTCAAATATTGAGAACCATCGCAATAGGAAGGACCAGGGAAATAGCCATCGTTATTAGGATTATAAACTACTGGACGAATGTAATAACGTATTCCGTTTTTGATATTCCAAACACCATTAACACATTCAAATGCATTATCAAAAATATCAACCGAGTCGTAGCCAATACCAGGCGTATTAGTTCCATCCCAATAAAGACCAACGAGAAACCGATCGAAAAGAATAATATTATCTGCATCCAAATCAATATAATTCCATCCTGTATCTGCTGGAGTAAAGTAACGAATGCTATCCGCTAAGAGATTAATCAGATGAGGATTCCCTTGATCATCTAAATATTCATTGCGCCCATAAAACTTAAAACGACCAGAATTTCCGCCACCAGCCTGCACATCAATATCAGTAATATAATACCAAACACCTTTAAGTTCAGTCATAGAGTATAGAGGCACGTAATAGGTATTAGCTATACCATTCATGGGTAAAATAGAAGTAGTGGTCCATGATGGTGAGCCTAGCTCATACGAATATGTAAGAGTACTTGGAGCCGCTGCATCTATTACTATGCCGGAAATTCTTAGCTTATATGGCTCATTACTTAAATCAAATGGCTTCACCACAATAAAATAATAACCTTCAGGTAGACTGGGATACAATAATTCTTCTTTAGTTGTATCATATTGTGCTGAATAGTCTAATAAAGTGGTATTATAATCGATTACAGAGTAAAGGAATAAATCATAATCAGCAGGAACTTCGAGTTCAATATGAACGTCAGCAGATGCTGCATTAAAAAAACGATAAACATCATATAAATCATTTGATGATTTAAAAAAGCCTTTTACAGGAACGGAATTGGTATTTGAAATTACAGTTGCCATGGCAAAAAAATCGTTTGGTTCAGTATAATCCGGAGCTGGAGGGTTTTTTGTTATAAACACAGCAAGAAACTCATCCCACAAGCTTGAATCAGGCATAGCTATACGGTATTTACCATTTAAGTAACCATAATCAATAGTTATATTGTAGGGGAAATAGATGGAAATTCCTCTTGAATCGTCGTATGCTCCATTGGTTGCATAGTTTCGTATTACAGCAGCATTCACCGCATTATATAAAGCTAAAGAACGCTGCTTAAGCACATCATCCGAAACGGCATTGTAAAGTTCATTAGCAAAATCGGCCAAATCAAGATTATCTGGTTCATCATACGACTCAGTATTTATATATACATCAGCTATAGTATCCCAAAAACTATCTCTACGAATAATATAACTAACCATACTATCAAGAGCTGTTACAATAGGTTTTATTTTTGACAAATCAATAGCGCTTTGAGTAACCTCATTATTAATATACGATTCGCCATAGCGTTGTACCATTTTGTCGGATAATGCTCTTGTGGTAATATTCGGATTTGATTTTAGATCTTCCAAAAGAGTATTATACTTCCAGCCATCACCTGGTTCAGTTTCTTCAGAACCAACTAATATTCCTGCGTTGTTTTTTAACTGAAAACAATTCTCTATCATAGCCATTAAACAAGCATCAAAAGCTATAATATCTGGATGAAAGTTACTCATCTTTAGTGCTTGACTAACTTCCTTACTCGATAAGTGATCCGCATCAGTATCGTCCCAACATACATCTTTTACAACATTTTCAGATGTTATTAGATTTTGTTTATCTCTTGATTTTAATAACAACTGACGAATTTGCTCTGCCGATTTATTTTCAAAGACACTGCTTGTTGAAATAATTTCATGACCTGTAGATTTTTTACGCCAGCCACCACCATGGTTCCAAAGTATCAAGGCATAATTATTTGCGGGATAATTCGTTTTTGTCCACTCAATAAAAGAAATTAATGTAGAGGAATCACCCATGTTTTTTTCTCCAAGATTTTGTAGTACCGGCGAGGTAATTTTATTGGTATCTGTATCTTTAATTACTTTATATCGTCGCGTTTCAGACCAATCGCCTTGAGTTGTGTCATAATCGGGTATTCTATCAAATTGCACAATAATATTTACATCAGCAGAAGAACCGACGCGTTCCATTTCATTAAAATCAAGCATGGCAAACTCTTCTAAATCATTATCGCCATCAAGATAGACCATAAAAGTCCATTTAACTTGCCCGCTAACCATAAGGCAAAACACAAGCATTGTGAGCATTAAAAATAATTTTCTGTTCATAAATTTAGTTTATTTTATTAATTATCGTTTTATACGATCAGATATAATTTGCAGATAATACTTTTGATCTTTCTGTTTTACAAAAAAAAATAAGCTTAATAGGCGTGCCATCCTGCTTTATGCTAGTACGAGACCAAGTGCCAGTAACATAAATACAATTCCCATCTTCACTTAATATCCAATCGTTACGACGTAAAGGAGGTGCGCTAAAAAATGAAGCAGCAAAGTGACATGACTTATCATAATTAAAAACAAAATTGCCCATCATAAGAACTTTTTTATTTAAATATAAGGCTGGCTCACTACTTAAACTCAGTAAGCTAAGTCTTTCTTGTGAGTATAATGAATTTAAAAAAAGCAAACAGAAAATAAAAAAAAGGAATCGCATGGTTTCGTATTTAAAACCAAAGATATGAGATTACTTGTAAATACGAAGGATGATTTTCCAAAAAAAACACTAACTATCTATTTGCCTTAACTTTACACAATTAGTTTGTTAAATAAAAATAATGTAATCCATCGCATTGAAGTAAATCGATATTATATGAGCGTATTGAAAAGATTATATTTGTTATCATAGTCTAATACCTATTTGAAGAAAAAAGATACTACCTCAACTTTTCAGAGAGATTAACCACAATGCCAATAAACTGATCCCTGAATTGTTCTATCTATCAATTACATTCTCAATTTCCGCATTAATAATTTTAGCTATTATAATTATTGACTCTGCATAATGATACACCTAAGACAAATTTCACACTAAAATACCAAAGCGGATGCCTCAACGTCCTGCTTCCATCGATATATAAGAGATTTGCTTTCATTAAAAAGCAGTAAATATCTAATTGGTGTACGATTGTGCAGAATCGAATTATAATTTGTCCTTAGGTGATTAAATGGACGCCATCGGTAGTTAATTTCAAAAAATGAGGGAATAAGATACTCCATGTATCAACATAAAGGCATATATTTTCTTCTGCCATTTATTTAAAATCCTTTGCAAATCGTTCCGCAGGTAATGCTCCGCCTTTGTATTTATCAAGTAGCATTGCGTCTGGTCCGAAAGGTGGTGGGCTAACAATAACTATTTTAGCTGTTTTTTTTATTTCGCCCTGATAAATTATTCGGCTTATTAAGACATTATAATTTTGTTTTACATTGTCAGAACTATCTGAGTAAACTGCTTTACAATCATTGGTACCAAGCATTACTATAACAATATCTATTTGGCCCAGATTTCTAGCCGCCTCATCAATGTAATAGTTGATATTAATTAAGGTATTTTAATTTTGATGTTCCTAAATTATTAAAACCAATAGTATTTCCCGAAACAGAAGTTTTGTAACTAGAATCACTCAACTGCATCTTTTTTTTGTGTCACCCAGCCATCAGGGGCAGCTCCATTTGAATCACCTATGGTAAGAATTTTAAGCGATCTGGGGTGATCTATCGTTTGAGAAAATAATGGCGTCATTGAGCAAAGCGTACATATAAAAAATCGCAATAAGTTGGTTGTAATTCATTAGATTTTTGAAATCTTAAACGAGAATGTATTTTCATTTTTATTAATAGCCAAAGGTGATGATGAAATATCATGTGGCATATATACTGCACATAAAGTATTGCTAATGTGAAATAACTTGTTGCGTTGATCAGAAGGGCAACCATCAAGAATACCTGACAATACGGACCAACGAACGGATTCTGGGTCATTAGCATAATCGTGCCAAACGATTATAGATCGTTCATTTTTCAACATTTTAAATGCGGTGGCTGTATCTCTGGCAACCGCTTCGCGATGATGATCACCATCTATAAAGATTAAATCATACTTTTTATCAAGTGCAGCAATATCGGTTCGTTGCGAATTTGCATATAAATGTGTAACATTTTTTAGGTTTTTAGAATAATGTCGATGCATTTGAATATAATCTTCATCAAGGCCCATGCAACGCATTTCATCGTCGGGCAGATTCACCGTAACACAATTTTGTGCCACAGATGCCACATTAGCAACGCTCTCACCACGCCAGGTGCCTATTTCAAGATAATCGGGCAAATCAAATTTTAAACAAAGTGCTTTAAGCAATAATAAATCCATCGGTGTCGATCCACCAGATGAAGCACTAAAAGGTTCAACATGTATTAGATTTCCATCCCATATTTTCATGATATTAATAAGAGGCAAACCATTACTCATAGAGTACTTTTGAGTAACATACGTATGCATTACCGATTCATCATTAATCACATTGTTAAGCAACCACGGATTGCAAATTATCCGATAAATTCCCATAAACGCTTTATATAACTTTTTCATTTTTTTTAATTATTTCGGTTTTCAACTGATTTGTTAAATCAAGCAAATCTCCAGCCCATGGTATCAATTCCGTAATCCCTTTATTATTCTCTCTTAAAAACCAAATAATCACAACTAAACTTGTAATAGTGTATGAAATGGTAGCTGCCATAGCTGCGCCTGCAATTCCCATTTGAGGAATTAAAATAATAGCGAATAAAAGAGAAATAACAAAACCACAAGCAGAAGCAATAGCATTTACAAAATAGCGACCTGTTCCTGAAAAATAGTGTCCAACAATTAAAGCGTAAGTGAAAAATGCTACCCCGGGAGCAATATAAGGCATGATTGATGAAATTTCATAAAACTCCTTCCCAAATAAACGGATATAAAATGATGGAGGTAATACAATGATTACAAGAGCAGCACATGCTGAGAGTAAAAACCCACTACGGGCAAACCGTGCTGTAAGTTCAGCAGATTCGCTTCTGTTAGTACTATTTGATATCCTACTATACAAAACAATTGAAATACTAGCGCTAATCATCCAAATAGACTCAACTACTGAAACGGTATTAGAATAAACGCCCAGATCAGACATCCCATGGTATTTCTCTATAAAGTAGAAAGCAATACGGAAGCTTAACAATTGAAAAATATGCGCCAACTGATTGGTAATACCTATTTTAAACATCTCACGTAAAGGATCAAAAAATGATTTAATCTCAATTTTTTCGAACCAAGGATATAAGAAATAGATTCCAATAAGGAAAGTCAATCCCCATGATACATACAATGCAATTATATAGGAGTAAACAGAATAAAATTGAAATAAATTAAAGGCTACAAAGACAATAAAAAGAATTAAAGAAACCTGTAAAAAAGATAGCAAGTTAACTAATTGAATTTTCTCTTTACCTAAAAATACAGAACTAGTAAATGAAAACAGAGAAGCAATAAATGAAATAGCGGCTATATGAAAAATAAGATCAGATGGTACAAGATTTAAAAAAACTATTATAAAATAAGACAATACAGAAACAAACAACGACCATACAGTTGCCAAAATAAATAAAGGACTTAATTGATATCGTGGAGCTAAATATACGAGTGTAGCGCCACTAATAATATTTGAGATAATAAGAATTAACGTAATGGTAGCTAACAATAAACCTTGAACGCCTTTTCCCTCAGCACCCAATGCGTGACTTACAACTACTGCCAATAAAAGATTAATAATTGCAGAAAGTGCGCGAACAGCAAAAGTAAGAAGCATAGTACGTGTCATTTTTAGGCTTTCTTGTTTTGATTTGAATACGCATTGCAATATACTTCATAAAATGCTTTCCCAACAGCAGGATAGCTGAAATTTTTAAACGCATAATTATGAAGCATTACGGTATCGTATTGATCATATTGAACTATCATTTGCATCATTGCATTGTATAATGCATCATCCTCCTTAGGATTAATTAAGACTCCTCTATCAGAATTAAGAATTTCAGACACCCCGCCTACATCAGTAGCAATTACAGGAATACCAGAAGCAAAAGCCTCAACAATTACACAGGGTAAATTTTCATAATTACTATATAATACAAAGCAATGTGATTGACGCATATATTTAGCAACTTCAGTCTCAGTTCTACGTCCGAGAAATATAACATTCTGAGTAAGACGTAAATCATTCACTTGATTAATAAATACTTGCTGATCACCGTCACTAATAATATATAAAATTGCTTTCTTATATTTCTTAACAAAACGAGAAAAGACCCGAATTAAACCACTAACATTTTTCTGTGCATCATTTAATGTTGAAACATGTAAAAAATTAAAAGCTAAATGAGTTTTCAAATGTTCGGGATAGAAAACAGCAGGTGTATTAACAACATTAGGAATAACTTGATAAAAACCCCTTACATTTTCTTTTTGCATTGCCTCAGCAAGATTCTGCGAAACCGGCATTAGACAAGAAACCATAGAAGATAGGTAACGAGTGGTCAAACGTAGCATCTTAGTCCTAGCCGTAGGATCAGACTGTAAATAACTTGTCCAATGTTCCGTAACTACCATAGGAATAAAATAGAAGTAACGAAGTAATAATGCAAATGCTACTGCTGAACTAAGAATATTAATGTGTAAAATATCAGGTGCACCTTGCTTACGCATAATAATAATGAAGCCTCTGAGATAAAAATAAAAATATCGTATTCGTTTTACCAATCCTTTATTAAAAAAGGGAATTTTAGATTTAAAATATATATGCAACTCATATAAATCCGCTTCAGTAGTTTCATTAATATTAAGCCCTGAATTATCTAAAGAATCATCAAATACTACATGCAAAACAGAAACGCGGACATTTCGCGAAGCGGCAAGAGCATGCCTACGAACAAAATTCCCTTCATACGGTTTTATTTTTGATGGATACCAAGATGAAATAAATAGGACATGAGTTGGAACATCTTTTTTCTGTTTAATAAATACTGCCCCTATAAAACAAACTATCAATCCAGTAAATGTACCTGCAATATTTGAAACAATATCAGCAATATTATATACTCGGCCTGGCACAAACATTTGTAGTCTTTCGAGTATAATTGATAAAAAAAGAATAAAAACAAAATAAAAGAATGCACGTAAATATGAAATTCTAGAATAGATGTTTGAACGAGAAATAAAATAAAATAATGCCAAAGTAGCATAGGCAAAAAAATGCGGCAAATTTTTAAACAAAAAAAATGTATTAGAAGGCATTATGCTTCGATGAGCAGAGTTTGGGAGTAAAGATGCAATAATAATAAAAGAGAGCACCCACAAAAATAACGGATCACTATATTGCTTAATAAACTTCATAAAAGAGATCATAATTGCATAAGATATTTTTCTACCTCTTCAATAAGCCAATGTGGTGTTGAAGTAGCTCCACATATTCCAATAGTATTAAATTCAGAAAACCAAGTGCTATTAATATCATTAACTGATGAAACAAAAAAAGTATTCATATTTGCATGTTTACAAACATTAAACAAAACCTTCCCGTTTGAAGACTTTTTCCCTGCAACAAAAACAATCTTATCATGCATGGTACTAAATTTTATTAAATCATTTTCTCTATTCGAAACCTGACGACATACCGTATCTCGAGCTGCAACTTTTATTCCCTTGCTTTGTATAAATGCTTTCGATTGTTCATAATCAGAAAGACTCATCGTTGTTTGACTAAACAAACTTATGCTTTGAGGGAAACTTTGCCACACATTTTCTAACTCTTCAATATGCTCAAAAACAATTGATTTATTCTCCGTTTGAGCATTTAAGGCAATTACTTCCGGATGATTACGTTTACCAAAAATCACAATAAATTCTCCAGCCTCAAAGGCTTTTTTAATTTTACGCTGTAATACAATAATGATAGAACATGATGCATCAATTAATGTATTATTATTATCTTTTGCCAAATTATAACTTGAAGGGGGTTCACCATGAGCTCTAAAGAGAATCGTTTTATCATGAATTAGCAACAAATCATCCTTCTCAATAGTTTTCAGCCCAAGTTTTTCAAGACGTTTTACCTCTTCATCATTATGCACAATCTGCCCTAAACAATAAACATCTTGCCCAGCTGCCAATGCTTCTTCGGCCTTGCTAATAGCGTTCACAACACCAAAACAAAAGCCACTTGCATCATCAATAGTAACTTTAAGATTCAATTTTTTATTCATCATTTACAACAAGAAAACATAACATTAAAACATATTTCATCACAAGAGTCGCAACTTAGAGCGAAAAATCACTATTCCAATCAATAATAATTTGGTTGCGTCTCCTATTCTCATACGTGATACACAGAGCATTTTTACGGGTGTTTTTTGTATCTTCTTAAGCAAACGCAAATAATAGATATAAGCTAAATACACCCCAGCTCTCGCGTGACGATTCAGCTGCATAATTCCGACATAGGCCGCTTTAAAATCAGCCTCAATATTTTCCAGAATGCTTTTTTTCTGATCTTCAGACATAGAAGCGAAATCGATACCCGGAAAATAAATTCGTCCTCTATCTTTAAAATCACTTTGTAAATCACGTAAAAAATTAATCTTTTGAAAAGCTTCTCCAAGCTTTCGAGCTGGAGAGATTAGGTCTGTATAGGTTTTATCATCCTGTTCACTGAATATTCTCAAACACATTAACCCAACCACTTCAGCAGAACCGTAAATATATTTTTTTATTTCTTCATCAGTATAGCTTTTCTTCTCTAAATCCATTTCCATACTATACAAAAATGATTCTATCAATTCATGATCAATCTTATATGTATTAACAACCCACTGAAAACTATGCAGAATTGGATTAGTGCTAACACCACGTTTTATTGATAACCAAGTATCTTTTTTAAACTCATCAAAAATTTCACGCTGAGGAAAACCAAAAAAAGTATCCACAATTTCATCTGCATAGCGTACAAATCCATAGATTGCATAAATAGGATTTCTGTATTTTGATGAAAAAAGCGATACCCCCATTGAGAATGAAGTGCTATAATTAAGCGTTGTAAGCTTACTTATTTCAATATTATTTCTCAGATATAGTTCCATAATCTTTCAATATTCTTTCCGAAACTAAACGCGAACTAATAACAGCCATTGGCAAACCTGTTCCCGGTACAGTACTTGCACCAACATAATAGGTATTATCATACTTCTCATCTTTGTTTTTAGGCCTCAAATAACCCAATTGTTTTAAGTTATGCGATAAGCCCAATCCACTGCCCTTATATAAATTAAATTTATTACCCCAATCAATAGGATCCATAACATGTAAGGTTTCTGTACGCTGACGAATATCCGCTCCAATACGTTGAGATAAATCATCAATAATCATATCCACATATTTATCTCTATCATTCCATGAAGGTTTTACTAAAAGATTAGGAACTGGAGCTAAAATAAATATAGACTCACAACCCACAGGGGCACATTGCAAATTATTACGTGACGGAACATTAACATAATAATAAGGCTTAGCCATATTATCCGTATTTTTAAAGAAGCGCATTGAGTACTGCTTAAAATCACTACCCAAAAAATAATTGTGATGTTCTAATTCAGGAACCTTCCCTTTTAATCCCATATACAAGGTCAATGGTCCCATAGTCCAACTCATTCGATCGAGCTTCTCTTCATTAAATGCTTTACGACGAAAAACCGATCCTCTAAAAAATGCTGCATCCGAATTTATTACAAAAACATCCGCATCCCAAACCCTTCCATTCTGATCAATAAGCGATTGTAACTTCTTGCCTTTAGCAATAAAATCGACAATCTCAGTATTATAATGAAACGATACTTTTTTATGATTTAATTGCGCTATCATACCTTCAACAATCTTATACATGCCACCCTCTACATTATGATAACCATCATGCTGCATCTCAATATAGGTAAGCAAACAAAAAACGGCTGGAGTATCAAATGGCGTTGATCCTAGAAAGAATCCTACTAAAGAAAAAATGATACGTGCTTCTTCATCGCTTATATATCGGGTCATTTCAGACCACATACTCTTAAACATTAAAGGCAAATAACGTAAAGGAACCCGACTTAACTGATATATATAATCAGCCATCGATTCAAAATTTCTTTTTATAATGCGATATTCCGTATCGTGATACAAACGGCCTACCTTTAATAAAAAGGCATTTAAACGTGTTTGGAAATCGAGTTGATCTCCACCAAACTCCTGGGCTAATCTGGCAAGGTCTTTATAAATTGTGTACCTTCTGTCTGAACCTCTAAAATTTACTGTGTATAATGGATCCAGTTCAATAAATTTAAAGGGCATGGGCTCTTTACAAGACTGCATTAACTCTTTAAATTCATAGCTCATACTAAAGAAAGTAGGCCCCATATCAAAGGTATAACCAGCATGCTGTACTTGGTTTAAACGACCACCTGGGGTATCGTTATTTTCAACAATTTCCACATCAAAACCTTCATGCGCCAAACGTAGTGCGGTCGATAAACCACCTAAGCCAGAACCAACAATGAGAACTTTTTTTGCCATTTATTCTGATTTGGATATAAATATAGCAGTCTAATGCCTATTTACATCATGAAATTGAAGGAAATTAAATTGACTATAGAAATTAAATGTATAAACTCTAATAATCTCTTGTGTTTACAAGCAAATAACAACGATAAATGAATTTTAATTATTGTTATTATTATCAAACTTTCATATAGATTATTTGATTATGCATAATCGTACACCAATTAGATATTTACTGATTTTTAATGAATGCAAATCTCTTATATATTGATGAAAGCAGGATGCTGAGGTATTTTAGTATGAAATTTGTCTTTGGTGTATCATTATGCATAGTCAAATAGATTATAAATAATCGAACAAAAAATAGAGCGATTTACTTCATCTAAAATGTTTATTTCAATCAATCTATATTTATGAAATTTCAAACAATATAAAAATGGCAAAAAACTCACTGATTTTCTAAGGTATTCAGAAAAAAACAGGACAATAACAATAAATTTATAAAAGCTTCGTATTTTTACAAGAAGCCAAACATTTTAAAAAGACATTTAATAAATGACACGCAATATGATTGTTTTTCTCAGCATCCTTAGTTTTAGCATTATCTTAATTGATCTTTATTGTTTTAAGGGGTATAATAGTGTTTTTAACATTACAAATTTTTATGGTAAACTGATCTATTATAATGTATTCTGGGGATCATCGTTATTTTTTATTCTATTTTTTGTTTACGGATTCAGCAAAATGCCTTCCGCATCTGATGTCTGGAAGTATAGCTTGATGTTTTTAGTAGCTAGTCTTTTTATGTTGATCTATTTTCCTAAAATTATTTTTCTAGTATTTCATCTTCTCGAAGATATTATTCATCTAATTTTAATTGGACTAAAGAAGCTGGGATTGATACATACATCTATTAATCGCACACACTACTTAAGTATAACAGGTATAGTACTCTCAGCTATTCCCTTTTTTTTAATACTATACGGAATGTTGATTGGCCGTTTCGATTTAAATATTAATAATAAAACCATAACAAGCCGCGAAATACCTCAATCATTTAACGGACTACGTATCATACAACTATCAGATATACATTTAGGTAGTTTATATGGCAATGAAAAATGGATGCAAAAAGTAGTGCGTGAAATAAATGCATTACATCCTGATGTAATTGTATTTACTGGTGATATAGTTAATAATGTAGCAGAAGAGACGCAACATTGGGATAGTATCTTTAAAGCAATGCAAGCACCAATGGGTAAATTCGCCATACTTGGCAATCACGATTATGGCGATTATATCCCTTTTCCAACAGAAAATGCCAAGACACGAAATCTGGATAGCATTAAAGATTTTCATCGCAAAAGTGGGTTTCAATTATTATTAAATGAATCGACTATACTTCGCAAAGGGGATGATAGTATTGCAATCATTGGGGTTGAGAATTGGGGGGAACCACCCTTTAAACAATATGGGAATCTGAATATAGCTTTAAATGGTGTTGAGAAGGTAGGCTATAAAATTTTATTATCACACGACCCATCACATTGGGATGCTCAAGTTACTAAAGGCTCAAATATTCAATTAACATTGAGTGGGCACACACATGGCATGCAATTAGGTATTCGTTTAAAGAATTGGCAATGGAGTCCAGCAAAATTCAAATACCCTAAATGGGGAGGCTTATATCAAAAAAATGAGCAATATTTATTTGTTAGTACTGGCCTTGGGGATATTGGTTTTTCAGGACGTATAGGCATACGGCCTGAAATTGTGGTTTTAGATTTAAAGAAATTGCCGAGAGATGAGTAAATAGATTTTTGAAACGGGTTTTGTGAATAAAGAATAAAAACACGTTAAAACCAATTAAATTACTCATTCTAACTATTCGTAAAGCCCTCTAGCTTTCTCCATTTCGATTAAGTGCCAACAGATCTGATTATCGAATTAGCATGTTGGCATCAACACACTAAAAAGGCAAACCTTCTGAACCATCATTAGGCATATCTGGCTCATCAAAAGGCATTGGGTCATTATTATCTGGAGGTACATCATTACGACTTCCAGAGCCTTTTACAATCTTCCAGGCACGCACATCGGTATACCAACGGCTATTGAACTCACGACTCTCAACACTAATTGATGCCGTTACACTATCACCAATATTTAAACTAAATTGAGCTACTTTATCACCCCAAACAGAAATACAAACTTTCTTAGGATATTGTTCGGTCGTTTGAAGAATAAATTCCTGCTTCTTCCATTCACCATTTTTACCTTGACCTTTTTGTTCAGCTAAGAGTGTAATAATTTTTCCTGATATTTCCATACATTAAATTTTATGCAACGAAAATAGGAAAATAAATACAAGCAGAAGCAATGAGTTTTAAATTGTAATCAACAATTTATACTAACCTTAATTACAACTACTTAAGCGTATATAACGAGTTATATACTATGTTTGTTTTTTAAGAATAAGGCGATTAAATTGCTTGATCATTCTTCATTATCAACCAAAAAAGCATTTTCATGATCTTGCAGTCAATTTTTTGCTGAAAGTATTCTATAACATAAGTGCAGAAATACACTACATTAAATACTAATTCCCATGTCACCAAGAGTCTGTTAAATAGGACAAGCTTATTTTCAGTTAAGAATAATTACAACGGATAAAACCGGCTAGACATCTTTTTTCAAATGTCCTGCAAGCTGTTGTTTAAGAATGCGAGCAATATACTTACCAATCACATCAAATTCGAGATTGATTGTAGAGCCAACTTTAAAAGTGTGAAAATTAGTGCAAATATAAGTATAAGGAATAATAGCCACTTGAAATGATGATGGCTGAGAATTAACAACAGTAAGACTTACCCCATTTACAGTTATACTGCCTTTTTCAACTGTAATGTAATCATCTTGTGCTGGCGTGTATTCAAAAGAAAAATACCAACTACCACTAGCATCTTCTATTTTAACACAAGTTGCAGTTTGATCAACATGGCCTTGAACAAAATGACCATCAATACGAGCATTGGGGAGCATGCTTCGTTCTAGATTTACTTTATCGCCAATAGATAATAAGCCAAGATTTGACTTTAATAAAGTCTCTTTAATTGCGGTTACGGTATATGAAGTATCATTTTTCTCAACAACAGTTAAACACACCCCGTTGTGAGCAATACTTTGATCAATTTTCAAATCGGGCGCAAAAGAACAAGCTACAGTGATATGTAGATTATCCATTTCATTTTTTAATGATACTATGGTTCCGGCTTCTTCAACAATTCCTGAAAACATGATGCAAAAATTAATTATTAAAACAATCCTCCACCTTTGGTTATGGTCATTACAGACTCACCAATTTTCCCTGTACCTGAATACATTTCAACTTTATAATCACCTGGAATTATATCTCCTGATTTAATATCATAATAAATACACATATCGATATCAGCATTCTGATAATTTACTTCCCTTAATGCTGAATAAATAAGCGTTTCTTCCTTAATACGAATCATATTATCAACCGATGGAGTAAGCACTACATCATCAGGCCTCACAATTCGGAGATACACCATCCGATTGCCCGCTTTAGCAACTACATTTTCGCGAAGGGTAAAACATACACGAAGTTTAACAATTTTATCGGCTTCAAATTTCTCTTTACTTTTCTTGTTAAGTCCAACGGCTACAATTGACTTCGCCATTAACACTTCAGCCTTTTCAACCTTTTGCGATAAATTATTCTTCTCTTCTTCAATCTTCAATTTCTCTTCCTGAGATCGTGATAGTTTTTGTTTTACATCTTTATTCTCAGCAGTTAATTCTTCCTTAATACGAAGCAAAGAATCAACCTGCACCACATAACTACGCAATACCTCACGCAAGGTGCCTATCTCCTTTTTATAACGACTAAGCACATAGGTATTATCTCCTTGAATTCTTATAAGCTTATTAATATAAGCCTTTTGAACCTCTAGTTTAAGATTCATGCTATCGTTATTCGTTTGCAAACTATCATAACGATCACGAATGTCAATTAATTTAGTTCGTAAAGAATCTTTCTCAGCCTGCATATAGTTTCGCATCTCAGTTGAAGACTCTCTTAGATTAACCAAACTCATTTGCCTTTCAAAAAGAAAAACCAACATCAACACAAGAGCAATGCCTAGCACCACAACAAGTGTTTTCAGAGTTTTTGTAGACGCATCTTGAATCATATTTTTAATTTTTTACAACGTCTTTTTAACTTCCACTTCCTTAAATGCTTCAACAATATCGCCTACCTTAATATCATTAAAGTTTTTGATACATAAACCGCAATCTTGACCATTGGTAGCTTCCTTCACTTCGTCTTTGAAACGTTTCAACGAATCGAGATCACCCGTATAAACAACAATACCATCACGAATCAAGCGTACTTTAGCATCGCGGGTAATTTTACCATCACGTACCATACAGCCAGCAATAGTACCAACTTTAGTTATTTTAAAAATTTCAATAACTTCAAGAGTAGCCAAAATGTCTTCACGAATTTCAGGTGAAAGCATACCTTCCATAGCTGTCTTAATCTCCTTAATCGTATCGTAAATAATGGAGTAGATACGAATATCAATTTGTTCCTTTTCAGCTAGTTTTTTAGCAGCAAGAGAAGGACGAACCTGGAATCCAATTACAATAGCATTAGATGCGGCAGCTAATAAAATATCGGACTCCGATATCTGACCAACCGCTTTATGAACAATATTAACTTGTATTTCGCTTGTTGAGAGCTTAATAATTGAATCGGCTAAAGCTTCTACTGAACCATCCACGTCGCCTTTTACAATTACATTTAATTCCTTAAATCCACCAATGGCAATACGACGACCAATTTCATCAAGTGTAATATGTTTATGTGCACGCATGCCTTGTTCACGTTGCAACTGATTACGTTTAGTTGCAATTTCGCGAGCTTCTTTTTCATCGGCCATCACACTAAATTTATCTCCAGCCTGAGGTGCTCCATCAATTCCCAAAACCAAAACAGGCACTGAGGGACCTGCTTCAATAATACGCTGATTACGCTCATTATACATAGCCTTCACTTTACCACTATGAGATCCTACAAGAATATAATCGCCAACTTTCATCGTACCAGTTTGTACAAGAACAGTAGCAACATATCCTTTTCCTTTATCTAGCGAAGATTCTACCACAGTACCTGATGCCAATCGATTTGGATTTGCTTTCAAATCGAGCATTTCGGTCTCTAATAAAACCTTATCGAGCAATTCTTTTATTCCCGTTCCATCTTTTGCAGAGATATGTTGAGATTGAAATTTACCTCCCCAATCTTCAACCAAATAGTTCATATTAGCTAATTGTTCCTTTACTTTTTCAGGATTAGCAGATGGCTTATCAACCTTATTAATAGCAAACACAATAGGCACTCCAGCAGCAGCGGCATGATTAATAGCCTCAACAGTTTGTGGCATTATACCATCATCGGCAGCAACTACAATAATGGCAATGTCTGTAACCTGAGCACCACGTGCACGCATAGCAGTAAATGCTTCGTGACCGGGAGTATCAAGGAATGTCATTTGATGTCCGGTACCAATAGTTACATGGTAAGCACCAATATGCTGAGTTATACCTCCTGCTTCACCCGCAATAACATTTGTACTACGGATATAATCTAAAAGTTTTGTTTTACCATGATCGACGTGACCCATAACGGTTACAACCGGAGGTCTCTGTAATAAATCTTCTGGTTTGTCTTCAATTTCAACCACATTTTCAAGCACCTCTGAAGTAGTAAATTCAACGGTGTATCCAAATTCTTCTGCTATAATTACAATGGTATCAGCAGTTAATCTCTGATTAATGGATACCATAAGTCCTAGTGACATACATGAAGAAATAACATCCGTTACAGGAACATCCATCATTGATGATAATTCACTTACAGAAACAAATTCGGTAACACGTAAAACCATTTTATCGTGTTCCATTCGCTCAAGATGATCTTGTTGTCTCTGACTCATTAGATCGCGTTTATCGCGACGATATTTTGATCCCTTAGATTTCTGTTTTGAACCTAATTTTGATAAGGTATCTTTTAATGAACGATCAACCTCTTCTGGATTTACCTCTTGTTTAAATTTCTTCCCTTTCTTCTTTTTTGAAGATGAATTATTAGATGAAGATGAAGGGGCATTTGCTCCTGGCCTTTGTGATGATGATGAAGGGGCATTTGCTCCTGGCCTTTGTGATGATGATGAAGGAGCTGACGAGGATGATGGAGAGGAAGCTGGAGCTGGCTTTGGTGGAAAAGCAGGTCTTTCTTTAATTGAGTTAAATGTTGACTTACCAGCCAAAGGCTGTGTTTGATCTTTAATCTCAATTTTAGCTTTGCCTTTTTTGATTCGTTTACGTTTTTTACGATCATTATCATCAGCACCACCTGACAGTCGTTTACGATAGTCGCGATCATTAAGATCCATCTTGCCAATAATTGTAGGACTTGCGAGACGAGCCACATCCACTTCAAGATAATTACTTACTTTAGCAGCAATAGCCGAACTAAGAGGGAGTACCTTTTCTAAAGTTTCTTCCTCAGGATCAGAGGCAACAACGTTTAATACAGAATCATCGCCTTCAACTTCTAAAGGAACTATATTTTTTATTTTAATCTCCTTTATATTTTCCTGCGTAAGAGCTTCAACAATTGCATCCGATTTTTTCTTTTTAGTTGGTCTCGTTTTCTGATTTAAAGAATCCAAATCGATAGTTCCTAAAACTTTAAGATCTTCATGTTTATCAACCTTAACACGCATCTCTTCGGGTTCCACTGGCTTAGCATGTACTTTTACTTTCTTCTCTTTAACGAATTGATCTTCAATTTTCGCTTCTTTTTTCTCTTTTGTTTTCTCTTCAATAATAGCAACTGGTTTTTCAACCGTTTTTACAACTTTCTGCTCTTTAGCTACCTTTTTCTTTTCAGGCTCTTCAAGAATCATTTTGCCAATCACCTTAGGGCCTGTAATAACAGGTTTCGTCTCCTTAGGAAGAGCTGGAGCTTCAAATGTATGATCTTTAATGCTCAGTTCTAATTCATCTTCTTCCTCCTCTTTCGGTTTTGTCTTCTTCTCTACATCTTTAAGAGATAAAGATTTGGTCTCCATTTTCATTCGAGCAAGACCTAGCTTTTCTGATTCCTTCTTAATATTAATATCAGAAGTAAATTCCTTTGCAAGAATATCATATACTTCAGGAGATATCTTAACATTAGGATCAGATCCTAATTCGACACCCTTTTTCTTTAGGTATTCAACAATGGTACTAATACCAACATTGAATTCCTTTGCTAATTTGCTTAATCGAAGCGCTTTTACTTCAGACATATAATTTCCCTATGAAAAATAAAACGGTAAATACTAAATGGTACGTTTATTTATTGAACTCTGCTTTAAAAATCTTTCGAATCTCTTTAATTGTTTCCTCTTCAAGATCAGTACGACGAACAAGGTCTTCCACAGATAATTCAAGTACACTCTTTGCTGTATCGCATCCAATTGCTTTTAACTCATCAATAATCCAATCTTCAATCTCATCTGCAAATTCATCTATATTTACATCTTCCTCGTCATCATGATCTACTTCACGGAACACATCAATTTCGTAACCAGTTAGCTCACCTGCTAGTTTAATATTTAAACCGCCTTTACCAATAGCTAATGAAACCTCTGATGGGTTTAAATAAATCTCAGCGTGTTTGGTTTCATCGTCAATTTTTATTGAATTAATCTTTGGTGGACTTAATGCTCTTTGAATAAAGAGTTGAATATTATTAGTGAAATTTATAACGTCAATATTCTCGTTTTTCAATTCGCGAACAATTCCATGTATGCGACTTCCCTTCATACCAACACATGCACCAACTGGATCAATACGATCATCGTACGATTCAACAGCAACTTTGGCACGTTCGCCTGGAGATCTTACGATACGTTTAATTGTTATCAGCCCATCAAATATTTCAGGTACTTCAAGCTCAAATAAACGCTCGAGGAATACTGTTGATGTGCGAGATAAAATAACAACCGGAGTATTGTTACGCATATCTACACGTATTACCACAGCACGCATGGTATCCCCTTTACGAAAATAATCAGATGGAATTTGTTCCGAACGAGGTAAAATCAATTCATTCCCTTCATCATCAAGAATAAGAATTTCACGTTTCCATACTTGATAAACATCACCTACTATTATTTCGCCTACTTTATCTTTGTACTTATTGAATATATTATTTTTCTCAAGTTCAGTAATTCGTGAGGTAAGTTTCTGACGAAGCGCTAATATGGCACGACGGCCAAATTCGTGAAGTTTCACTTCATCGGTAACATCTTCTCCGATATCATAATCCTCATCAATTTTTTTAGCATCCGTTAGAGATATTTGAATATTTGCATCAGTAATCTCATCATCTGCCACAACTAATCGGTTTCTCCAAATCTCAAAGTCTCCTTTATCAATATTTATAATAACGTCAAAATTCTCATCTGTACCATATTTCTTTTTTAACATAGTACGAAATGAGTCTTCTACAACACTCATCATCGTTGGTCTGTCAATATTTTTAAGTTCTTTGAACTCTGAAAAGGTTTCGATTAAGTTAAGGGTTTCCATTCGTGTGTTTGTTTTAAAATGCTACAATAACTTTAGTATGTTTAATATTTTCAAATAAGATATATTGTTCTGTGCGAATCTCTTTCTTCTTACCACCTTCTTTTACTATTTGAATTGTTTCTATAGTTACTGAAATATCATCTGAAAGGATAATTTTTCCTATTAATTTGCTTCCATCTTTTAATAATACATCTATTTGACGGCCAATATTCTTTTTATACTGTCTATAATGTTTTAAAGGCATATCAAGACCTGGAGATGAAACATTAAGCTCAAAATCTTCCTTCTCACGATCAAGGCTCTTCTCTAAAGTTCTATTAAGCAGTACACAACGATCAATTGTAAAAGGAGTGTAACTATCAGCATAAACATTGATTACATTATTTGCTTTGACATCAATATCAACCACAAACATATCCGTACCTTTTAAAAGATCATTTATAAGCTTTTGTACTTGTTCTTTTGTAATCATATAAAAAATAGCAATATCACTTTTTTTAAATAAAATAGGGGACTAAAATGGTCCCCTACAAATATGCACCCTTCGATACAGGTGTAAAACTATATAAAAACTTTTAAATCACCAAACTATTTTATTATTACCCTTATTTTCCCAACAATGTTCAACGCTGTCGTAAGTGTTGAAATATCAGCTGTTAAGATTCCATCTTTCCCCGATGGATGACTGTGGCCAATTATTTGTAATTCAACATCTTTTTTATCTGAATTTAGGTTAATTCGACCCATATAGACTAAGGCAGGTTGGCAAGATGTTTTATAATCCATATCACGAGGGAATTTATTATTTGTCCAATACTCATTCCAATCCCATGTTTGGTTTATTTCAAAAAGCACATTAAAAAACTGAGGTAGAGAGTCATCACTATGGGTATGCAAAACAAAATCAGATTGAGGAGTAGCTCCAGTATAGGCATCAGGCACAAGCGTTGTGCTATCGGGTATCATAAGTCCATCCTGTGCCTTAATATCTCTCTTGTGTGCCCAAAAAGGTAAAGCAGCTGGTCTACGAACAGCACCCGGAAGCCAGGCACCTGTTGAAACATCGCCATGCTGAAATACCCCTTTAGCAATAGATTGGGCAACATATAAAGTCTGTATGTACTTTCCGCTGGTATCTTCAATCCAAATAGCAAACAAAGGATGGTTATGCGCCTTGCCTTTAATAAAATCTATTTCAATTGCAATTCCCTTACCAACAGCATTCGTTATTAAAACATGCCGTTGATCACCTAAAGTAATCGATTTTGTAGTTTTACAGTTAATAATAAAAACTATAAAAAGGCCAATAATAAGGAGATAGACAATCTTTTTCATAAAAAACGAATTAAAATTCAAGAATAATACCAAAAGTAGGTAAGAGCGTACCACTTCCTTCGCTAACAATTGTTCGAAGCAAATAACGCTGATCCTGATATGAAGCGGTTGGATTCATAATAATTATACTACCGTCATCCTGTTCATTGGTAAGCCTATTAGGCTCATCTGATTTAAAGCTATAAAGGTTTTGAATATCGGTATAAAACATAAGAGACCATTTCTTAAAAAACCAAGACTTATCAATACGAACATCCAATTGATGAAAAGCTTTCAAACGAAGTTCATTAAATCTTGAGTAATCGGGATATGCACGACCACTAGCATCCCAAGCAGCTACGTAGGATGATTTATTGGCATTGAAAGGAGTATAAGGAGCTCCGCCAACAAAACGCCATTTTGCACCAATACTCCAATTTCGTTTAAACTTATGAGTCGCAATTACATTAAATAAATGAATATTATCCCATGCTGTTGAGGTAAAAGACGAAAGCAATTTTAAATTTGCATCAAGGTCATTAAACTCACTCCTCACTAAGGTATAAGAAACTGTAAGATTTGTATTATCTCCAAATTTGGCTTTGTAAAAAAGTTCTAATCCATAGGAACGTCCTTCTGATATTGACCTCACGGCCTCATCACCGAAAGTTCCAAAATCGCCACCTTTACTAGCAATAGATACTGAATCGGTTAATGAAAATGGATATTTTGAATACTTCTTATAAAAACCTTCAATAGTAATACGTTGCTTGGCATTAGGTAAATACTCAAAGCCTGCTACAATATGATTAGCAGTAATATATGTTAAACCATTATTTTTGTTAATGAGATTGCTGGCATTATCTCTAAATCCCATGGTAGTATAGGGAGGAAGCTGATGATACCTTCCAATATTAAAATTAAAAAACAAACTACGTCTAATTTTATAGGATGATGAGAAGCGGGGCGAAATTTGTTTTAATAAATTCATCATTTCAACACTATAATTATTGGCATCAGAGCGAACTCCTAATGATAGCGTCAAACGACGACTAAACAACTCTTGAGTAGCTTGACCAAATAAACCCCATTTTAGTATTTCAAGAACCGATGCATAATTCTGTTCAAAAACTGAATTTCGAACATATACCTTTCGATAAGTTGAATTTGTATAGCGTGCATTTTCTAAATTAAATCCATAATTAAATTTACTTTTTTCGTTTAAACGGTAATTATGTTCATAACGGAGCTTATTCTCAATTTCTTCAGAAGTATAATCAAGTATTTTATTTGAGTCTATTTCAATATTGTTTTTAAATTTATAATTTACATTATTAAGATAATTGCGACTAATCACCCAAGTATCATAGCCATTTTCACCAAAATGTTTGTAAACTGCCCCCACAGTATAGTTCCACTGTTCATTTACAGGTAAATATTTTAGAATATATCGTTGTTCTTCCGTCTTATTCGCGTTAAGATTAAGCTCAAATTGATCAAGAGCGCCGATTCCAATAAAAGTCAGCTCGTTTTTTTTATCAATTCGAGTTCGTATTTTAAACTGAAAATCATTGTATGTAGGCAGAAATGGAAGACCAATAGCACTAAATAAAAATTGAAGATAGGATCTTCTCACCGAAAAAATTGCTGTGGTTTTATCGCTCAGAGGTCCATCAACTGTTAAGCCAAAATCAGATGCACCAATAGTTGTACGGAATTTTGCCTTTTCGCTATTTCCATCAACTTGTTTAAAGTCAAGAACAGAACTTAATGCATCCCCTTTTGATGCTGGGAATGCAGCTGAGTAATAATTTACCTCTCTAATAAAATCTACATTTATAATACCCACCGGACCACCAGATGCACCTTGTGTTGCAAAGTGATTAAGATTAGGAATCTCAACCCCATCTAAATAAAAAGTATTTTCATTAGGCCCACCACCTCGTACAATAAGATCATTACGAAATGAAGCAGTAGAACCAACCCCTGGAAAAGACTGAATAACTTTTGAAATATCTCGGTTACCACCTGGGCTTCGCTCAATATCTTTAAGGCCCACTTTACGAAGAGAAATAGGACTTTCTGAATTTCTTTGAAATGTAGCTGCAGTAATTTTAACCTCTTCAAGACTTTCAGATGCTTCTTCTAAAGGCACTTCAAGTGTCAATTCCTTCGCATTAGTAATCATAATATCTTCTGAGAAGTAGGTATCAAAGCCAATTGCGGAAATTTGAAGGGTAATAAAACCTGGTTTTACCCCATAAAACACAAAATTTCCATCCAAATCACTCACTGAACCTATGGTTGAACCAACAATTATAATATTAGCAAAAGGAATTGGACTATTATTTTTAACATCAAAAACCCGCCCCTTAATCTTTCCAGCATCCGTTTGCTGTGCTATAAGCAAAGCTGAGGAAAACAAAAAAAACAAAATTAGCCCGATATTACGTTTCATACATTTTGGAAATAAAAATACTTTCAAATTTACGAAAAAGAACAAGATGTATTACGAAACTGTTATTTATCAGAACAAGCATTTTCAGAGAGAAATCATTTTAAAAATACATTAATAAAGAACTATATTTTGATAAACTAATAAACATACACATAGCATATCTAATGAAATAGCATCTAAAATCGATATTTATAAAAAGAATGTATGCTAGAGTTTACTCGGCATTGCTCAGTAATAAAGCCTCACAGCTTTTAAAAACATTTTTTTTGGGCTTTTTAATGATTTTTAACATATATTTGGCTTAATAATATTTGAGCTTTCATGACCGATAATAAGTACATTGCGTTAAAACAGATCATTGACGACCAAAAAAAGATTCTCATTGTATCACATGTAAATCCTGATGGTGATGCAATTGGCTCACTACTTGGATTATTTTTATTTTTAAAAAATGCAGGCTGCGAAGTAAAATCTTTACTCCCCAATGCTGCACCTCAATTTCTGCAATGGCTTCCCTCCTACTCTGAAATAATTCTGTATGATCGAAATCGTGAAACAGCCGAGCAAGCTATTAAAGATGCCATGTACATAATTTGCCTCGACTTCAACTATCTTGATCGCACTTCAAAAGCAGAGAAGTCTATACGCAACGCAAGCGCTAAAAAGCTATTGATTGATCATCACCCTAATCCTGAAAACTGTTTTGATTTTATCATTTCAGATACCAGTGTAAGCTCAACTGCAGAACTAATTTACAAAGTAATTGTTAAAAACAACAAATCAAATTTTATAGACACCAATGTTGCAACAGCTCTATTTGCAGGCATTTTAACTGATACTGGTTGTTTTAGTTTTAACTCATCCAATCCGGATACATGGCGAATTGTTGCTGATTTATTAGAAAAAGGTGTTTCAAAAAACGAAGTATTTAGTGCAATATATGATAACTTCTCTATAGAGAGAATGCGTTTGCTGGGCAAATGCCTTAAAGACAATATGGTGGTTTACCCTGAATTACATGCTGCTTATATAACTCTCAGCTTAGAAGATCAAAAAGCACATAATTTTGCTCCGGGCGATTCTGAAGGATTTGTGAATTATCCATTATCAATGAAAGGCATTATTTTCTCTATTTTAATAATGGAGCGCGATAGCTGCGTTAAACTGAGCCTTCGCTCAAAAGGAAGCTTTAATGTAAATGAAATTGCCTCAACTCATTTTAAAGGGGGAGGGCACATTAATGCATCTGGAGCCGAGTCAAATTTAAGCCTAAAAGAAACGTTAACGAAAATTGAAACACTATTACCAACATACAAAGATGCACTTGAAAATGCATATATATAATATCTGTTTGTTGCTTTGTGTCTTTGGCGTTTCATGCAATCACGATACAACGCAAAGCAAACATAACAGTGGCGATATATTAAAAAAAGAAGCCCTAGTTAAAGCAAACAAATACCTTGTTGAACAAGATGATGAAATGATAAAAAATTACATTACACGTAAAGGTTGGGAAATGAAACGAACTACAACTGGCTTATGGTACATGATTTATAAGAAAGGAACTAATGATGTAGCGGAGAGTAATGATAATATTATTTATGATTACAGAAGCGAATTGCTTGATGGCAGTCAATGCTATAATACAGATTCAACAGGGCCAAGCTCAATACAAATAGGCTATGCCAATGTTGAATCAGGCTTACACCAAGTCTTTTTACATTTGCATAAAGGAGATGAAGCAAAAGTTATCTTACCACCTCATCTGGCATTTGGTCTTTTAGGAGACAATAATAAAATACCCCGCAGATCGGTAGTTGTATATGATATTAAGGTACGTGATATTATTAAGTCAAGAACAGAATAACAGCTTTAAGACAATGAAAAGAGCTCTCATTTTATTACTCATTGTACTTGCATTATTTAGCTCCTGTAACTTAAAAAGGTATCCGGGGTATAAATGGTTTGGGCATGGCATTTTTTATCGTTTAGTTCGAATTGGTGAAGACACATTAAAACCCAAAACGGGGGATTACATTACAGTTAAACTAAGATATAGAAGCCTTGAAAACCGAATTATCTTTGATGGGATACGAAAATTCCCATTAGGTAGTCCATCCTATAAAGGAGGTATTGAGGAATGTTTTGCTTACTTATCAAAAGGAGATGCCGCAAGTTTTATTATTGATGCTGAAAAATTTTACACTCAAACACTAGGCACCAACACCCCATCATTTTTGGAGAATAAGAAAAAAATGATAATAGATATTGAGATGATTGACATTCAGACAGAAATACAATACAAAAGGGAGAAAGAAGCTTTTATGCGATGGATTAAAGACTTTGGAGAATACGAGCGTGTTATACTTAAACAATATTTAGAAGAACAAAAGTTAGATGTAAAGCCTACCGCTTCTGGTCTTATATTTATTAAAGTAAAGGAGGGTAAAGCACGAAAAGTTAGTTTAGGGGATACATTGGTGATTCATTATGAAGGTCATTTTTTAAATGGTAAATTTTTTGATTCAACAAAACGCCGCAACGAAGCGTTTCAATTTGTTTACGGCCAGCAATGGCAAGTAATAAAAGGCCTAGAGGAAGGTGTTGGCATGATGCACGATGGTGAAAAAGCAATACTTATTGTACCATCCGAATTAGCTTTTGGCGAAAATGGCTCTACTACTGGAATTATTCCTCCATATACATCACTTATTTATGAGGTGGAGGTGATTTCTTTAAAGTAACGATTATCAATCATCAATTATCAATTATCAATTATCAATTAGTAATCATCAATTATCAATTATCAATTATCAATTATCAATTATCAATTATCAATTATCAATTATCAATTATCAATTAATAATCATAAAAAAAACCAATTTATGGCAAGTTTAAAGAATTTATTAAAAGAGCTCAATTATGTAACTAGCGAGCTTGTTGCTGAATGCTCTATTTACAAAACCTTTCATCCGGATACAAAAGATGAAGCTATACAAAAAATAATTAATGATATTATTTTAAAACGGGATGAGTTGGCACACAAAATTCGTAATCCAAAAAAGGAAATTAGCAGCAAAGATTTGAAGAAATTCTACAACGACATAATATTAGAAATTCAAAACAATCTTGTTAAACAACTCGATTCTATTAGTAAGATATAATAAGCAATGTTAGTGGGTACAATCAGGCAACGATTTACAACATATTACATTGGCTTGCTTACGAGTATCGTTCTGCTATTCTTCATCGATTTAGCAACAGGCAAAACCAACATTCGTTTTGCTGAAATAATTAATTATTTGTGTGGTGTGGGCGACTTAAGTAGAGAGTCGTTCACGGTTTTAAACGACCTGCGATTGCCACGGGTTCTCATTGCTATACTTGCTGGTGCTGCACTTGGTGTAAGTGGTTTACTCATGCAAACTATATTTCGAAATCCGTTGGCTGGTCCATACGTACTAGGTATATCAGGCGGTGCAAGCCTTGGTGTAGCAATGCTCATTATGGGAATGAGTTATTTTTCAATGAATATTACTACTACAGATGTTAACCCCATTCTATTAAGTATTGCCGCCTTTGGTGGTTCTATGATTATGTTATTGGTCATCCTCAGTGTCTCGTTTAGAGTAAAAGATATTATGACACTTCTTATTTTTGGTATGCTATTTGGTAGCATTACCTCATCCATTATAACCATTCTTGAATACTTTAGTGAGGCAACGGCACTAAAATCGTATGTAATGTGGACAATGGGTAGCTTACAAGCGGTAAGCAAAGAACAATTAGTTTTCATTAGTCCAATAATTCTATTAGCGTTAATTCTATCAATAGGCTTAAGAAAGCCATTAAATGCGATGGTCCTGGGCGAAAACTATGCACGCAGCTTGGGTTTAAATATAAATAAGCAACGTATCATCGTTTTTATTGCAACTAGTTTATTAAGCGGTACTATCACTGCATTCTGTGGTCCTATTGGTTTTATTGGCATTGCCGTTCCGCACATAGCTCGCATGCTTTTGCGAACAGGTGACCATTTACATCTTATTATTGGGTCCGCATTCATTGGTGCCAATGCATTATTACTAGCAGATATCATTTCACACCTCCCCTCCTCGGGTTCAGCATTACCTATCAATGCAATAACAGCATTAATAGGTATTCCTGTAATACTGCTTATTATTTTAAAAAAATCAGATGGTATATCAGTATATGAATAATACAGCAAACATATTAACAACAGAGAATCTTGCTGTAGGATTTAGTTCTACTACCATATTATCTGAAATTAATATTCAGCTAAAACGTGCTAGTATCACTGCATTACTAGGCCGCAACGGAACAGGAAAAAGCACCCTTTTACGAACCTTACCGGGCCTACAAGACCCAATAAGCGGATCAATTAGTATTAATGACAAATTACTGAATACCATCAATGCCATAGACCGAGCTCACTATATTAGTTTTGTAAATACAAGAGTACCTTTAGTGCATCACACCTATTTGCATGAAATTGTTGCATTGGGTCGCAGTCCGCATACTGGTTGGATTGGTTCACTCAACAAAACCGACAAACAAATAATTGATGATGCCATTGCATTATGCGGATTATCAAATTTAAGAGAAAGAGAATCATCAAAACTAAGTGATGGAGAGAAACAAAAGATGATGATTGCACGTGCTATTGCCCAAGATACGGATATTATTATACTTGATGAACCTACTGCTTTTATTGATCTTCCAGGTAAATATGAAATTATGAAAATTCTTTCAGACTTAGCAATTAATAAAAACAAATCCATACTTTTCTCAACACACGATTTATCATTGTTAAAAGAAACAAATTGCAAAGCATGGGTTATTAATAAGGAAATGAGAATTATTGAAATTGAAGCGGGCCAGGAACAGGAGAATGAAATTAGGGGATTAATTGGGTAGATAAATAAGAGTTGATAGGAGAGGATTTTCAAAAATTTCAGTATTATAATAAACCGCCATCATTAATGTCATTATAAATAGTTTATTCTTGCTAGATTTTTGTCATATAAATTAAATAAACAACTATTCCTATCTATATTAACCGTTATGCTTTTACTGGCCGGATTCGGATATACACTTTCGCCTTTAGCAACTACTAAAGTGTTTATAGCACTGCCTTAAGAAACGAACGTTGTGTTTGAATATATGCGATTGTAACTAGTGCTTTTTAGAGCATTACAAGCATTTGATAGGTAAGCATTCGGTGAACCACGTCCTTGTTACCAAAAAAAAAAGATTAATTTTGTGCGGAGGGCAGCTAAGCCTTTTTGATAGGTAGTAATTCGCGTAGCTTACAGACTTTAGAATCTGGGATGCATGTGAGAACATTTTCGAGCCATTGTTGCGGCTCAATATCATGTTCTTTGCAAGTGCCCAAAAAACTATACATCATTGCAGCACGCAGAGCGCCTTCATGAGATCCAGCAAAGAGATATTTTTTTCTCTCTAGTGCTATCGGTCGGATTTTATTTTCAATTAAATTATTGTCGATTTCATAACGTCCATCATCAAGATAACGGATTAAGCGTGGCCAAAGATTTTGCATGTAAGCAATTGCTTTGCCCAGTGGGCTTTGTGGCAGTATGTTTGTTGTCTCTGTCGTATGCTTAAA
>JBBRXJ010000012.1:0-49467 GCA_038248505.1 Bacteroidales bacterium
AATCTCTCATGGGGGAAAGGGGGTAATATCATTATAAGTCATTATAAAACTGCGTTTTAACCAAAATATAGTCAAAAAACGCTATCCGGAATTACAAAAATAATAAAGTTGCTAATCTCGTTTTTATTTGCGATTTTTGGGTATAAAGTAGTTTTTGTTTTTATTAAGAAGAAGGATCAGAAATGGTCCTTCTTTTTTTTATGTAAAATTCATGTGACGAAATAAACTAAAGTTATAGATGATATTACTAACCAATATAATAAATCACACTATATATTTGAAGCGTCATCCTTATTTTGCATTTACACAATACTTTTTTATTAAATCAAGTACCTCATTGCCATAGAGGTTTTTAAAATGCCTCAGATAAATAATTACAAGTCTGCTTGTAATCTTTAACAGCTATAGATACTTTTTATTAATTCCCTTAAATTAGTAGCTCATTATTTTTATTCTCTTAGAATAGAAAAATATGTTGAGTCTAGACAGATAATTTCATGAAATCATTTTTATGCTTGGGCGTAATTCTAAAGTATCATTTAGTTTTCGATTCTGCACAATCGTACACCAATTAGATATTTACTGCTTTTTAATGAAACCAAATCTCTTATATATCAATGAAAGCAGGACGCTGAGGTGCCACATTGAGTTTTTCGCCGCGGCGAAGAAATGCATCCACCTAGTTTAGTATTTTAGTATGAAATTTGTCTTTGGTGTATCATTATGCATAATCAATTTAGTTTTACTACATTTAAGAAATGATTTTTATAAACAAATACATATCTGATTACCATGCCCATTGACGAACGAATCATAAAAGAGCTACATTTCTCAGCATCGCGAAGTGGTGGACCAGGTGGGCAAAATGTAAACAAGGTTAGTAGTAAAGTGGAATTACGCTTTCATTTAGCTTCATCCGAATTTTTAACGGAAGAAGAGGTTTTGCTTCTAAGTACGGCTCTCAAAAATAAAATTAATAATGAGGGCGAACTCCTAATTGTGAGTCAAGAAGAGCGCTCGCAACAGCTAAACAAAATTATTTGTATAGAGAAATTTCTATCCATGCTGCGAAAAGCATTAACCCCAAAGAAGAAGCGCAAAGCTACAAAGCCGAGTAAGGCATCAAAAGAGAAAAGAATACAATCAAAGAAAGTCAAATCGGAGATTAAGACGAACAGATGCAAAGTGTTTTAGGGAACTATGATCCGTCGCGGGAGAGCGAAAGAAGCAATATGTCAGTATATACTAAAAAGCCTTTTATACGAATTCATTATTGTTGCCCTATAAAAATGATTTTGTGCTATATAAAATATAATATGTGTGATAGCATCAATAATTCTTCTTTGTTAGCCTTTGTTTTTTAATTGTTACTATTTGGTTAATTGAAAATCCCCAAGACCTCCTAGCAAAAAGCGGAAATATCACGGTTCCGTTTTTTGAGCTTTATTGCGTTTTATTGATGCGATTTAAAAATGCATAACCCTCATTTATAATCATTTTGATTTTAAATGAGGGTCAGTGAGAAGTAAATTGTGGAGCTGCAGGGAGTCGAACCCTGGTCCAAACAAGGAATCAAAATGCTTTCTACATGCGTAGCTTTTTCTTAATTGTAGGGCGTAATCTGGCAAAAAAGCAGCCGAACTGCACCTTAGCTTCTGTTTCTCATTCACAATGCGAAGCACACTATGAACCAGTCCTTCTTACCGATACCCCATGCAACAAGTAGTCGAACAATGCTTGTTGCGGGATAACCCGTTACTACCTCCTAGAGATAGTGATTAAGCTAATTCCTATCGGAATTAAGCAGCGAGTGCAAAGTTGGTTTCGCCAGTTAATTGGCGTGTGCATTGGTTTTTACGGGCCTAAACACAAGTCCCGGCATGCTTACACTCTAATCCTCCCGCTGTCAAAACCGGTCAGCCCCAGAATGTAAATTGTTTAATTTATAAAATTACTTATTGTTTTTTAATTTATTAATGGTTTCTATCGGATTATCAGAATTAAAGACTGAACTACCTGCCACCAAAATATCTACCCCTATATCAAATAATTTATGCGCATTGTTGAGATCTACGCCCCCATCCACTTCTATTAACGCAGATGATTGTTTTTGAATGATCAGTTCTTTTAACCTACTGATGCGATTATAACTATTCTCAATAAATTTTTGTCCTCCATAACCAGGATTTACAGACATTATTAATATCATATCACATTCAATAAGAATATCTTCTAATAAGCTCACAGGTGTATGTGGATTAATGGATACTCCTGCTTTCATCCCTGCCGTTTTAATTTTCTGTACAGTGCGATGTAAATTTGGGCATGCCTCATAGTGAACAGTAAGTATTGAAGCTCCCACGTTTTTGAACTCAGCAATAAATTTATCGGGTTCAACAATCATCAAATGAACATCTAATGGCTTTGTGGCTATTTTTTTAACGGCTTGAATTACTGGAAAACCAAATGAAATGTTAGGAACAAAAACGCCATCCATTATATCACAATGAATCCAGTCAGCTTCACTCTTGTTGAGCATTTCAATATCTTTTGCCAAATTACCAAAATTGGCTGCGAGTATTGATGGGGCAATCATTTGTGGCATACGTTCTATTTTAAAAGTTTCAGTTATAAAAATAGATATTTTAGAGGCAACAATTACGAATTGGCTTTATTTTTCTATTGTTGTATGTAACAAAAAAAAGACCCCTCGGGGTCTTTTGATATTATTGATTTGTATCTAATGAACACGTTTATCCTAAAAATGTTTTAAGCAATTTATTCCGATCGGTGCTATGTTTAAGTTGCTTAATGGCTTTATCTTTAATCTGGCGAACCCTTTCACGTGTAAGGTCTAGTTCTTTTCCTATTTCTTCGAGTGTGTAGGGATGTTTACTCTCCAAACCAAAGTACATTCTTATAATTAAAGCTTCACGGGCACTTAAGCCAGATAGTGCACGACTTATCTCTCTTCGAAGGGAGTCAAATATAAGCTGATTGTCGGGGCTGGGGGTATCAATGTTTTGAAATAAGTCCTGAACGCTACGATCTTCTTCTTCTCCTATAGGTGCGTCCATAGATAGTGGTCGAGAATTTGATTTCATTACCTCACTTACCGACTCAGTACTTAATTCTAATGCGTCCGATATTTCGAATATACTTGGCTCACGTTCAAAACGTTGTTCGAGATCTGCCATCGTTCTATTCATCTTATTTAAAGTGCCAATTTTATTTTGAGGCAAACGGACAATACGCGCTTGTTCAGCAAGTGCTTGAAGAATGGTTTGACGAATCCACCACACCGCATACGATATAAATTTAAAACCCTTGGTTTCATCAAAACGTTCAGCAGCTTTAATTAAGCCCATATTCCCTTCATTTATTAAGTCGGGTAAAGTAAGGCCTTGATTTTGATATTGTTTTGATACTGAAACAACAAAACGTAAATTTCCTTTTACCAATCTGTCTAAGGCTTTACGGTCTCCATTCTTAATTTTTCGTGCTAAAATCACTTCTTCATCAGCATTTAGAAGTTCAATCTTGCTGATTTCATTCAGATATTTATCAACAGAGGATGTTTCTCTATTGGTAACTTGTTTGATAATTTTTAGCTGTCTCATAAAAATTCGGGTTGGTTTTCTCTACTTTGTACGTATTGTTTTGGCGGAGGTTACACAATTTAAGTAAAATAATACCTGATTAATAGTAACAGTTTTTTAACAGCCTAATAAACTATCAATTATAGGAGAATACTCTCAGTAGTGCCCAACATTGACATCACAAAATAATTAACTAATTTTGAACAATGAAATTATAAGCCCAATGTTTAAAGGTCATTTTTTAAAAGTATTATTTAAATTACTGAGGAATAAGTATATATTAAGTATACTCATTTTTCTTATTTGGCTTGTATTCTTTGATAGAAATAACCTTATAGAACGTTACAAAGAATTGCAAAAGCTACATCAGCTAAATAAAGATAAGTCTTATTTTAATGAGCGAATTGAAGATAATAAAGAGAAAATCAATGAGCTAAAAACGGATGCTTCCAATCTTGAAAAATTTGCTCGTGAGCAATTTTTAATGAAAAAACCCAACGAAGATATTTTTGTTATTGAAATAGACCCAAAAGAATAAACCCCTCAACTCCGCCTCTGCTGATCATCTTCTCAAGCTCTCCTCTATTCTTCCATCTATTTATTATCAGGTGCTAAATTTATTGTTTCCTTAGTAACAACAATAGGAATAAGCAACATTGATGGAACCATTTTAAAATTGTTATTTATATGAGATAATTTTGTACTATCTATTTTTAAATTTCGAGCAATATTTACAGCCATTTGCGTAGCCATTGAAGCAAGATTTTCAATCGGTTTTGAAATGGTAATACTTTGTTCTCCTGTCATTATTAATTTTAGTGCATCTCTCTCAGCATCTTGTCCTGCCACAAGAATTTTTCCTACTAACCCTTTTTCATTTAAGGCCTTAATTATTCCACTTGCAAGATTATCGTTAGCAGCAATTACAGCTTGAATATTTGATCCATTTTTCTCAATGCATTCCATCATTTTGTTATAACCCTCTTCTTCCTCCCATCGCTCAACAGATATATCATAAATTATTTTAATATCCCCTTTCTCAATAGCAGGTTTAAGGATATTCATCTGACCCATTTTAATGAATACCGAGTTATTGTCATAGTTAGGTCCTCCTATTAATACAAAATTGCCTTTAGGAGCCAAACTAAGCATGGTTAATGCCTGTAGCTCACCAACTTTAACATTGTCATACGATATATAATAATCTAAGTCACAACCGCTAACAAGTCTGTCGTAGGAAATAACTTTCACTCGATGTTTATGAGCATAATTAACAATCTCAGCCGAAGCTTCTAAATCAACGGGAACAAGGATAAGAATGTCAACACCTTGTTTTATCATTTCCCTAGCCTGTTTAAGCTGTAGTTCACTATCACCAATGGCAGCTTCAGTAATTACAGTTGACTCTAACTCTTGTGCTTTTGCAATAATGAGATCGCGATCACGCTCCCAACGGTCTGAAACAAAATCATCTAACAACAAACCAATGTGAACTTTCTTTTGGCCACATGAAAAGCTTAAAAGTGCTAGGGCGATAACAAAGGTGAATTTAATGGCAGATCGATACATAGGAAAAGGATTTATTTATGCAAATAAACGAATTCATCCATCAATAACAAAATTTATGTTTGCATTTGGGCTTCTTTTTTTCATATTTTTTGTTTTTGTTTTTATTTATTAAATCATTGTAATAGTTAGACTTACATCATTAATGCATTTTTTTAATACATAATTACTTTAAAATCGCATTAAGCAAAAAACAAAGTTTTTTAAAATGCACATATAATATTATATGGTGTATATTCCTTAAAACATATAAATATGTAACTAACCCCCAATTATTATTATGGTTTAAAATTTAAAAGAACATAAATAATTGTTTTTTATATAAAAAGTATCTACATTTGTATTGTAAACAATTAAAACAATAATGTCATGAGAAAAGTAGCTATTAAAAGAATGATGTTGATGGGATTGCTGTTAATTGCCGCTACGAGTGGTATATTTGCAGCAGATGAAGCGCCTACCATTGACAGTGGAGCAACCGCATGGATGCTCACATCAACGGCGTTAGTATTACTGATGGTACCTGGTTTGGCCATGTTTTATGGCGGATTGGTACGAACTAAAAACGTGCTTGGCACGATGATGCACAGCTTTGCTGCCATGGGAGTTATTGGGGTTCTATGGGTGGCCGTGGGTTATGCAATGAGTTTTGGTCCTAGCGTTCTTGGAGGCTGGTTTGGCTGGAACAGTGATTATTTTTTCCTCCAAGGAATTGACGAGAATATAATATCAGGATATAATGTGCCTGAATATGTATTTTCTATGTTTCAGGGCAAGTTTGCAATAATTACACCAGCTCTAATTGCGGGTGCATTTGCAGAGCGAGTTACATTTAAAGGTTACATTGTGTTTATAGCATTATGGAGCGTATTAGTTTACAACCCTCTTTGTCATTGGGTATGGGCTAGTGATGGTTTTTTGTTCAACATGGGAGCCATGGGTGCAATTGATTTTGCTGGTGGTACAGTAGTGCATATCTCTTCTGGTATTAGCGGATTAGTTGCTGTTCTATATTTAGGTTCCAGACGCGGATATCCTAAAACATCTGCTTCACCAAGTAACTTAACGATGACCATGGTTGGTGCTGGTTTACTTTGGGTAGGTTGGTTTGGTTTCAATGCAGGAAGTTCGGTTTCAAGTGGCTTGGCAACTGCACAGGCACTAACTGCAACGCAAGCAGCCGCAGCTGCAGGTGCTGTAGCTTGGATCATTATTGAGGTATTGCATCAAGGAAAAGCAACTGCATTAGGTTTTGCCTCTGGCATTCTTGCCGGATTAGTTGCTGTAACTCCTGCTGCTGGTGTAGTTCAACCTATAGGCGCTATGACTTTAGCAATTATAGCAGCTATTTTATGTTATTCTGCTATTATGATGAAAAATAAACTTGGATATGATGATAGCCTTGATGCTTTTGGTATTCATGGTGTAGGTGGTATAACTGGAGCTCTTTTCTTAACTTTCTTTATTCGCGAAAGTTGGTGGACAGCAGCTGCTGAAAAAGCTGGCGGGGTATGGGGAATAAGTGAACAGTTTTTAGTTCAGGCTACTGCTGTTGGTATCGCTATTGCTTATGCCGCAATTGTAACATTGGTTCTTGTATTTGTGGTTGACAAACTTATCGGTTTAAGATCGAAGGATGCTGATGAAATGCAGGGTCTTGATTCTTCATACCATGGTGAAAGAGGTTATGGTATGTTAAGTCCTAACTAATATTTATCTTAACCATTTTTATCAAACAATTAAAGAAAAAAAATATGAAATTAATAATAGCAATCATTCGCGAAAAGAAGCTAGATCTGGTTCGAGAGGCCTTGATTAACGCTGAAATCTCACGCATCACAGTTACACGTGTCTCTGGGCATGGACAGCAGATGCAAGAAGAGATTTACCGAGGTAAAAAGGTTATTCCAAACCTCATTCCTAAAGTAAAACTTGAAATAGCCGTCAACGAAACATTCGTTGATATTACGGTAAATGCAATTATACAAGCAGCAAAATCTGAGGATGGTGGCGCTGTTGGAGATGGCAAGATTTTTATTCTGCCACTTGAACAATGCATTCGAATACGTACTGAAGAAAAAGGTGGGACTGCCATCTAAAGAGCCGCTATGGTGGAAGAGTAAATGAGAAATGGAGGGGAGGCCGCAAGGTTTCCCTTTTTTTTATTTACTCAACATACTATATTACACTATACAGCCAATTCTATTTGCTGTAACAATCTTTTTTAAGTAGCTGTTGAAATCAAATTTCGTCCCGTTGAGACAGATCAAAAACTCAAACAAGATATTTATGACCATTTAAATATCTTGTTTTTTTGGTATAAAATAAGAGGCTATAATGCTGAAAAAATAATATGTAGCAAGTGTATACCCCTGTTATAAAAATATTCTTAGTCAGTGCGCAACATAAAGTTATTCACAGTAATTATTAAACACAATCAATCATATTATTTTCCGTGACAATTTTTAAATTTCTTACCACTTCCACAAGGGCAGGTTTCATTTCTTCCCGTTTGTTTTTCAACACGAATAGGCGCTGTTGCTTGTTGTGGGCGTGTATCCGGCATCCCATTTTGTGATTGTATTGGTGCAGATGGAGCCACGTCGCGTTTGCTTGCTGTAAACTTACTCAAATCGAGACGACGAGGTGGAGTCGCTTCTTTAACATCTGCGGCACCTTTCACTGGTATATGACCTTTCATTAGAATTCCCGTAACTTCTTTATTAATACGATCAAGCATGCCGCGGAATAAATCAAACGACTCTAATTTATATATTAACAAAGGATCTTTTTGCTCATACGATGCATTTTGTACACTCGTGCGTAATTCATCCATTTCACGCAAATGTTCTTTCCATGCATCATCAATACTAATTAAAACAATTGCCTTTTCAATTGCACGAATTATCTCTAATCCTCTTGATTCATGAGCCCGTTTCAGATTTACAATTACCTGATACATTCTCATACCATCAGTAAATGGATAAATTACATTTTCATATTGCTGATTACTTTTCATAAAACTATCAAGAAAACTCGTTGCTTTGTGAGATATAGCCTCCATCTTGCGTTTATACGATTCCGCAACTGCAACAAATAATATTCCCTGCAATTCTTCTGTACTAAGTTTATTATAATCTTGATGAGAAAACGGTGGCTCAACAGCCAAATGACGTAAAAGCTCAATAGTGAAAGTCTCATAATCAACAGAGCCATGCAAATCATTAATAACCGATTCACAAACGTCATTCATCATGTTTGTAATATCAACAGATACACGTTCTCCATATAAAGCATGTCGACGTTTGGTATATATAACTTCACGTTGTGAATTCATAACGTCATCGTATTCCAAAAGTCGTTTACGAATACCAAAATTATTTTCTTCCACTTTTGTTTGAGCGCGCTCAATAGATTTTGAAATCATACTATGCTGAATCACCTCTCCTTCCTTCAATCCAAGCCTATCCATAATAGAAGCAATACGATCCGATCCAAACAAACGCATCAAATCATCCTCTAATGAAACATAAAACTGCGAAGTTCCAGGATCACCTTGACGACCAGCACGACCTCGTAACTGACGGTCAACACGACGCGACTCATGACGCTCCGTACCAATAATTGCTAGACCTCCAGCATCACGCACTTGTTGTGAAAGTTTGATATCCGTACCACGTCCAGCCATATTTGTAGCAATAGTTACGGTACCAGATTTACCAGCTTCGGCAACAATTTCAGCCTCGCGCTGATGTAACTTTGCATTTAAAACATTGTGTTTTATATTTCGCAACTTCAACATTCGGCTTAGTAATTCAGATATTTCAACCGAGGTAGTACCAACAAGAACAGGTCTTCCAGCAGAAATCAATGCAGCAATCTCATCAATTACGGCACTGTATTTTTCACGTTTAGTTTTATAAACTAAATCCTCTTCATCTTTACGAACCATAACACGATGAGTAGGAATTACAACTACATCTAATTTATAAATATTCCATAACTCACCAGCCTCTGTTTCAGCGGTACCTGTCATACCAGCCAATTTTTTATACATTCTGAAATAGTTCTGCAAAGTAACCGTGGCCATTGTTTGAGTAGCTGCTTCCACCTTTACACGTTCTTTTGCTTCAATAGCCTGATGCAATCCATCAGAATATCTTCGGCCTTCCATTACACGTCCTGTTTGCTCATCAACAATCTTAACCTTATTCTCAATAAGAACATATTCAGTATCTTTTTCATATAAGGCATATGCCTTCAAAAGTTGAGATATGGTGTGAACACGATCTGATTTAATACCATACTCCTGAATTAATTCATCTTTTTTTATCGCTTTTTCAGATGCTGAAAGCCCTGACTTTTCAATATCGGCAATTGAACTTCCAATGTCGGGTAATACAAAGAAAGCTGGGTCATCTGATTTATTTGTTATTGAATCAATCCCTTTATCCGTAAGGTCAACCGAATGTTGCTTCTCATCAATAACAAAATATAAATCATCGGTAACCAGATGCATATTTTTGTTATTTTCAGCCATGTAGAAATTTTCTGTCTTATGCATAAGGACTTTATTCCCTTGCTCACTAAGAAATTTGATCATGGACTTATTCTTTGGAAGCCCTTTGTATGCACGTAGCAGAAGCATCCCTCCTTTTTCAGTATTGTTCTCAGCAATGAGTTTTTTTGCTTCGGTAAGTGCTTGATTAACTAAGTTTTTTTGAGCAGCAAAAAGCACTTCAACTTTAGGACGCAATTCTTCGAACTTTTGATTTTCTGGATCTTTAGATACAGCACCTGAAATAATTAAAGGCGTACGAGCATCATCAATAAGTACCGAATCGACCTCATCAACAATAGCAAAATTATGTGGACGCTGTACTAAATCAACAGGATTAATAGCCATATTATCTCTCAGATAATCGAAGCCAAACTCATTATTTGTACCAAAGGTAATATCGCAATTGTATGCCTTACGGCGTTCATCCGAATTTGGCGCATATCGATCAATACAGTCAACACTAAGTCCATGAAATTGGTAAATAGGCCCCATCCATTCGCTATCACGTTTTGAAAGATAATCATTAACCGTAACAATATGTACTCCTCTACCTGTAAGTGCATTTAAGAAAACAGGCAATGTTGCAACTAATGTTTTACCTTCACCAGTAGCCATTTCAGCAACTTTCCCTTCATGTAAAACAATTCCCCCAATTAATTGTTCATCATAATGAATCATCTCCCAGCGAAGCAAATTACCTCCTGACGTCCATTTATTATGGTAAATAGCTTTACCGTTTTCTATTGTAATAAAATCTTTAGTTGTAGCTAATTGCTTATCAAAGTCATTTGCTACAACTTCAATTGCTTCATTTTCACAGAAACGTCGTGCTGTATCTTTAACAATGGCGAAGGCTTCAGGCAAAAAATCACGTAAAACCTCATTGAATTTTTCTGTAATATCCTTCTCTATCTTATCAATCCGATCATATAAATCTTCTTTATGTGCAGCATCATCACTCAATTCAGCTTCTGATTTTAATTGATCTATCTCTTGATTTTCAGCTGCGACAAATTGCAATACTCTTTCACGCATTTGTACAGAACGCGATCTAAAATCATCATGACTTAATAATTTTATTTCATCAAATAGGCTATTGGTTTCTTGAACCAATGGTGCAATTAATGTAATATCACGTGTGTGTTTATTCCCGAAAAACTTCTCTAAAATACTACCTAGAATACCCATTTTTTTTGTAATTTTATAAAGTTATTATGAATTCTTCGTTTCAGACTGGTATGTATTATTTGTAAGTCACTTAAGCAATAGACTTAAGCACATATAAAAGGTCATTTTAACGAAAGAACAAAAATAGCTTTTTTTACGGTAATTCATAAATATTTCAAACAAATCTCATGCATAAGCAATTGACAGACAAAAATCAGTACAGACTAAGAGTAAGCGTACTTCTATTGTGTTTAATAAAGCTTTCGATGTTAAACATTCAATCGCAAACACAAAGCGACATCATCTACAATGCAGATTTTGAGCAATACATGAGCAATAAAGATGCTGGTATTATTAGTAACAGCGATGACGAAGGGCATTCATTAGGGTATGCTCCACTACCATTCAAACTCAACTTTAGCCATTATGATTCAAGTAAATACAGCAGGCTAAAAAGCACAGATTTACCAGCACGTTATGATTTACGTGATAGCGGCTTAGTAACAAGTGTTAAAAATCAAGGTGGTGGTGGATTTGGTGGAAACTGCTGGACTTTTTCAACTATGGGTGCTATTGAATCACAGTGGCTTCATTTAGGTTACGGCACATTTGATTTATCGGAACAAAACTTAGCCGCTTGTAATGGATTTGAGTGGGGATATGGCCAAGGCGGAAATGATCTTTTAGCAATGGCTTATATTACCCGATTAAACGGCCCATTTCTTGAAACACAAGACACTTATGATGTTAACCAACGTAATTGCAAGAGCGTGTCAAGCCCAACAGCTTTTGTTCCCGAAGTAAGATGGTTGCCCAATATACCTGAAGTTATAAAATCAACTATTTTAAAATACGGAGCCATTTCTACAAGTATGACATGGAACCCGAGTTCTTTTAACACAACAAACAACACTTTCTTTTACACTGGCCATAATATTGTAAACCATGCTGTACTTATTGTTGGATGGGATGACAATAAACAAACCGATGTAGGTAAAGGCGCTTGGATAATTAAAAATCAATGGGATAGCACTTGGGCAGATAAAGGGTATTTTTACATTTCATATCAGGACCCAAAAGTAAACAGCACCATGTCCTATTATCCGATTCGTATTGATTCAGCTGCTATTGATACAGTGTTTATGTACGATCAACTCTCAACTGTTAATTTAACTGGATTTAGAAATAGCACATCATACGTAATTACAAAGTTCACCCCTTCGGGTAGCACAAATATTAATCGTATTGGTACCTTTGTTGGTTCAGCGGGTTCTATTATAGACATTAAAATATACGACACTAAAACGGGTGATTCTCTCAGCAATTTATTAGCCGAGAAAAACAATATTTATTGTGAACTACCTGGGTTCTACACTTTTGAAGTACCTGCTATTGTTACTAGTGACTTCTTTGTGAAAATTAAATACTATTCACCGGGTACTATATCTCCGATTCCTATTGAAGTTCATCGCGACAACTTTACTGCACCCGAAATAATAACAGGCGATAGTGCAAAAAATCATGCTTTCGCAATTGCCTACAATACTATAAAAGACAAACCGACATTAGCATATTCCTACCCTACTCAACATGCAAATACACTTGATACTATTAGTTATGTAGCTTTCAATCAAAGTTGCGACTCAATGAATTTTAGTAATATTAGCATATATGACCAAGGAGGAAATCCTAGAAATATTCATAAAACTAAATGGAATAAATACCAACAGCTTCTTACAATTACACATGACACACTAAAGAATTATGCTGAGAATCTCACCTTATTAATACCAGCAGGTACTGTTAAAAACATACAATCACAAACTAACGACAGTATAAAAATAAAATTCAAAACACCATCAACCACTCAGCCTCAAATTATATCATCAGATATTGCAAAGAATAATTTCATTTTAAATGCACCGCTAAAAATTAAATTTGACCGTCCTGTAAGTATTATCAAGCCAGCCGGAATAACTTTACTTAATGATTCATCTGTAAATATTTCGGGTCTAAATTTTTCACTAGACACATCTCTGAAAATATTAAGCATTACACATCCTGTATTCAAAAATCACAATGCGATTTATACTTTAATTATTGATACACTAACTATAAAATCAGATACTAGCAATGATTTCCTTCTACCTTGTAGCTATTCATTCATAACAGAAGCAGGAACACCGAAGGCATTACAATATTATCCAGCTCAATCTGAATCAAGAGTCCCTTTAACAACTGAAGTTTGGGTAAAACTCAATCAAGCATGTGACTCTGTTAACTTCAGTCCAATACATATTAAATGGAAAATTGATGGTTCTAATTATGACAGTGTTGAAAATGTTAAAACAATATTCGATAAAGAAAACAATATAATACGTTTCATTTTTACTACACTACCAAAATACAGTGAATTGTTCTTTGTAGTGGTACCCTCAAATGTATTAAAAAACAAAGAAGGCGTATTCAACAAATCATTTTATTGGACATTTACAACACTGCATAGTGGAGAAATAGTACCGAACTACACCTACCCTTCAGACCAATCTGAAAATAATACACTAGATACAGCTATTCTTGTATCATTTAGTCAAAAAATTAAATTTTTAGATCAAAATAAAATATCAGTTTTTGATAAATATTACAACCTTCTTGGGTCAACTAGCACATTACTTGCCGATGGTAAAACCGTTCGCATTAAACCCAATGTCCCATTTGCAAAGGACGAAAGGGTAACGGTATATTTCCCTGATGATGTGGTTATCTACACCGATGGCGTCAATTGGATTAGTAGCAACGACAAAGAATGGATTGCTGTTGGTGGTGATATAGTTGGATATGAATATGATTTATGTGTTAGAGCATACGCAACAGCATCTAACAAACCCATTGCATTGTTTAATTGTGATAAAGAAAAAGTTTGTATTAATACATCAGTAAGTATTAGTGCACCAGCCGCAGCAAATGTAACGCAGTGGAGATGGAGCTTTGGCAAAGATGCTTCATTAGCCTCTGGAACTACAGGAAAAGGGCCGCATTTAGTGAGCTACTCATCAAGTGGCATTAAAAAAATAACGCTGAGAGTTGATGGTCCCGGTGGTAGCGATTCCTTAATTAAATTTATAGAAGCAAGTAATTCTTTAGATGTCATCATTCCTTTTGCAAGTATAGAAATTGCGCTAGGTAAAACAGATACACTAATAGCCTTTGGAGCCGATACATTACAGTGGTATCCAACCTACTTCCTTGACACAACGATGGGAAAAACAGTGCAAATTAGTCCACTTCAATTAGGCAGCTATCTATATAAGGTGTATGGTACTACTGGAACCTGTAAAGGATATGATTCTGTGATTGTAGTAGTATCGCAACGTCCCGTAAATGATGATGCCTGTGAGGCTACTAGTGTTTCGTTTGGCACCAATGGACCATTCACTAATAAAAACGCATCTGTTGAAGCTGGAGAGCCATTTCCCCCAAACACCAATTGTAACTCGCAAAGTACATGGTGTTATGAGTACAATGCCGACATTTTAAAAAATAGCGTTTGGTTTAAGTTTACTGCGCCATCTAATAGCGCATCCTTTTCTACTGATGATATCTGGAATAATGGAACATCTATGGATAATCAAATAGCACTCTATGATGCAAATACCTGCGATGACCTTATGACAGGCAATTACACTTTGATAGCCGCCAATGATGATTTTTTTGACCAAACACGAAATTTTGCTTCGGCCATTCAACTTATTAGCACATTAACCCCAGCCAAAACCTATTGGCTACAAGTAGATGGTAGCTATGGTGGGGTTGAAGGTAATTTTTATTTAACTATTTGGGATAGTCCGATTGGGGTTGAAGATATTAAAACTGAAGAAATGACGATTAGTCCCAATCCATCTGAAGGCGTTTTTGAATTAAAAATTAATTCAGTAACAAAAGAGAATTACACTCTGAAAATATACAACAGTAAGGGTGAAGAGGTATATTCAGTGTTTAATAATATGGACGCTGCTGATATAAAAATTGATCTAACAACGCAGTCAGACGGATTATATATTTTAAGATACATAAGCGGCAATAATGTGGTAAATAAATTATTGATAAAATACTGATGATCACCTTGAAAATGAAAAAATGTTTTTTTATAATACTCTTTCTGTTACAAGGTATTCATACGTTCGCTCAACTTTCACGAGGGGGACGTCCGATAGTAAATAACATAAAAAATAGTATTCCTTATATATGCATGCCCGAAGTGCCTAACGACTCAATACTCAATGCAAACAAAGAAAGTAGGCTAAAACCATTTCAATTTGCTTATGCATTCAGAGTAACTATAAATACCGCAAATAGTGGTGTTTGGATTAAGAATACTGATGGCAGTTTGGTATGGCGTTTGGGCATCACCTCAGCTGGGGCTTATTCACTTAATATTATTTTCAACCAATTTAAGCCAGCACCTGGAGCACTATTATTTGTGTACGATCCCTCTCGAAAAGTTATTCTTGGAGGCTTTGATGAAACGAGTGGTAGTATTAATAATATCTTTGCAATTTCACCCATCCCTGGCGATTCAATTATTTTAGAATACCAAGTTCCCTCATTTTCAAAACAAAAAGGTTTTTTACAGATAGAAAAAGTTGGCCATGACTTTACAGGAACCTTTGGTAAAAGCCGATTAAAAGATAGCCGGTTTAACTTGTCTGGCAATTGTAATGTTGATATTAACTGTTCAGACGGAAATGACTGGCAGACTGAAAAAAGAGCTGTGGTACGATATCTTTATAGTGGGGTGTATTATTGTACAGGAACTCTAATAAACAATAGCATGCAAAATGGGATTCCGTATGTTCTAACTGCAAATCATTGTGTCTCGAGCGCATCGGTAGCTAATGGAGTTGTATTTGTATTTGGTTACGAAAGCTCCACTTGCGATGGGGCTGATGGTTCTGTTAGCAACAGTTTATCGGGTGCTAAATTAGTTGCCACCAACAGTAATTTAGATTTTACCTTACTAAAACTAAAAAACACACCTCCCAATAATTACAATCCCTACTATGCAGGATGGATCACCACCAGTTCTGCGGCTACAAAAACCGTATCCATACATCATCCAATGGGCGACGTTAAAAAAATATCAACCGATAATAACGCCCCAATTACAAGTAGTTTTATGTCAGGATATGATGCAAATGCGCATTGGAAAATTTTAAATTGGGAAAAAGGCACTACAGAAAAAGGATCTTCAGGCTCACCACTATTCGATCAAAACCATCGTATTGTTGGTACACTTACCGGAGGTGATGCTTTGTGTGGCTCATCGGTAAATGATTATTATGCAAAATTTTCAAGACAATGGAATGATTACGCCGATACCAATAACCAACTAAAATACTGGCTTGACCCACTAAAAAGTGGCACTACATCAATTACTGGTTATGATCCTATGGCTACTATTTGTGATACTTTAAGTAATTTAGTTCAAAGCGATACTCTTTTTTCAGATACACTGCAAAATCCGAATTGGGGCTATACCTTAGGTCATAATAGTTTAAACCATATTTCATTTGCCGAACATTTTCAATCGCCCAATAATAATTATGTAAAAGGAATTGACCTCAATATTAGCAAGGCCATATCGGGTAATACCCTCTCAACTATTTCTATTAAAGTATGGAAAGGTAAAAACAAGCCCGACTCCCTACTGTACGAACAAGCAATACAAATAAATACACTTACGCCAAACAGCATACATCATATTACATTCGATAGCGCCGTAATTGTTGATACTAATTTCTATATAGGATATACAGTGTCCTATCTGTTTTCTGACACATTTGTACTATTTCATCGCAAAGCACGCATATCAGACACAAGCAATAGTACATGGGTAAACGACGGTATTCAATGGCACAGATATAAAGACATATGGGGTTATGGCACAAGTATAGATATTAAAACTTATATCTGCTCAGGCATAGTTGGCATTAAAAGACAACAAGCAATTACTCAACAAACGCTTCAAATATATCCAAATCCAACCGATGGATTAATAACAATTATACCTGATGAATCATGGAAAGGAATTTCCTATATCTCAGTATATGATATGACCGGAAGCCTCTTAATTGAAAAAACCGCAAATAAAAAAACAACAACAGAACTCGATCTCTCCGTTTTATCACAAGGCTTATATATTCTTTCGGTAAGAAATAACGATCAGCAAAAAACACGTAAGATAATTCTCAGAAAGCAATAATACATGAGACTCATTTTAATTCTAGTAATAGCGTGTCTTTTTTTAGCTGCCTGTAATAATGCAAAACAAAATATAAAGAATAGCGTATCTGTTGATTCAATATATAAACCCAAATACGCAAAGGGCTTTGAGATAAGCTACCATGGAGATATTAAAACGCTCACCATTCAAAATCCTTGGGAAAAAGCAGCAAATGTAACAGTATCATATAAACTCTCGCTCAACAATAAAACAGGCAATATTTGTATTCCAATAAAATCTTGCATTTGCCTATCAACTACTCATATTCCAATGATTAATGCAATAGATGAGATATCTTCAATTGTTGGAGTTTCATCGCCAAAAATAGCATCAAACAAAACCATTAGCCAGAAATATTCAGCGGGTTTAATAAGTGATATTGGCTATGAGGATGCCTTAAACTATGAACAAATACTCCTACTGAAACCCGATGTTATATTCACTTATGGCGTATTAGCTGGCAATTTGGGATACCTCAAAAAACTAAACAGTATTGGATTACAATCCGTAATGAATGCCGAGTATCTTGAACGCCACCCTTTAGGAAAAGCGGAATGGATAGTATATATGTCGGCCTTTTACAATAAAGAAAATCAAGCGAAAAAAACATTTGATAGCATTGCTACCATATATAATTCACTAAAACAGCTTAGTAAAAATGTAAAAAACAGACCATTGGTAATGAGTGGTTCGCCTTGGCAAGGCAGTTGGTGGATTCCCGGTGGACAATCCTATTTTGCACAACTTATACATGATGCAGGAGGTGACTACATTTGGCGAAATGATAGTAGCGCCAGCAGTCATGCAAGGGGTAGCGAGCGAATATTATCAGAAACTACAAAAGCAGTATACTGGATACACTGCGGGGCAGCGCATAATCTAAAACAACTCGAACAAATGGATCCATCCATTAAGCATATTAATTCATTTAAAAACAAAGGAGTTTTTAATAACAACGCTCGAGTAAATACAGCAGGCGGAAATGACTTTTGGGAAACGGGTATTTTAGAGCCACATATTATTTTAGCCGATTTAATTAAGATTTTGCATCCAGAGATTCTTCAATTGGACAGTCTATCTTACTACAAAAAACTATATTAACGATATCTCATCAGACAAAATTTAGAATTCATAAAAAGTGTATCAATACGTGTGCGCTGAGTTGTTATATAATTAACCAATGCAAGATTTCCCATCTCTTCATCAAATTCAGGATCGGAATAGGTTAAAAAATAGGTAATATTTAAATCTGAAAACTGTTTCTTTAATGATACAGTATCGGCATGAGGATTATTCATAAAACTTCGCCTACCAGTATAAAAAGCTAAAACACGAGGCTTGCTAAAAACAACTATTTCATTTATAGGCACACATGATTGCACTTGAGCAAACGCTTCTTGAGCTTCTATTTCCTGCGGCCCTTTCACAATTGTGTTTTGTTTTTTAATGATTAGCATAATACTAGCTGAATATTCAAAAAATACAATTACGGTTAGAAAAACAATCAGCAAATGCGTATTAATTTTAATACCCCAATCAATACTTTTAAAGCCCACAGCTGCATAAACCATCATAAAGGGAAGAAGCGGAAATAAGAAACGAAATCCAGATCGCTGATAAGGATAAATAAAATATACTATCAAAAATCCAACAAAAACCATATCAATAAACTGTACTTTTTTTATTATACGTTTTACGAAACCTATAATAATGAAGGTTAAAAATGATGCAGATACTATTATTGGCACAAAACGAAAAAGCCCCATATTGATTGTGAAAAATGTTTTAAATACATCGGTGTAATATGAAACATTGTTAAGTATGAGTTTAATAATATCTGAACTATGAAAAAGGCTAGCATAATGTGTAAGTGTTGTAGTAGTATGAAAAACTTTCCTGTTTAACAACCAAGAGAAAACTATAATAACACAAGCCAATAAAATTGTTTTTAACAAATCTTTTATTGCATTATTAAATGAAATACCCTTAATACGATTACAAATATAAATTCGAATACCATTTATTGCAACCACCAAAGGGAACACAATACCAATATCACGAATACATATCATAAAGCCACTAACCAAAACTATTAGAATGAAATTCTTCTTCTCACTAATGTAAAGCATTGTTGACAACAGCAAAAAAAGGCTGAATGGAATATCAGACATTACCTCTGACTTAAATGACAATACCCATGGGTTATAGAACATTATTAATGTAAGACAAAAAGCAGCTAGTGGGCGCATAAATTTAGTAAACAGTACAAACGCTAGAATGGCTGTGATAAAAAGAAAAAAAGAAATATACAATTGAAAAGCATACATATCATTTCCCAAAAATGCAAACACTGGTGCAAGCAATAAAGGAAAGCCTACTGAATAACATTTAGGGCCAATAAAAAGATATTCAACATTTAAAACATACAAATTTAAGGACTGTGGAATCCATTCAATAACATTCCTGGCTTGCATTATATACATTGAAAAATCGCCTCCCCAATCATGCGAGTCACGCACATTAATATAAAAAAGCGGTAAAAGAATTACAACAAGAAGCAATGTATAAAGCCTTTCTGGCCTTATCTTTTTATAAAAAGTTTTTAGAAATAAAGACATGTAAATAAATATTTATGCTAAAGATAGGATTTTTTACCTTTAACTACGTATATTTGTCAAAATTAAGATTTGAAATATTATTGAAGACACTTATGCTCATATTGTGTCTATTTAGCAATAACTTGCTGATTAGCTTTTCGCAGCACAAAGACGTTTTGGCTATAAAAAAACAATTAGCCTATACTCATGGGAAGGTTAAAATTGAATTATTTAACACACTCGCAGAAATCTACTTAATTAGTTCGAACGAACAAGCCATCATTACAGCAAATGAAGCGTTTGATAGCATTAAACGATATCAGATTCATGTTGATGAGCTTATTACAGCAAACCTCAACAGCACATTAGGTGCTGCGTATTATAACTTAGGCGATTTCAAAAATGCAGCAAAGCATCTCGAAAAAGAATTTATAATAATAGGCGATACCAAGCTAAATGAAGAGCTTTTCTACAGCTCATTTAACCTAGGTACTATCTATAAAAAGATGAATAGCAATCGAAAATCAGTAAAGTTTTACTTGAAATCGCTTGATTTAGCTGAAAAAGAAAACAAAGGAGATCTGGTTTTACAAAACTACCAAGCATTATATGAAGTATACGAAGCACTCAGTGATAATACCAATTCGTTGCGTTATCTTAAACTTTACAATCAACTAAAAGACAGCCTTGTTATTACTGAAGCTAAACATGAAATAACCATTTTAAAAACAAAATACAAAACAGCAATCATTGAAAAAAAGAAGAAAGAAAAAGAATTAGTAACTAAAGATAAAGAGTTAAAAGAAAAAAATATTGAACTCCTATCCGCAGAATTAAAAGAAGAAAAACTTATTGAAGATTCCATTTTAAAGGCGGAACAGATTAAACAACTAAATTTAGAACGTGAATTAAAAGAACTACGCTTAAAACATGAAGCAAATCGAATACGTGAACAACAGCGAATTATTGGCTATTTAGCTATATTATTTGTATTAATTCTGGGCTTTTTGGCCATCATTTATATTCAGTATCGCGAGAAAAAAATTGCGAATAAAAAACTTATCGAACTTAATGCAATGAAAGATAAGTTTTTTTCAATTATTGCCCACGATTTAAAAAACCCTTTTAATCAGATTTTAGGCTTTAGCGAACTTTTAATAACAGAATTGCCAAAACTAAATAAAGAGCAAATTGATGATTATATAAAAGAAATATACAACGCAAGTAGCCTAACGTACAAGCTACTTGAGAACTTACTTGAATGGTCAAGAACTCAGAGCGGTAGTATAACATTAAAACCATCCAAAATAAAAGTTAAAGATGCCGTTCACAATCAGATTATTTTTATAAGAAATTTAGCATCCATAAAAGAAATAACACTACATAATGAGGTAGACGAAAATCTAATTATTTATGCCGACTCAAATATGCTGCAAACTATATTACGTAATCTCATTAGTAATGCTGTAAAATATTCCGAAATCAGCGGTACGATTGTAATTAACGCTAGAAATATTGAATACTTTGTTGAGATATCAGTATGTGATACTGGAATTGGTATAGATTCTGATAGTTTACAAAAAATATTCCGTATAGATACAAATCTCTCAACAGCAGGTACTGCTCAAGAAGCAGGTACTGGATTGGGCTTAATACTTTGTAAGGAATTTGTAGAACGACATGGTGGTACTATTACTGCTGAAAGCGAAAAAGGCAAAGGAAGCACCTTTATTTTTAGGCTTCCCAATCCAAAATACGAAGACTAAATCGAGTCAAAATCAATTTGATTTGGCACCAATAGACAACCACTATTTTGACATTAATTAAGTGTATGGCAATCATAATATTAACCGCCGCCGTGTAAAAGATTGGTTAAATGTAAATGGTGAATAATATAGCTGTATCCTAATTAATTACTAATAGGTAATAAAAGAATTTTACTCAATATCTTTATTTTAGCAAATTATCTCACTCAAATTGCTAATTTTGCAAGGTTTTATGGTATAACTAAAAATTAAAAAACATGTTAAATTCAATGGTAATGTTAGCCGCAGCACCTGCAGGCAACCCTTTAATGCAACTTCTGCCACTAGTATTAATCATAGTGGTATTTTATTTCTTCATGATTCGCCCTCAAATGAAACGTCAGAAAGAACTGACCAAATTTAGAAGTAACCTTCAAAAAGGCGATAAAGTAATTACTACTGGAGGTATTTACGGTAGAATATCAGAACTACAAGAAACAACTATTCTCATTGAAGTTGATAGCAATGTAAAACTGAAAATTGATAAAAATGCCGTATTAAAAGATCCAGGCGATCTAGTACAGAAATAAAAACATAACAATACCCCGGTCAATAGCCGGGGCTTTGTTTTTAGATAAAAAGGTTTGTTAAACAGTATAAAAAATATATATTCTTTTTTTCACAGATATTTTTTCAATGAAAAGATATCTGGCTTTATTTTATTTTTAATAATTGCAGCTATATTCTGGTCACTTAACGCACTCAGTAAATCCTATACCACAGTATTAAAATACCCCATTGATTTCAAAAACATTCCTGCTGGTAAAATTCTTGTCTCTGATGATCTCAATCTTTTAAATGTAAAAATTACTTGTACGGGGCATAATATCATTCAATACAAAATTAATGCTGCCCTCTCCTCCTTAACAATTGACCTCGCTCATTATCCACCACAACAAGCTATTTCAAGCAGTAACGACTATTTCTTTAGTGTCATTAATCCGCTTCACAAGAAGATATCAGAACTTTTTCATGACGAAACTATATTGGTTAGTATTCATCCGGATACTATTTACTATACATTAAACGAGTCGAGAAGTCGTAAAGTACCCGTTATTGCAAAGTTAAGAATAAACTATCAAAAGTTTTTTGCACAAAGTAGCGATCTAACACTTGAGCCCGATAGTATTTTTATTGTTGGCCCATGTAGTATTGCCGATACCATCAGTGCCATACTAAGTGAATCCAGCACAATTAATAATGCTAACGACACTATTTTCCTTAAATTAAAATTACAACAACCTCCTCATACAGCTCTATCACAGCAAACCATTCAATGCATCATACCAGTTGATCGGTTAACAGAAAAAACAATTGAAGTGCCTGTAACTTGTATTCACTTATCTGACAGTTTAGTTTTAAAGACGTTCCCTGGAAAAGTGCAAATAACCTTTCTTGTTGCACTTAATCAATTTTCAAAACTAAAACCCAGTGATTTTAAAGTCTTTATTAACTATGACTCGATCAAAAAAACGGGCAATAAATCACAAAAACTTATTGTATCGAAGAAGCCTAATTACATATACAATTTAACATTAAATCCACCAACTGTAGAATACCTACTTGAGCATAAAAAAAGGTATAGATAAAATATTAGGGATTTTGGATTATATGCTTATCCAAAGAAAGAATAAGCTAAAAACGATAGAAGAAGAAATATGAAAGCCATGATTTTTGCAGCCGGTTTAGGCACAAGACTTTTTCCGCTCACTCAAAATTGCCCCAAGGCACTCGTTGAAATTAATGGCATAAGCCTATTAAAACGTGCCATTTTAAAGATTTCAGCAGCTGGTTTTAATGATATTATTATCAACATACATCACTATCCCGACTTAATTATTAAACACATCAATGAGAATCATTTTAATTCTTCTACTAAAATCTGTTTTAGTGATGAACGAGAACTCCTTTTAGACACCGGCGGCGGATTAAAAAATGCCAAACACTTCTTTAATGACAATACGGCATTTTTAGTTTATAATGTTGATATCCTATGCGATATTGATTTAAAAAAATTCTATAATACTCATATAAACAATCATTCATTAGCCACATTAGCCGTACAAAAACGAAATGGGAATCGCGCATTCTTATTTGATGAAACGGATAGCTTATGTGGTTGGACAAACCGTGAAAAAAGCCTGAGAACAGATGCAAGAAAAGGAACTGGAAAACTCACAGAACTAGGATTTAGTGGTATTCACATTATACAGCCTGAATTACTTGATCTTATTACAGAATCAGGCGTTTTCTCCATTAAAGAAACCTACCTTCGTTTAGCAAAGGATAACATTATTAAATCATACAGACATGATGCAGATTGGTGGACTGATGCAGGAACCATACCATGCCTAAATGAAGCCTCGGAGCATTTACTTAAGAATGAATTCTTAAGTTCTCATTCATAAATATTAAATTAGGAATAGAAAACATGGCTGTAACAAATTGCTAGAGACGACTTGCGTTTCCTATATAAAAAGACTATTCTTTTATTGAATAGAGAATATTTATGCAAAGAATATTAATTGATAATAGTACGGAGTAAAGAGCATTGTGTTTAAGATACAATGTAAAATCATTACATGCATTTGGCTCAGTATGCTCTTATAAATTAAATGAATTAAGTGACATCGACCTTAAAAATTCATTCAAGCCAATGAACGATGCTGATTATGCTGATTCATATTTAAAATTGACTGAAAAACCAGAAAAAATATTTAAACGACCTGTTGATCTAGTTACAGATAAATCATTTGCGATTGAGGCTTATTTTGAAAAACAGAACGATAAAATTATGCTTAAAATTGCTCTAAACAAAAAAGAAGAGCTTGGTTTTATGGACTTTGGAACGACACCCGAATTTTTGATTTCCCTTTAGAATTCACTAATACGTAATTTGGGTTTAAATAAAAATCATATTATTAACATGCGTAATCGTCTAATTCACGGATATGATAAAATCGATAATGAAATTATCTGAGGAATAATTTTCAGACACCTCCCTTTATTGAAGCAAGAAATCCAGAATTTACTAGGTTAAACAACTGGTTAAAAAAGGCTACAGCCAATTTGATTTTTCTTTTTAAAACCGCCATGCCATAGCCCAATCCGATAAAAAATCTAAGCCAAACTCTTTATTGATTGGGTTTTTCACTTTTATCTAAGAATTTTAAAACTCAATTTGCATTTAATTGGTTAAAAATGTAACTTTTAATCCTGTTTTACGATATAATATAAATGAATTTCAAAAAACAGATATTAAGCATCCATATAGTATGCATCATTTTACTAAGCTTTTCAAACAAACTCATAGCACAAGAGAGTTTTCGTGAAGGCTTTTTAATACTTAATAGTGGAGATACCTTAAATGGTTATATTGAATACAATGGAGATGGAGATAGCCTTCAAATATGTCGTTATAAAAGGGAATCATCTACGTATCGTACATTTCAATCTTATCTCCCAAGCCAAATAAAGAGTTACCAACTTAAAAATTTTAGAGTTTACCAAAGCACTATATTACCTGGCAATTCCGATACTCTTTTTGCTGACATAGTTGTATCAGGCAGTGTTTCTCTTTTAGCTTGTTACGACCATTTTTACTTGCGCTTAAGCAATGCAAACACAATCCGTCTCGACAGTAATTTCAGACAAATAGTATCTGAATCCCTTAATAGTTGCGAGAATATTACATCAAAAGTTGATTTTGTGTATTACGAGCGTAATTCATTATCAAGATTAGTTCGATACTATAATAAATGTACCAATGGCTATACAGAAAAAATAATAAAGACCTCACCAATAATTAAAGTTAGTAATTGGGGACCATTGGTTGGAAGTAACTATACATTTTTAAAGTTCACATCGCCCGAAACGCAGTTCAACTATATAACAGAGGCAAGCTGGGAGCAAAACCTTGAACCCCTTGTTGGTTTTTTTTGTAATTTTAATTTACCTGATGCCTTAAAACGTATAAATCTTCAGGCAACTGCATTGTATCAAAAACAAAAATTTAATGGAACTACTGAAAATCCAATAGCAGGAAGCGATATTCTTAACATAGAACTTACCAACATAACCACCTCAATTGGCATTTATCAATTATTATTTGAAAGGCCAAAATCATATCCCTTTATTAACTTCGGATTCACACCTACATTTGTTATTAATAATAATACTAGATGGCAACATTTAAATAATGAAGGAGCGCTCATTACCGATCAAGAAGCTCTTAGTATTAAGAAAATTATTCCAGGTATATATGCCAGTATTGGATGCGCCTATTCAATAAAACCAAAGCACGTTGTTTTTGGACAATTAACATTTAATAAGTTTGCCGATTGGCATAGCAAAGAAGAGACATCAGGATATCTTTCTGGTAATATCACCGCTATAAATTTCATGTGCGGGATTGTATTCTAAATATTCAAAATAAAAAATAGACCGAAGGCGTTAAAACACGTTAGCCGTTCAATAACAACAAATTACAAAACTAATGATAAATATATCTTTAGCTTTTGTTCACAATTTCTTATCTTTACAAAAAAAAGCATGTCAGATATTTCACTATTAAATCAGCAATTAAAGGGAAAAACAGCTGAAGAAATTATAACATTTTTCTCCTCTCAATATAAAGGTAAACTCACATTTGCCAATAGCTTAGGTGCAGAGGATCAAGTAATCACTCATATGATTTGTGATATAGACAAAAGCATACCTATCTTCACGCTTGATACAGGCCGTATGTTTCCCGAGAATTACAGCATCATTGAGCGAACAAATCAAAAGTATGGCATCAATATAAAAGTACAATTTCCCAATCATCTGTTGGTAGAAGAAATGGTTGAAAAATACGGTATCAATTTATTTTACGATAGCATTGAGAACCGTAAACTATGCTGTGCCGTTCGGAAAATGGAACCATTAAAAAGAGCACTATCAGGCTATGATGTATGGATTTGTGGGCTGCGTCGCTCGCAAAGTATGACTCGCAACAATATGAATATTGTTGAATGGGATACCATAAATAATTTAATAAAAGTAAACCCGCTTATTGAATGGAGTAATGAAGATGTTTGGTCTTTTATTGAAACACGACATGTACCGTATAATAAATTACATGATAAAGGCTTTACTAGTATAGGTTGTCTGCCTTGTACTCGTGCAATTGAAACAGGAGAAGATATACGAGCTGGTCGTTGGTGGTGGGAAAACCCCGAGCATAAAGAATGTGGATTGCATAAAAAATGATATCTAATTAAGCTTTGTTATGCAAATATGTTGATGAGCTTAATTGCTACCTGATCTACTCAAAATCCTCGTACAACAAATATTTTTTGCGTATTTCATTAAATGCATCTAAGCCTGGTTTCCACGTGGCTTTTATTTCGCTCTCACTCATTCCTAATTTAATTTGATCCTTCAAAACTTTATTTCCCGCCAAATTATTAAAAAAGGGAATAAAGAACTTGATTGTATCAGAGCAGTGCTTATATGCATAAATGAGCCATTCTAAATTTAATTTTTTATCTCTCAAATCTTCTATTGAGAGATTTCTTAAATCAATACCTTTGCATAAAACCCCATTATATTTAGGATCTTTTGCTACACCTAAAATACTAACCGGAGTAAAACGAATATCACTTTTTTTCATGAATGGACTTCCAAAAACCTGAAATGGCATCTCGGTTCCCCTACCAACACTCATAGAAGTGCCTTCAAATAAACATATAGATGGATATAAATAAATGGCTCGCATATTCTGCAAGTTTGGAGACGGATTCACTGGTAAGTGATACAATCCCGAATGCGAATAATTTTTACATGAAATCCATTTAAGATTACATTTAGTCCCATTTTCAAGCCAAGCCTCTCCATTAATCATTTGAGCATATTCGGCAATGGTCATTCCATGTACAATTGGTACAGAATGCATTCCAACAAAAGAGCGACAATCAAATTCAAGTATTGGGCCATCAATATAATATCCATTGGGATTTGGACGATCAAGAACCAAAAAATCGATCCCATTTTCAGCGCAAGCCTCCATAACATAATGCATGGTACTAATAAAGGTATAGAATCTCGCTCCAACATCCTGAATATCAAACAACACTATATCAATTCCCGCCAAATCTTCTGCTGATGGTTTTTTACGCTCTCCATATAAAGATACCAATGCAATACCCGTTTGCATATCAATACTGTTAGCTACTCTTTCACCCGCGTCAAAATCTCCACGAAAACCATGTTCGGGGCAAAAAATCTTATTTATCTGTACACCAAGTGTAAACAGACTATCAACCAAATGTTTCCGGCCAATAATGGATGTTTGATTTGCAACAATTGCAACATTCTTTCCCCTCAATAAAGGAAGATATAAGGCAGTACGTTCGGCACCTGTAATAATCATATCCTCACGACTGCGCTGATCGCTAATATTTGCCGATGACTCATGAAAAAAACACGATGAGCATATGGGTATGAAAAACAGAAAAAGCAAGTATCGGCTTAGAGATTTCATATAATAGGTTTAAAAACAAAGGCAATATAACAAAATTATTACTTTTGATGAAATAGAAAAAGAAAAGCTACAATAAAGAACATAAATAGCTTTTAAAAGTTTTTTTTTAATTTAGTATTATTAATAAGGAATTCGAACAATAACACAATTGAAATAAATAAAGAAATTCCTTTAAGGAAACGCACATTTGAAAACTGAATTTTACATAGCCCAAAGGCTGAATAGCCGCGATCATCACAAAAGTAGCATATCAAGACCCATAATTAGGGTTGCTGTATTAGGTATTAGCCTTGGCCTTGCAGTAATGATTATTGCCGTTAGCATCGTTACTGGTTTTCAGCAAGAAATTAGTAAGAAAGTAATCGGGTTTGGGGCACATATTCAAATTCTAAATTTCGACTCAAACAAATCGTTTGAAACTATTCCAATCACTCGCAATGAAGGTTATCAGCCCTTTGTAAGCACCATAAAAGGCATAAAACACATGCAAGCTTTTGCCACCAAAGCAGGTATTATTAAAACCCGACAAGAGATACAAGGGGTAGTTCTTAAAGGGGTTGACAATGAATATGACTGGAATTTCTTTAGAGAAAATTTAGTTGAAGGAAGCGTTTGTCATATAACGGACTCTGGCATATCAAATGATTTGCTCATTTCGCAGAAGCTTGCAAACACATTAAAAATTGGCGTTGGAGATCAAATTGCAACCTATTTTGTTCAGCAACCACCCAGAATGCGACGCTTCACTATTTGTGGAATTTACGAATCTAGCTTAGATGATTTTGACAAAGTAATGGTTATGTGCGACCTGAGACACATCCAAAAGCTAAACGACTGGTCACCTGAAATGGTTAGTGGTTATGAGGTTTTAATAAACGATTTTAACAAATTAGATGAGATGACCGTTAAGGTGAATGATTTAATTGGATATGATTTTTTTGAGAATGGTAGTAAACTAAAGGTCGTTAATGTTAAAGAAAAATACCCGCAAATTTTTAGCTGGCTGCAGTTGTTAGATTTGAATGTGTGGATTATTCTCATCTTAATGCTTTTGGTAGCTGGTATTAATATGATCTCTGGATTGCTTGTTTTAATTCTTGAACGGACATCAATGATTGGTATTTTAAAATCTTTAGGAGCTCAAAATGCAAGTATCCGCAATATATTTATGATACAATCTGGGTTCCTTATTTCAAAAGGCTTGCTTTGGGGCAACTTAATTGGTATTGGAGTATGCTTATTTCAGCAATACACGCATATTTTAAAACTCGACCCTAGCACCTATTACATAGCAACCGTTCCCGTTAATCTTCAAATTGGAACCATATTACTACTTAATATTGGCACTTTAATTATCACCATTCTAATGATGCTCTTACCCTCACTAATTATTGCCCGAATTAGTCCTGAAAAAACCATTAAATTCAACTAAGCCATTTTAAAAAAAGGCGTCTCAAGAATGAAACGCCTCCTTAAGAAACATTATTCGTCTATCGTAAAAACATATCTATTGCCTTTGCCGCATCTTTACCATCTTTCAGCGCCTTAACAACCAAGCTTGCACCCATATTGCCATCACCTGCTGAAAATACTTTAGGTAATGATGTTTGCCAGTTTGATATATGTTTTATATTTCCTCGTTCATTTAATTCTACTCCCAAGTCCTTCAGTAAACCTTCGTGTATAGGAGATACAAAGCCGAGAGCTAAGAATACGAGATCGGCCTCAAGCATAATGCTTTTTCCTGTCTCCTTCATATTCATGCGTCCTGATGCATCTTTTATCCATTCAACCTCTGTTGCTTCAATTTTTTTAACCTGACCATGCTCCCCAATAAAACGTTTAGTTGCTAGGCTCCACATACGGTTGCAGCCTTCCTCATGTGAACTTGATGTTTTAAGAATGTAGGCGTAATAAGGCCATGGATTATTATCAGCTCTATCTACTGGCGGTTTAGGCATAATTTCAATCTGAGTAACACTCTTCGCACCATGTCTATTAGATGTGCCAACGCAATCAGAGCCTGTATCTCCTCCTCCAATAACTACTACATTTTTATCCTTTGCATAAATAGATTCTGAATCAGGAATCGCAAGCCCTCGTACACGTTTATTTTGCTGCTTGAGAAAGTCCATTGCAAAATGAATACCCTTAAGGTCACTACCTTCAACACTTATATCGCGAGGCTTCATTGCACCAACAGCAAGACATACCGCATCATAATCGTTCAATAAATCAGCAGCCTTAATATCCTTACCAACTTCTACATTAGTTTTTATTTCAAGTCCTTCAGCAACAAGAATGCGAATTCTACGATCAATAACAAATTTTGACAACTTAAAATCAGGTATACCATAACGCAACAAACCGCCTACGGCATCATCTTTTTCAAAAAGTGTTACACTATATCCCATTTTGTTAAGGTCATCGGCACACACCAAACCGGCAGGGCCACTACCAACAACAGCCACCTTCTTACCTAAACGAACTTTAGGAGGATTGGGCTTAATGTAGCCCTCCATAAAGGCACGCTCAACAATAGCCACTTCATTTTCACGAATAGTTAAGGGTTCTTTATAGCGATTAAGAACGCAAGAGTGCTCGCATGGTGCTGGACAAATGCGGCCAGTAAATTCCGAGAAATTACTAGTTGCAGAAAGAGCCTGATATGCGCCCTTCCAATCGCCTTTTGTAACCGCATCTTGAAATTCAGGTATTAAGTTGCCTAGCGGACAACTCCAATGACAAAATGGAATACCACAATCCATGCAACGTGAATTTTGCTCAATGCGGTCATCGGTATTTAGCGTTTGTTCAACTTCACCAAAATCGGCCACACGCTCAGAAGTAGGTCTGCAACCAGCCTCTTTCCTTCCAAATTTTATAAATCCTTTTGGATCGCCCATATCTTTTATTTTGTAATTATTTATTTTTTATTCATGTGATAATACCTGCATCTTTTCCTTTAGTGCAGCAAGCTTCTGTTCTTCAAGCACCTTCTTGTATTCGTAAGGTATTACTTTAATAAACTTAGGTAAAAACTCAGACCATGCGTTAAGAATTTTCTTAGCCATATCACTTCCTGTATTGGCAAAATGCTTTTCAATAAGTGACTTTAATTCTTTACTATCATCACTATTATCAACCAAAGACAATTCAACCATTCCCATGTTACAATAGTAATCGAAGTTGCCTTGTTCATTTAATACATACGCCACGCCACCACTCATACCCGCAGCAAAATTACGTCCGGTCTTACCTAGTACTACCACTCTACCGCCTGTCATATATTCACAGCCATGGTCTCCAACACCTTCTATAACAGCTGTTGCACCACTATTTCGAACAGCAAAACGTTCGCCTCCAATTCCATTTATGTAACATTCACCAGAGGTCGCACCATACAAAACGGTATTTCCTATGATTATATTTTCTTCGGGTTTAAACATCGATCCCTTTGGAGGAACAACACTAATACGTCCACCCGATAAGCCTTTTCCGAGATAATCATTTGAGTCACCTTCTAAACGAAAGGTAATACCTTTTGCAAGAAATGCGCCAAAACTCTGCCCAGCTGATCCTTTTAAATTGCATAAAATAGTATCCTCAGGCAAACCTTCCTCGGCATAGCGTTTTGCTATCTCACCTGAAAGCATAGCGCCAGTAGAACGATCAACGTTTGTAATAATCTGATTTATGACCACTTTTTCCTGTTTCAATATTGCAGGTTGTGCCATTTCAATTAACTTACGATCAAGCACTTTGTCAATCTTATGATCCTGTGAAGACATGTGTCGTGTGGCATTTGTTTTAGCTTCCGCTGGATAATAAAGAATCTTTGAAAAATCAAGATTATGCGTCTTTGATGCCTCAACCTCTGTATCTACTTCGAGCAAATCGGTTCGACCAATAATATCGTCAAACTTCTCAAAACCCATTTGAGCAAGTATTTCACGAGCCTCTTCAGCTAAAAAACGGAAATAATTTACCACATATTCTGAACGACCTACAAAACGAGCACGCAATTCAGGATCTTGTGTTGCAACACCCACAGGGCATGTATTTAAATGACACTTACGCATCATCACACAACCCAATACAATAAGAGCGCTGGTTGCAAATCCAAACTCCTCACCACCAAGCAATCCTGCTATTACAACATCTCTACCTGTTTTTAGTTGTCCATCTGTTTGTAATGTTACTTTGCCCCTAAGTCCGTTCATTACGAGCGTTTGCTGTGTTTCAGAAATACCTAATTCCATTGGCATACCAGCATGTTTTATTGAACTAATAGGACTCGCACCCGTTCCACCTTCGCAACCACTTATTAAAATACGATCAGCGCATGCTTTAGCAACACCCGCAGCAACAGTACCAACGCCAGCTTCAGAAACCAGCTTAACGCTAATCTCAGCACGTGGATTCACATTTTTTAAATCAAAGATTAGTTGTTTCAAATCTTCAATAGAATAAATATCATGATGTGGGGGAGGCGAAATAAGGGTGATGCCTGGCGTAGAGTGACGCGTACGAGCAATAATCTTATCAATCTTATGCCCAGGTAACTGACCGCCCTCTCCTGGTTTTGCCCCTTGCGATATTTTTATTTGTATCTCATCAGCATTAACTAAATAATTGGCTGTAACACCAAAACGCCCTGAGGCTACTTGCTTAACCGCACTACGAGGATTGCTTCCATCTGCACGTATTTTAAAACGTTCAGGATCCTCTCCTCCTTCGCCAGAATTACTTCGACCTCCAATACTATTCATTGCTATAGCTAATGCCTCATGAGCCTCTTTACTTATTGATCCATATGACATGGCTCCCGTAAAAAATCGTCGCATAATTTGATCTGCTGACTCAACTTTTGTAATATCAATGGGGCTTCGCTTAACTTTTAAGAAATCGCGTATAAATATGGGATCCTTTTTACGAAAGGAATCAATGGTTGCAGTATATTCTTTGAACTTTTGATAGTCACCCGTTTTAGTTGACCATTGTAAAAGAGCTACCGTTTCAGGATTCCATGCATGTTTTTCACCATATATACGATATTGATAATAACCTGGATTAAGTAAAAATCCATTCACCGAAATATCATAAGCGGCTCTATGTGGAATTGCCATTTCTTCAGCAATCTCATCTAAGCCAATACCTCCAATTCGTGATTCCGTACCCGTAAAATATTTGTCAACCATTTTTTGATCGAGACCAATGCCCTCAAAAATTTGTGCACCACGATAACTCCTAAGAGTTGATGTACCCATTTTACTGAGAATTTTAAGCACCCCTTTATTAATGGCATGAATATAATTCTCCTCAGCAGTACTCTGATCTGATTGTAATTTCTTTGTCTGTATTAAATCATCAATAACAGCAAAAGCCATATACGGATTTATAATGCTTGCACCATAACCAAAGAGTAAGGCAAAATGTGTTACTTCGCGCGCATCGGCTGTTTCGGCAACAATATCAACTTGTAAACGCTTACGCTTACGTATCAAATAGTGATGTACAGCAGCAACGGCCAATAAAATTGGAATTGCTGCCTTATCTTTATCAATACCTCTGTCTGATAAAATAATATAATTACTACCATCATCAACAGCTGATTCTGCCTGTTTACAAAGATTATCAAGCGCTGTTTCTAATCCTTTCCCACCATCTTTTACATCATAGTGAATATGCAATAAGCTATTCTGAAAACCTTTATATTGAAGTGTTCGAAGAATTTCAAATGTAGTATTATTAATTACCGGACTTTTAAATTTAATTCGTTTACAATGCTCTGGTGCATCCTCTAACAAATTACCACGTAGTGAACCAATGTAACCAGTTAATGTCATCACCAACTCTTCGCGAATAGGATCAATAGCAGGATTTGTTACTTGAGCAAAAATTTGTCTAAAATAATTAAACAAACGATATGGCATCTTGCTAAAAGCAGGAAGTGGAACATCATTACCCATGCTTGATACAGGCTCGTAACCCGTTTGTGCCATTGGTAAAAGAAGCATTTCCATATCCTCTCTATTATAGCCAAAAGCCTTTAAATATTGAGGGTAATTTGCTCCTATGCTTGAAGGAATTGTTTTACCAAACTGAATATCTTCAAGGCTAACAAGGTTTTCATCCAACCATTGACGATATGGTTTCTTGTTTTGCAATTCATTTTTCAGTTCCTCATTATGAATGATACGTCCTTCTTTAGTATCAACAATGAGCATTTTACCAGGTTTTAAACGACCTTTCTCAATAATATCTTCAGCCGGAAAAACTTGTACCCCAACTTCAGATCCCATAACCATTATATCATCACGCGTAATAATGTAACGTGACGGACGAAGACCATTACGATCAAGTAAACCGCCGACATAACGACCATCGCAAAAAATAATAGAAGCTGGGCCATCCCATGGCTCCATAAAACAAGAGTAATATTCAAAGAATGCTTTTAGTTCTGGAGAAATAGGATTTTTATCATTCCATGATTCAGGTACCATAATAGACAATGCTTGCTGAAGCGGCTTACCTGTCATATGCAAAAATTCAAATGCATTATCAAATTTTGCAGAATCACTACCCTATTTTGAAACAACCGGGAAAACCTTTTCAAGATCTTTGCCAAAAAGATCAGATTTTAATAGTGATTCACGTGCTTGCATCCAAAACTCATTGCCCTTTATTGTATTGATCTCACCATTGTGAGCCATATAACGGAAGGGCTGCGCGAGAAACCATGAAGGAAAAGTATTGGTACTAAAACGCGAATGAACCACTGCCATGGCTGATTTCACTCCTTCATTTTTCAAATCGAGATAATAATCTTCAATCTGACCTGCAGTTAACATTCCTTTATAAATAATTACCTTATTTGAAAAGCTAGGCATGTAAAATTCTGCCTTAGCAAAGCCTAGCGCCTCAATTTCATTTTCAATACGCTTACGTGCAATATAAATTTTACGTTCAAATTTTGTTTGATTGTAATTTGATGTAACAAAAAATTGCATTACATAAGGCTCTGCTTTAAAAGCAATCTCACCCAAACAATCACTATTCACTGGTACATTTCGAAAACTAATTAAATCAATTCCCTCGTCTGTACATACTTCCTTAAACTTATCGAGACAAATAGAACGACGCTTTTCGTCTTTTGACAAGAACATCAAGCCCGTAGCAAACTCACCTGAAGCAGGCAAATTTATTCCTTCCATGAGAAATACATCACGCGGAATCTGTATCATAATACCAGCACCATCACCCGATTTATTATCGGCTAATTCGGCTCCACGATGTTCCAGATTTCGCAACACCTCAACACCACGTTTCACAATATCATGTGATGGCTTACCTTTGATGTTCACTACAAAACCTACACCACAACTGTCATGCTCATAGGCCGGATTATAGAGGCCCTTTGTTTGTGAATCTTTTTCCATAGAATCTATTTTGACTTTAATTATTTAGTACAAGGCAAAAAAAAACCATTCCGTTTAGAGAATGGCCTTATGAAAATATCATAACCAACCACCCTCATTGTGGATAGTTTTTTTTATTTGAATTTTTCATTTCGGTTGCTGTATACATATTCATGTAATATAACGCTACAAAAATAACACAAAAAATACATTTTCAATCTAATCATTACAAAAAACGCTACAAATTATCACAAAAAGAAGAATTTTGATTAATAATTAATTATTCTCGAAAGAGCAAAATTATAAATATTTAGTTAATCAATCAAAGCTAAGCATCTAATAATTTGAAGTTTATTACAAATGCTAATAATTTGTTAATATCTAAAGCTTTAAATAAAACAAATTAATTCGCTTCTGAAGTAATTTAAGTTTTTAAAGAATTTACATGGATGAAGATTTACACTAAAAAAGGAGACCTCGGATATACCACTATAATAGGGGGTGAGAAATTAATTAAATGTGATCATCAAATTGAAGCCTATGGTAGTGTTGATGAATTGATTGCATTTACTGGATATCTAAAAGATCAACTAAATCAAGCGCATTTAAAACAAAATCTTTTATATATTCAAGATCGACTGATGGCTGTATGTGCTATACTAGCAAAAGGCAATACAGACAGGGACTTACCATCTATTTCAGAAAAAGACATTTTACAATTAGAAAAACTGATAGATGAGTATCAATCAGATCTTACGGAACTTAATTTTTTTCTACTTCCAGGTGGACATCCACTTGTTTCTCTCTCGCATATATGTCGTACAGTTTGCCGTAGAGCAGAGAGGCAAGTTATTCGTTTATCACTCGAGAAAGAAACCAATCCTATAACAATCAAATACTTGAATAGGTTATCCGATTTCTTCTTCGCCTTAAGTAGAAGAATTTCAAAAGATTATGGCTCTGTGGAATTAAAATGGGAAGTATAATTTGTTTAATAAATATATAGTTTTATATTTGCGCACCTTAAAAATAACCAAGAATTAAATAAATATGTATTGGACACTTGAACTCGCATCAAAACTCGAAGATGCTCCATGGCCTGCTACCAAGGATGAGTTAATTGACTTTGCTATACGTTCAGGCGCTCCGCTGGAGGTAATTGAAAATCTTCAAGAACTTGAAGATGAAGCGGAGGTTTTTGAAAGTATTGAAGATATTTGGCCTGATTATCCGAGTAAAGATGATTTCTTATTCAACGAAGATGAGTATTAATTCACTTTTCTCTGTTGCCAGGTAAAAATATCGTCTTTCTTTTTAGGTCGTAATTCATCGAGCCAAAGAAAACCTTTCATTTTAAGGTCTTCGGGTTGAATCTGATTTAGGGGGTATAATGTTGCGATAGGATCAACCAATAAATAGATCTTATCTATTTCTCCATCCTTCATATAAACAGACATATTTAAGCTTTGTGCCTTATTTGCTCCTATAATCTCCCCATTATCATTGGGGAAGTATATTGATTGTGATTCACCATACACTTTTAATTTATGCATCTCACCAGCTTGAAAATAGCCTGTCATGCTTTTCCCTTTAATCTGATTATAATATGAACTATCCACTTGTTCCACATTAAGTGCGTTTCTATGCATTTTAATGGAATCCGTTTCCCCATTACCAGTAAAAATCTCAATAAAATCGGCTGTAATCTGGTTTGTTTCATTCCATAATACTGGATCAACATACAAACGAACAGTTGAATCTGCAAAGGTATACACCAATGAATCACAAATAGCTTGCACATTCGTACGATATACCTTAACTCTATGGTATGCTCTCAATATGCGAAACCCATTTGTATCCATAACTGACCTCAGTGTATCTCCATGAAGAAATAGCGAATCAATTGTTTCAGCTGAATATTGAATCATATATGCTCTATCTGTCATCATAATCATTTCGGGCTCTTTGTGATAAATACCCATGTTTCCTTTTATGATAACTTCACGTAGCGTATCAATCATTTCAACATTACAAAAACCTTCTCCATAGCCTGTTTTCTCTTCATAATACAAACTATCAGCCTTCAATATTTGTTTTGGCTGTGAAATAAGTGCATTTCGGCTTATACTTGAGATTTCCGTTATAGTATTGTACCATCCATATTCACAATACATATACCCAGAGTCGCGATACATGTGCGTTGGCCCAAAGAAATACGTCATCTTTGTTTTCGTCTGATAATTTAAGGTATCGCTAAACATGGTGAAATCTTTAGAAAAAACCTTCACTGAATCTTTAAAATGAAACATGTCTTCATTTGCAAAATAAAATCCAATATCACTAAAGAGCGTATCATTGTTGCTTATTGTTTTACCCCAATCTATATAATGGCCAATATCCTTTTGCATATCATAATCAAGATAATCAGTATACAAGGTTGTTTCATTATCAATAAGCTTAACATGTTTTCGTGCATTTGTCATTTTTGTATTTCCATCATATTTTACAATATCGGCATACATATGTAATGTATCTCCTTTATTAATATATACATGGCTAAATGCATCTAATGCATTCCTCTCTGAATAATAGTAAGCACTATCACAATACATAATCGTGCCTTCATGCTTAAAAACTACGTTTCCTAAAAGCCTTTTGGCATCAGGAGCAATACGTTCGTTCATCTCCATTGAATTTGAGGTGAACTCAATTTTTTTTTGTGCTTGTAACGAACTAAATAGTAGAATAAATAAAATAATAAAATAAAACTTCTCGAATTTATAGTTCAATATTAGTTTGATCTGATACATAATATGATAAAAAATCCCATCTATTCCTTTATCCATCCTTTACTCTCAAATTTGCACGTATTATATTGATCATCAATTCTGATAGATGCTACTGATTGCGCCTCTTTCATCCATTTATTAATAATCAAATGCTTTTTTTCAGCTTCGGCCAATTGTTTAATAATATCGTAATCATCTTTAATATTTGCATAATGAGGTTCAATTACATTTCGCAAATAAATGACTTTATAAATTTTCTTTCCGTTTTTATCTTTGGATTCATAAACATCACTGATATCAAACTTTTTCATGTCTTTTAGTACATATAAATCATCTGCTGCAAAATCTTCTTTGGCAAATTGATATGTTCCATTAACTGGATTTATTTTTCTACCTCCACTTTTTCTTTCATCAACATCTTCCGTAAAGCGTTTTGCAACTTTATCAAAACTCATTGAATCATTCAATCTCACTATATTTGCAATACTATCAAGTCGAATTTTTGAGGCACGAAGTAACCCTGGATTATAATTAGGTCGCATTAAAATATGACGTGTATTAAGCTTATTATCTTTTTTATCAATTAGTTGAATAATATGATATCCAAATTCCGTTTCAACAATACCAGATACCCCTCCTGACTTCAATTTAAAAGCGGCATCAGCATAGGGAGCTGCCAATTCTCCTTTACTTAAATATCCAATCTCACCTCCTTTGGTTGCTGAAGCAATATCTTCTGAATAAAGAGCGGCTAACATGGAAAATTTCTCCCCATCAATAATTCGTTTTCTCATCTGCAACAAACGTTCTCTCACATCAAACAAGGCCTGTTCGTTCAGTTTGGGATAAATCACAATTTGATTTACTTCAAATCGTTCTTCAATAAATGGTAAGCTATCGCTTTTCTGACGTGCATAAAAATCACTTACCTCTGATGGCGTTATTTTTATTGAACCAGTTAATTCATTCTCTACTTTTTGTGTTATCATTTGCTCCCTTAAATCATCTCGTAACTCTTCTTTAATCTCAAGAATACTTTTATTAAAATACGCCTCTAGTTTCTCCTTTGATCCAATTTGTGATGACATTGCTTCAACTCTTTGATTAAGCTGAGTTTCAACCTGCTCATTTGTCACATAAATACTGTCTATTTCTGCCTGCTTTAACAATAATTTCTGCATCAACATTTCCTCAAATAATAGACATCGTATATATGATTCCGTTCCTTGAAAACCTTGACTTTTTGCTTGTAAATATTGTTGTTCTATTTCCGATTGAAGTATGATTTCATCACCTACAACAGCAACTATATTGTCAATTATTTTTTTACTTGTTTGAGCAATTAAGCTCGGAACAAAAAGTGATATTAGATAAATAATAATAATTTTTTTGTACATGATAATCTCAGTAAATTTTAAAAAGTTCTCTATTTAATGCATTTGTATATATGCTTGACTCAAGGCCTTCTAGCATCTTAATTCGTCTTTTATTTAATATGACATTCTTAATTCTATTGGTCACAAAAGAAAGCGGAGCAATTGTACCCTTGCTTTTATACTCAAGAATATTGACCAAATAAAGATTTTCTTGATCAGAAACCTCAAACGTTTTATTTTGACTTAAGAAACTGGATTGATCCAAAATTGTTATCGGAATTGATTTAGAAAAAGTTCTAAAACTCAACCAATAATCGGTGCAATAATCAAAAGTTTTGGCGTACTGATAACAGTACTCTTCCAGTTTACTTAAATTACTTTCAGAAAAATCGCGATAAAGCAATTGTATCTTATCAACATTAGGAGCCGATTTTGGAATTTTAATATAGAGCACTCTAACAATATCCTCTTCTAATATAAAACTCGCATTGTTTGCCGTATAAAACGCTTCAATTTCTTTCATACTAATAGAGGTATCCAGGTTCTGTGCTAACCACTTATCTTCATATTTATAAATAATTAGAGAGGATCTATAATCCTCAATAAGCTTATTTACATTCTTCTCTTCCTCAGTAAGATTCAGTTCAGCTTTATTTAAGATTAGTTGTTTTTTAATCCATTTGTCAATATAGGCACGTAAAATTTCCGTGCTGTCTTCCTTTGATACTTTCTCCGAAATAATGTTTGCTACATCGGCAGAAAATAAATATCTATCACTCACTTTTGCCAATGGTCTATCATCAGATTTAGGGCTAAAGAATTTACACGACATCATTAGAATTGTACACAACAAAAAAACTATATGGATTTTAATCATAGTCTAATTATTTAATATCTGATAGAATCGTTATATTAACAGTAAAACTATATTTCTTACGCAAATCAATGAGCCATTGCTTCTCTAAATAATCCTGATAATCTGAAATCACTAAGCCCCTTGCTTCATTTAATGTTTTTAACTCGGGTATTACTTTATTAAGCTTAATTGCAAAATAAAACTTTAAATCCTTCTTATGAACAGGAACGACACCTGGCTCCCATCCTGTTGAATCGATTACTTTATTATCGCCTTTACTAATTTTCACATTCTCAATCCAAACGGTATCCTTCCCTTTTAGATTTTTATTAATATCAACTAATAAAGCCTCAATGCCCACTTCTTTATTTTTAGTATATTCGGTAAAAGTCTTTTCAATAACAGAATCTGAATTCCCATATACTATATTAACCGATAAACGTTCTCCCCATGAATATTTGGATTCGTTGTCTTTATGAAATTCAGCTAGGCCAGCACTATCCTTTACAGCCTTTGACCAAATATGTTCATCCATAATATTAAAAAGAAGTATCCCATCATGATATTCTTTCAACAAATCACGAAAAGCTATATATTTTGACTCTAAACGAGCATCTTCATAGGCAATAATTTGTTCATCGCGATACTGTTCAAATATCTTGTACAAAGCATACTCTAAAGTGCTTTCTGTAAGTTGTACATTGGGTTTATTTATAATAAAATTCAAGAAATCTTCTTGGGTATATTTTTGCTGCCCTATTGTAAAAATCACTTTAGGAAAACTACCAATTTGCTTAATGTTTTTAGCGGTATCAATAAGTTCAGGACTTAATGTAAACAATTCCTTTAAATTTAATAATTGTTCCGTATATGAATATTCTTTCTTCAGTTTTTGAATATAGGCCTTTTTAATAATATCAGCCAATTCACCTTTTTCAGCTTTTGAATATAAATCGGTTTTTGCTTGTGTAAAACTTGGAGCAGATTCACGTTCGAGTCGTTTAATAATATGCCAACCATACATTGTTTTAAAAGGAGCCGAGATGGCACCATCTTTCTGCAATGCAAATGCAGCTGTTTCAAACTCAGGAATCATGCGCCCTGTATTAAACCAAGGTAATTCACCACCTGTTTCAGCAGTCCTTCTATCATCCGAGTTTGCTTTAGCGATAGTAGCAAAATCAGCTTTTTTCTGAAGTTGAGTGTATAAATTATCAACAATTTCTTTAATGGAGTCTTGTTCCCGTTCCGACATACCCTGCGGTGTAACTTTAATAATGTGTGCTACACGAACACGACCTTGGGCTGGACGAATGTCTGTAACTTTTGCAATATGATAACCAAAACTTGTATGAATTGGTTTTGAAACTTGATTTAACTTCATATTATGGACTACCAATTCAAATTCATAGGGATATTTAAATGCTGAGAAATATCCTAAATCGCCTCCATTGGTGGCCGAATATGTATCATCTGAACTATCTTTAGCTAACTTTTCAAAAGACAATCCTTTTTGAATTTCATTATAAAAACGCATCGCTTTATTATATGCAGCGAGGGTATCAGCTGGACTAGACTGAGCGTTATCTAGTCGAATCATAATATGTTTTACTCGTACTTCTTTATTCATACGATCATACTGACTTTTAATGATTGTATTACGAATATTTGTATCCAACAAATATGGTTTTGCCAATTGCGAGCGATATCCACTAAATTCATTTACAAATGTTCGCATAGTATCATATCCTAAAGCTTCAGCTTCTGTTACCTTTAGTTTGAAGTTTATAAAAAGATCTAAATAATCATCAACGGGTTTTTTACTCTCTACTGCTTGAGTATTATTTTTACTATAAATCCGGACGAATTCAGACTTAGAAATTTCTCTTTTAATACCCTTTCCTGTTATTGAAATCAATACAGGATCAGCAACGTTTTGCGCCGATGTAATAGAAGATAGAGCAAATAAAAAGCAACTAAATATGCAATAAACATTTTTTAACATAATACAATTGGGTTTAGATTTTATCATAAATAAAAAGATGATTCAATAATAAGCGTACTATTATAAACATAAAAAAATACGTCTGACATAATTACACTGATACTCAGTTTCTTTTCTGTTATATTAAAACTTAATAAGTAAAAAAACTTCTCTTAACAATTTATAAACTAACAACTCTATTTTCAGTAATTTTAACTGATTTAGAATTGACGAAAATACAAAAAAAAAAACTGCATTCTGTGGTATAAAAAGCTTTTTTATTATCAACAAAACTTAATATTTTGCCGATTATTGCTTATTATTAGACTTTAAAGCAGAATTTGAAAATAAACAGACAAGCCTATTTATTAATTATTATTCAGATATACAACATGTTACAAAGTGTTTTTAAATGAATAAATATCAACAAATACTTACAAAATATTGGGGCTATACTAATTTTAGGCCTTTACAAGAAGATATTATTAGATCGGTTGATGAGGGAAATGACACACTGGCCTTACTTCCAACTGGTGGTGGAAAATCAATTACATTTCAAGTTCCTGGTCTATTAAAGGATGGTACGTGTCTGGTAATTACTCCTCTTATAGCGTTAATGATTGATCAAGTTGAACGTTTAAAAAAGCTTGATATAAAAGCTATTGCGCTACATTCTGGATTATCCTCTCAAGAAATAAAAATCGCATTAGATCATTGCACTTTCGGTAAAGTAAAGTTTCTGTATATAGCTCCTGAACGTATTGATACTGAACTATTCAAATACAGAGCTCCCAAAATGAATATCAACCTGATAGCGGTTGATGAAGCGCACTGTATTTCACAATGGGGGTATGATTTTAGACCTTCATACCTTAAAATCTCTAAAATTCGTGAAATTCTTCCAAATGTTCCAATATTAGCACTCACAGCAACTGCTACAACTGATGTAATTCAGGATATTCAAGAAAAACTTGAATTTAAAAATGCCGCTATTTTCAGATCGGGGTTTGAGCGTAAAAACTTAGCATACATTGTACGAGAAACCGAAGATAAAGAAAAAACACTTATGGATATTGCTACAAAAGTACCCGGTAGTGGTATTATATATGTTCGAAACAGAAAAAAAACGAGAGAAATTGCAGATTTACTCAGAAACAATAAAATTCATGCAGATTACTATCATGCGGGATTAGACATTTCCATTAGAAATAAAAAACAAGAGGCATGGCACAATGGGCAAATACCTATAATAGTTGCAACCAATGCCTTTGGAATGGGAATTGATAAATCTAACGTTCGTTTTGTTGTACATTATGACTTGCCTGATTCACTTGAAGAATATTTTCAAGAAGCTGGGAGAGCTGGCCGTGATGGTAGAAACGCATACGCAGTAATATTATACAATATAACAGATGACCGAGATATAAATACACGACTTCGAAATCGTTTTCCGGAGATTGATACAATTAAAGCGGTTTACCAAGCGCTATACAACTTCTATGTAATACCACTTGAAGGCGGAAAAGGTCTTGTTATGGATTTCAATATTGGAGAATTTTGTCTCAAATATAATTTCAGTATAGTTACCACACATAACTGTTTGAGACTTCTTCAAAATGAAGGATATCTTGAAGTTACTGAAGAGATAGACAATCCATCACGTATGCATTTTAAAGTATCACGCGATGACTTATACAAATATCAAGTATCCAATCAAGCGCTTGATGGTTTTGTAAAGTTGTTATTACGATCATATACAGGAATATTTACCGATTATGTTAAAATTGATGAATATATTTTAGCAAAGAAAGCAGCTGTAGACGTAGATGCTATTTATCAATATCTTAATAAGCTTCGCTCTGCCGATCTTATAAGTTATTTCCCTAGAAAGAAAACGCCCTTAATAATTTTTAATGAGGAACGATTAGATGTTAAATCATTACGGCTATCTCCCGAGAATTATATTATCAGAAAAGAATTTTATATTACGCGGCTTAATGCAATGTTAATGTATGTTACAAGCAATAGTAAATGTAGAAGTCAATTATTATTACAATACTTTGGAGATAGAGGAGCTGAACGTTGCGGACGATGCGATACTTGTATAAAAAGGAATGAGCTTGATCTTAGCCGATATGAATTTGATCTTATTTTACAGGAATTAAAAAGCCGACTAATTAATGAATCTGTACCTTACGACCAATTAATTGATAGTATTAATAAAGAAAAAGAAAAGGTTATTCGTGTGATTAAATGGCTTATTGAAACAAATAAAATCATTCAAACTGACGATTACAAATTAAGATGGCACAATTAGTAATTAAAAAAAAAAGAAACATGCTTATTATTCAATTCAAAATCACGAGTTAGCATCATCATGTTAAATTTATAATAGATAATATGTAAAATATGATTCACAAATTCAGAAATATTTTTATCTCAGAAGTAAGTAAAGGCATACCAGGGGAAGCTAGTCATAAAAAAATGTATCCCTCTATTCGTCCTTCAAATAATAAAACAATTTCGAGAAATGCATCTGTAATGATCTTAATATATTTAAAGAATGAAACACTACATACCATTTTCATACGAAGGCCTGAAGACGGAACTATACATAGCGGTCAAGTTAGCTTACCAGGAGGAAAAGAAGAGCCAGCTGATCATGATTTAATTGAAACAGGAATACGTGAAACCCATGAAGAAATTGGAATTGAGTTAAAAAAAACAGAAATAGTAAGCTCGTTGACCCCAATACATATCAAAGCCAGTAATTTTATTGTACAGCCCATTGTTGCAATGATTGATTATAATCCAATTTTTTCAGCCGATGCCAAAGAGGTAGCGAGTCTTATTGAAACCCCTATCCAAGCATTAACTGACGATATGAATCAAAAGGTGAAATTATTTTCTTCTCATGGCGTTACATTTTCAGCACCATATTATGATATACAAGGAGAAGTTATTTGGGGGGCGACTGCAATAATTATTACTGAATTTACTGATATTCTTAAGCGAAATGAAGAGATGCTTACTTTTTTATAAGATTACGATAATGCTCATATCGTTCTAGTATTTCTTTAACATAATAGTACGGTTCTTCGCCTCTACAGTATCCATAACTAACTACAGGGTCTCTATAATAACCAGGTTTTGATTTATTCAGTAAAAAGAAATCAACATTATCATCCCATTTATTTGGATCTTTCCCGTACTTCTCAGCCAATCGTCTAGCATCTAATATATGGCCTAATCCGACATTATAAGAAGCTAATACGAATTTTAATCGCTCATCGGGGTCATTTACAAAAGTTGCTATTCTTGAATTAAGCCATTTTAAGAGACGAACACCACCAAGAATATTTTCAGCGGGGCTAGATTGCATTGTAACACCATAGGCTGATGCTGTACTCGGCATCAGTTGCATTAAACCATAAGCACCAGCCCACGAACGCACATTCGGATTAAATAATGATTCCTGATAAATAAGCGATGCCAATAAACGCCAATCCCAATTGATTAATTCGCTATACTTTTTAATATAGTTATCGTATGAGGAGATTTTGCCGCTTGAAAGGGTATAAAATTCGCTTTGAATACGAGCACCCGCTTTTCTGTCATTATAATACTTATCATAAAGAATACGATACCTGATTGTTTTTCTAAATTCTCTAATCCAACTATTTAAAGAATCTACTAATTCATCAGAGTTACGATTAACAGCCCATGCAATATGTTGAGGAAAACTAAGTGGTGTTTGTATATCAATATTGGGGAAATACATACTATTAACAATGGCAACATTCGCATCACAAACCGTATAATCAATCTCCCCCTCAGAAACTAATTTAACAAGTTCTTCGACCACCATGGGGACTTCAATAACGTTAATGCTATCACCAATTTCATCTGACAGGTTATGAAGACGTTCAGCATATGCAGAATGTTCTTGCACATAAATCGTTTTACCTGCCATATCTAATTGATTCCGTAATAGGTATTGTTCTATATCGGATGAATTCATTTTTCGATAATTGGTTGGTTTACGCTGAATCAACACCTGATTCGTTTCCATTATTGGTTCGGAAAATGAAATTTCTTTACTACGTTTTTTTGTAACAGTTAAATTTAATGCAACTAAATCACAATGTCCTTTTTGTAGATTAACTAAATTATCATCAATATAGTTACTAACTTTTATTTCTAGTTGAACTCCTAATTGTTTTGTAAATAATGTTAAAAGATCATATTGAAATCCCATTGGGGTACCTCTATATATAAAATAATTTATCGAATTAAAATCAGTAACAGCAACGAGTTTACCATTTTTTTTAATGTCAGATAAATCATTAATATGTAACTTCTCTTTACCTGAAAACCAACTACAGGCTGAAAAAGAAAAAAGCAATACAATAAAACAGATGTTAATAATCCTATTCATTTAAAATGTAATAGTTATCAATATACTTCTAATATAAATATACATCAATAAAATGACTTTAGTTATAAAAATTCCAAGAAAGACCTAGTCTAAAAAGCCTTTCATTCATAGGGTAAGGCCATACAGTCATATAACTTTTGCCCATGTTTCCTGAATTTAAATGTTCTGCTCTAATAAAAAAACAGGCTCGTTTGATTTTCAATGCAATAAAAGCATCAAAATACGGATAATCGCCTAACTTCCGATTACTAAGAGAAAACTGGCCTATTGAAGGCATATATTCATATGCTTTAAATAATGAGTAATACCAAGTCTCAAAACCAATTTGCATATCAATACGTCCACCAGTTCCTTTAAAAAGAATAGGAAAGTCAAAATAGCTCGTATTAACGAAAGTATAATTAGGTAAATGAATAACATCGTCATTAGAAAGCACATTATATGTAAGGCTAAATATTGATTTTAGTTTCCATAAAGAGAATTCTTTTTTCAACCAAAATTTTATTAAATCATATCCGTTTTCACTTTGAGAAGGCAATGTACTATAATCCCAGAATACAGTGTTCCTACTTTGGTTATATAAAGCACCAATATTTAAAGAATACTTCATATTAAAATAATAGACATTCAATTCAGATGTAAGCTCAGGTAAAAATTCATTATGCCATTGAGCATGATTTGAATTAAAATTTTGATAAAAATAATCAGGCGTTGATTTATCAAAATACATTGAAGCATGAATAAAACTACTATCGATATTACGACCTAGGCGAATTTTAAAACTTAAGTCACCTAAATAATCATTTTTATCATATCCACTAAAACAATAGTTAAGGGTTGCATGCCATCTAACCAGTGAATTATATCTATGGAATACTGAGGCATTGATGAATTCATTATGTAAAAATGCATCCGTATAGGCTGATGTATCAAATACACTACCTAAAATATGATCGTAATAGCCATACCTCTTTTGTTCCATTAAGGCACTAAATCTAAAGCCTGGAGTTAAAAACGATTTTCCTTTCTCAATTAATTCAAAACCGACAGCATTTCGGAAATTACGGAAATATACAGAATCAAAAGTTGCATTGGAATCAATAACGGTGGTGTAATAATATTTTTCGTTAAACCCCAAATCGGTAAACTTTCTATTACTAAAAGAATAATTGAAAGTGTGAAAAAAAGAGGCCTTTTCATCTACTCTATATTTATCTTTTAAACTAGAATCATTAACAGCTGTATCATTTACTAATACTTTCTTTCCTAATCGGTATTTATGAAAAAGATAGACCGATTTTTGGTTCAATTTACTAAGAGCATCTTTACGATTAACCGTATATATTTGAGTTTTTCTTAAAAATCCGTAATAGGCTAAAGAATCAACCCCTCCATTTTCTTTATTTTTTATGCTATTTATATTAATATTTCCTAGAGCAAAATATCTTAAGCCATCATAATTAGAAAAAAAAGAAAATTTACCATGTTTTGCTTTTTGATATGCATAAAAGCCTTCAGAAGAAATCATGTCGTATGACAAGCCAAGATTCAAGTTTTTATTTACATTTTGGGTGTGAATAATCCTCAGTGTTTGACCAATAGTAACTTTAGAGCCCAGTGTACTGGAATACGTAAGATTTGAATAAGGCTTTCTAGTGTTGTAATATAATCGGTTATCAGGACAAAACAGATACGATTGATATGGATTTAGAAAGATGAAATCGTTTACATTATTATGTTTTGAGAAACTAGCAATATTAAGAGCTGGAGCACCAAGATTACCCGTAGTTAAGAAAACAGATTGATGCTGGCGAATGGGGATACTTGATTGAAAAGCCTTTGGAAGGCTATCAATGTTAACAGGATGCAATAAAAAATCAGATTCATTAAAAAGAAAAGCAGCAGTAACTGAATCGTTTCTGGATTTTCGAGCCTTATCGTTAGCGTAATTTACATTAAAATTAAACAAAAAGGCAAATAACAGCAAGCAACGAAATACGTTCTTCATGAAGTAAAGGTAAAAAAAAATCCCGACTCATTTTGAGTCGGGATTTAAAATTCGGCAGCTACCTACTCTCCCGCAAATGCAGTACCATCGGCGCAAGTGGGCTTAACTTCTCTGTTCGGAAAGGGAAGAGGTGTGACCCCACCGCAATAACCACCTAAAGATTATAAATAACTTATGACGTAAAGGAAGAAAAACTAATTTATCAAGTTAACATTTATAGCAAAAGCTTCGGGTAATTAGTACTACTCGGCTTTGACATTACTGTCTTTATACCGATAGCCTATCAACGTCGTAGTCTACAACGACCCTCAAAGGAAATCTCATCTTGAGGTAAGCTTCGCGCTTAGATGCTTTCAGCGCTTATCTCGACCAAACGTAGCTACCCTGCGGTGCAGCTGGCGCCACAACATGTACACTAGAGGTTTGTCCGACTCGTTCCTCTCGTACTAAAGTCAGGTCCTCTCAAATTTCCAACGCCCATCACAGATAGGGAC
>JBBRXJ010000013.1:0-46348 GCA_038248505.1 Bacteroidales bacterium
ATAACGTGCTAATACGCTACGGCTTCCAATTTGGGTATCTGAAAATTATCAATACTGGCGAGGTGTATAGCATTGTATGTGAAATTTAATCCGCTAAATGGAGTGATGTTTTTTGAAGATTGTGTGATTTTATCCATGATAGTTTATTTGCTGTTGCTGTTGCAAATAGCACCTTTTAGGTGATAATATCACGGATATAATTAATTAATTTATAATTAATTATAATGTTTTTTTGTTAAGTCTGCGACTTCTGGGTACTTATTTTACTGTAATCTTCATGTAAAATGCAGCGTCCTATAGTTCGTCAGTTTTCGTTATAGGTTGAAGTATTTTTTTCAATGTTTCGAAATTATTATCATCTGCATCTTGGTTATCTTTCAAAATAACTTGTCTTTGTTTTGATGTTTAAATTCAAGTCATCGACTATCATTTGATGTAACTTTTATTAGTATTAGTATAAACTACGATTCCAAATATGTATATCCGTACAATCCTGATCGGTAATTTGATAAAAACTCTTTACCCTCAGAAGCACTAATTATGCCTTTTTTAACAGATGATGTTACCCAAGCTTCAACATTACGCACAAGTTTTTTTGGATTGTATTGAACATATTCCAATACCTCAGCTACAGATTCGCCATCAATTATCTGATCAATTTCATACCCCGTTTCGCTTAGTGTAACGTGAACCGCATTGGTGTCTCCAAAGAGGTTGTGAAGATCGCCCAATATTTCTTGATACGCGCCTACTAAGAAAACTCCAATATAATAGGATTCTTTAGGGTCAACAGCATGTACTGGAAGATAGTATGAAAAGTTTTTTGTAGAAATAAAATGATCAATTTTCCCATCAGAATCGCAGGTTACATCTTGCAATGTAGCAGAACGATCGGGTTTTTCATTTAAACGATGTATAGGCATTATAGGGAATATTTGATCAATGGCCCATGAGTCAGGTAGTGATTGAAATAAAGAAAAGTTGCAAAAATATTTATCGCAGAGTAATTTTGGAAGATGCAAAAATTCATCTGGTATATGTTTTAATTCGGATGACATCTGCTGAACCTCGCGAGCAATAGACCAGAACAAACGTTCAATTTGAGCACGGGTTTTTAAATCTAAGAGGCCGAGCGTAAAGCGATCAAGGGCTTCTTCTCGTATTTGTTGTGCATCGTGCCATCCTTCAAGCATTTTAGGTTGATTAAGTGCATCCCAGATAGAATATAATTCACGCACCAATTCATGATCATTCGGGCTTACTTCTTCATCTTCTTCAAGAGAATTTAAAGATGTAGTTTCCATTACTTCAAATATAAGAACGGAATGGTGTGCTGTTAAGGAACGACCTGACTCAGTAATAATATTTGGATGCGGAACTTTATTTTTATCAGCGGTATCAACCATAGTAGAAATAGCATCATTCACATACTCCTGAATACTATAATTCACACTACTCTCACTATTTGATGAGCGGGTACCATCATAATCAACACCTAGTCCGCCGCCAATATCAACAAACGTAACGCCAAATCCTTGATTACACAGCTGAACATAAAATTGTGATGCTTCACGCAAAGCCATTTTTATACGACGAATTTTTGTAACCTGGCTGCCAATATGAAAATGCAATAATTTTAAACAATCTTTAAGCTTGTGCGATTCCATGATCTCAAGCGCTTCGAGTAATTCGCTTGATGTAAGGCCAAATTTACTGCCATCGCCACCAGACTCTTCCCATTTACCACTTCCAGAACTCGCCAGTTTTATGCGAATTCCAATGTTGGGTTTTATCTTATGTTGCTTGGCTATTTTTATTATTAGTTTTAACTCATTTAATTTCTCTACAACGAGAAAAATCCGACGACCCATTTTTTGAGCTAGTAAAGCCAACTCAATATAGTTTTCATCCTTATAACCATTGCAAATAATTAAGGAATCGCTTTCTGTATTTAAAGCAATAATTGCATGTAACTCAGGTTTAGATCCTGCTTCAAGACCTATATTGAATTTCTTGCCATGGTTAACAATCTCTTCAACCACAGGGCGCATCTGGTTTACCTTGATAGGATAAACAATAAAATTCTTGGCTTTGTACTTATATTCCTTTGCTGCAATTTGAAAGCAGCTATCCATCTTCTCAATTCGGCTGTCCAAAATATCAGGAAAACGAATGAGCATAGGTGCCGACACATCGCGCAATTGTAAATCTTCAACCAATTCTTTCAGGTCAACTTCAACACCGTCTTTCTTGGGAGTTACAACAACATTCCCTTTTTCGTTTATGGAGAAGAAATTAATACCCCAACCGGTTATGTTGTATAACTCGGCTGAGTCTTCAATGCGCCATTTTCTCATTACCAATAAAAATATTTAAAAAGTTAACTATAAGATACATACATCCAAATGCATTGCCAAATTTATTGGTTTTTGGATTTGCCCGTTCAAATATAAAATAATTGTATAAGTTTTAGGTCAACAAGTAGGTAGAAGTTATGGATTATTTAAGAGCGGTCTAGCCAGAGTAAATGAAATCCCTAGTAAAAACTATTATTTTATAATTCTGATAGTCAATAAACCTGAGGCTGGTACATCCCATTTTATTATTCCTGCTTTAAGAACAAGCTCTTTTTTCTCTATTACTTTTCCGTAACAATCGTTGATACTAATTTCGGCTTTGCCATAAGCTTTCTTCAAGTCAACAATAATCCCTTTTGCACCACTTCCGTTAATAAAATAGAATTCTATACATTGGTTTTCTTCAAGTGGAATACTCATCCCTTGTAAATAAACCGCTGCTATGTACCTAGTTTCATAGCGTGAAATAAGAAGAGGATAATTCAACTCTGGATTGCGTGCTTCCAAAAGACCATCAAGTAGGACATCACGATTGGCTCTCCAAAATCCAAGCCAAAAGCGGAGCATTTCATAATGCGATGGTGGATATTTATCGAGCATTACAGAGACCTGTGGTACTGAAAAAATTGTGCTGAGTAACTGTTGTGCAGCAACCTCAGCAGTCTCGTCTGGACTCCACATTAATGGATCGGCATGAACCGCAGTATTACCAGCTATTAAACGAATATCTGCAATTTGTTTTCTGTTTGTTATTGAATTGTTAGGGCAATCGCCTGATCGAAACATATTTCCATATTTACGCATCAAAGGACCGATATAGCTTTGTCTGAACTCAATCATTACCTCCGGATTGATGGCCCTCAACTCATGCATAATATCGGTCATCAGGCGATCTACCGCTTCGTTAACCGAAGCATAATCGCGACCGTTCACAGCCTCTTCTGTGTAGTTATTTGCTACCACCCATTCATCGCCTTTTGTTAAGATAAATTTATCAATAAAATCTAGTTTAAAGCCATCGAGTCCCCATTCAGTCATTGCAGCTTTATACACATCAATTAAATAACGACGCACTTCCGGAAAACGAGGATCGAGAACCCCTACCATGTCTTCTTTTCTTCTTGATGAGAAGAGCAATTTATCTTCAAACATTTTAAACACTGGCGAATACTCACCAACATAAGGAACCGAATACCATACCAAACATTTCATTCCTAATTGATGTACTGAGTCAACAAAGCGTTTCATGTTTGGAACGCGCTCTGGCTTCCATTCTCCACAGTAGGCGTATCCTCTATTATTATCTAATGTTTGCCAGCCATCATCAACAATTATTGATTCGCAGCCTATTGATTTTGACAATTTGCACTGCTCTAACATTCCCGAAGAACTAACTTGCTGATGAAAACTATACCAAGTTGAGTACATCGGTAAACGTGCTATATCAGGTACTAATGCTGGTTTGTATATATCCATTGATGACCACCATTTTGATACATCATTGAGTGTATTCCATAAAAATAAATCACGTTTGTCAAATCGTATTTGAACATGATAGCTTTTTATTGGCGGATAGGCTTCTGTAAAAAAAGAAATCTTGTGTATCAAATTTGAGCTCTCTTCATTCAATCCACAATTAAATAACACTGAATTCATAGCATCCGAAACCGACACCGTTAATTTATTTCTGTTATTAATAGTATATAATGAATAAACGGGTGCGTGTGTTGTTGCTCGTGATACCATTAATTTGCTTCCCCAGTCAGGTCGGAGCCCTTTGCTTGCTGGGGTCCAAAGATTTTGAACATCGTTCGATGATGTAGTAAAATTCACTGCAATGGCTGGGAAATTCATTAACGAATCGGAGTTAAATAGCAGATCTAAAATTGCAACATCGCTGGTATTTTTAATAATATTCGCTTGCGTCGAAATATGCGAATTCGTTCCCGTAATTTCAATTTTTAAACCATCAAATTCAATGTTCTGAGCATTTAATGACATATATGCAAGAGCAAGTGTTAGAAAACTAATTATTGATTTCATCCGTAAATAATTATTTTTTATAGGTCGAGTGGAGCCCATATGTGTTTGGTCAGGAGCCCGATCAACATACATGGTGCTAGTTTCATCTGTGTTTCTGTTAACCGAAAGTATACGTGTGGGTTTCATATAAATTTATTTTTATCTTTCTTCGTGATTATCTTTTATGTTTAACTTATAAAGCCACTTCAATTCGTGCTCTCATTTTTTTTATAGGTTCTCCTGCAATTGCATCTAATAAAATAGTTACCTTATTGCGTTTAACTGCTACATAGCTTGCAAAATCAAGCACACTAATTAAACCAATATCTACTTTTTGTATATTTCCTTTCTGAATAAAAAAGCCAACAATATCTACTTTATTTATTTTATCTTTTTTTCCGGCACCTATATATATTGTTTCCCATTCTGATTTAGCAGGAAGTAAGGCTTTTTCGGGCAATGTTTCAAATGGCGGCATCTCATCAAGATATTCGGGCTTATGATCATCGTCAGCAAAAATTAAATAGGCTGATCCTTCTGCTTTCATACGAGCAGTTCGACCATTGCGGTGGGTGTACGCCTCTTCAGTGCTTGGTATCTGATAATGAATGATGCACTCAACATCAGAAATATCGAGTCCGCGTGATGCTAAATCGGTAGTAATAAGTAGGCGATAACTGCCATTTCTGAAACGGATCAATGATCGTTCACGAACATCTTGCTCTAGTCCGCCATGAAAAATGGCACTCTCAATACCACGCTCAAAAAGATAATCACTTACACGTTCCACAGCATCTCTATGATTGCAAAATACAAGTGTAGGACGATTTCCTATTTTGCATAATAAACGAAATAGTGTATTACTCTTATCAATACCTTCTGATTGTATCGCATGTATTTCCAATTTTATTGCTGAAGATTCGCTAAGGAAATTCACTTCAAAGGGCGTTGTTATACCTGTAAACTCTGGTATTTCAATTGCAGCTGTTGCCGAGGTTAAAATTCTTTTTTGCAAATGATTTAAGCGACCTATAATAAAGCTCATTTCTTCCTGAAAGCCAAACTCAAGACACTTATCAAATTCATCGAGTATCAAATATCTTATTGTTGAGGTGTCAATCCGTTCTCGTTTTATATGATCGGCAATGCGGCCAGGGGTTCCAATAAGAATTGCAGGAGGAAATTTCAAGTTATTTTTCTCAATTTCTACCGGATGTCCTCCATAGCAGCAGTTCACTTTGAAACCTGTTTTCATGCTTTTAAAAACATCTTCAATCTGAAGAGACAGTTCACGCGATGGCGACAATACAAGTACCTGAACAACATTAATTCGCTCATCAATTAATTCTGCAATAGGCAAAAGAAAAGCCAGTGTTTTTCCCGAGCCGGTTGGGGCTAATACAAGCACTTCATGCCCTTTTTTTATGGCAGATGCTGTGGCGGATTGCATCTCGTTTAATGCAGAAATATTTAGGTGTTTAAGGGACTGTTCGGTTTTTGTCATTTTTTATAGCTATTCGGGTTTCGTTATTCGAAGGAACTCACAACCATGGCGAGGGATTCGTGTGGTGTACACACTTTCGTATATGCCTTTATCGCTTTGTCGCCATACATCATGGAGCTTCACTTTGTTGCCAAAACCTGCTAATTTAAGATCAAAATTTACATTGATGGTGTCGCGACCAAGGTTAAACAAACCCACCGCTTTACTACCATCTTCTAATTCTTTCATTAAAATCTTAATATCTCCTGATGTATAAATGGGTGATGCTTGTTTTCCGAGTACATCTTGGTTAACTTCAATTACCTCATCATTGCTTAATAAATTTAATGTGAATTCATCCATCTGAGTAAGGTCACAACCAATTAATAAAGGAGCCGATAATAAAGACCAGAGAGTAATATGAGAATATTGCTCATTCGTAGTGAGACGTGAGTCGCGGATATTGTTGCTCCATCCTAACTTACCAACCACAAGCATATCCGGATCATTCCATGCCCCGGGAGCAGCATATTTTGCTAAGGTATCTTGCTGATCAAAACCAATACTCCACAAACTTAACCAGGTATCGGTAATATCGCCAGTTGTACGCCATAAATGACCGCCCACCTCAGATCCCCATTTCCAAACATTGCCCATTCCATATTGGCACATGCTATATACAATATCACGATTTACATTCTTTAAGGCATTATTCATAGTAATGTATGGCTTCTGATATTCCGCTAACGATTGATTTTTTGCTTTTTCACCATAGGAGCACCAGTCGTATTTTAGATAATCAACACCCCAGGCAGCCCAAGTGCGAGCATCATTTTCTTCATAATTAAAACTGCCGAGAAATTTACCACAGGTTAACTCACCGGGTGATGTGTAAATACCAAACTTAAGGCCTTTAGAATGAATATAGTCCGCCATCTTTTGCATATCCTTAAACTTGCTGTTGTATGTAAGTATCCCATTGGCATCACGTGCATCAGCTTCCCAGCCATCATCAATGTTTATATACGTCCATCCATGATCAGCTAATCCTGTTGATTCTAAATAGTCAGCCGCTGCTTTTACTCTATCTTCATTAATGGATAGACCCCATACATTCCAGCTATTCCAGCCCATTGGAGGGGTAAGAGCCAATTTATTCCCTATTACTATTTTCAGATTTCGGATACATTCTCCTTTACTATTTTTAGCTTTTAATTTAACAATATACGCACCGGCTTTTGATACTTTACCGCTAATGATACCAGTCTTTTCGTTGAGTACTAAACCCGAGGGTAAATTCTCAGCTGTTACGGTTATTGGTTTTAAGCCAGTAACGGGCACGCGAAACAAAAAAGGATTGCCGGGACGAGCTGCCGTTATTTTGGCACCATTAATACGAGGTATCTCAGAAACTTTTGGTGTTAGAATAAATTTATCTTCGCCACCATAATAATAAACAGATGGTTTAATAGCTCCCGTATATTCAAACTTTGCCTCAAGCCAATTGCCATGATCGTGGTGTGTGCCATCGCCTCCATCGCTTGTAATGAGGATAATTTTCTGAACTCCTTTTAAATAAATATCAATTGCTTTTGCAGATTCATTGCTTCTCATTATGCCGCTATTAAAGACTTCCTTGCCATCCGTTTTTACAATGAAAACTATTGAACCGCCATTCACTTTGGCAACCTTATCATCAACGCCTACAAGTGCCGTAAAACGAGTAGTATTTTTATTGAGTATTATTTCTATTTCGCTAATGGCATGAGTACAAATGCCCTCAGCATACTTCATCCCATTTACCGAAAGTGTACTATCTGATAGGTTTGTATTAATATGCACGGTATTCCAACCTTGTTCAATTTTTGATAAATCAAGTTCTCCAAGGCGTATTGTATTTTTTTTCTGACAGGATGATATGATTACCGTCAGCATTACTAATAGATATATCGTCTTTTTCATATTTAATAGTTTTTTTGATCACAAAAATAGCAAAATACATCAGACAAGGAACAAAAATTGTAATTTTAGGAATAAATCAATATTTTTAGAAACATAACTATTCACAAAAAAAACACTATACTAAGGATTATAATATGATAAGAGCAATAATGGAAATAGGCAAGCACCGATTAATGATTTTTCAAAATAGTTTTTTAGTTACGAAAATCAGTTTCAGCTAATGGAATCAACCAAATACCCCCATCGCTATTCATTAATGAATGGTATGGATATGGAATAACTCCCAATTGGCCTCTATCTCCTGCCGGAATATTCTTTTTCATGGCAAAAAGATAGCGTAAACGATGTCCTCCTTCAAAAGATAACTCACGAATCCACTCTTTTTCTATTTCCGATTCCGTAATAGTTCCTGATGTAAAGTCAGTAAAGCCCCCAACATTATAACGGGCATGACCTATCGTATTTATTTCACTTGCCCCTTTATCATCAGCAGTTAAAATATATTCAAGAATAGCTTTTGTTAGATATAGTTCAGGAATTCGAATTACAGGCACATTTGATCTCTCTCCATCAGCCCCTCTAAAATATTTGTGGCTCCAAATATTAGGTCGCTTAACCCAAGTAAATCGTGTATCTTTAAATGATTTATCGAATGGATTATCCGTTTCTTTTGCCGGGGTAGTTAGTACATATAGTTGCTGGTATCTTTTATCAAAAGATGCTTGTGTGGTAGGCAATATATCTGCATAGTATCCTGATGATGAGTCGTTGATCATTGCGGTATCCATCCACCCAATATAATGCGAGATAGCTTTTGACATAGAATATACATGCCAAGTGCAGCGATTAGATTTATTTATAGCCGCAATAGAACTATCTGATGCATATGGAAGTTGATCGGAGTCGAAGGCCGAATGCTTATTCCAGGTAAAAAGAGTAGCGTCGTATGGTTTAGCACGCAGATTTTCACTGCAATAAATGGCATCCCAAATGACCTCGTCTGCATTCTTAAGAACTGAGCGATTGAAGGCCGCAATTGGATCTTCATTCATAGTGTAGGGCCATGTTTCAATAGACCCTAATGGACCATTTGCACCTAATAAGTCAAGTGCTTTTTGATAATAAAGAGCATTCTCTGCACCATATTGAAAATACACACGAACAAGTATGGATACGGCAGCATAACGATTTGCTCTCCCCCATTTATATGACGGATGATTTGAACTGGAGTAATGCAAAGGCAGGAGTTCTATTGCTTTTAACAAATCAGGAATGATAATGCTATCGTATATTTTCTTCCCGGAAGCATATTCAGGATAACGAAGTTCATCGGCATTAAAAGTCCATTCTTTTCTCCATGGTAATACCTTATTATTGCTGAAAGCCGCTGTACCTGCTGGCATGCAATGTCGCATGGTATTGTAATAATATGAAAAGGCTCGCATAAAATATAGTTCACCCATCTGTCTATCTAGTTCTATTAGCTCGGTAGATGATAATAGATCAAAAATATGATTGCCTTTTGCATCCCTATATCTATCTCTATTATTAATAAAATCTAATGCTGAGTTCGCTGCATTTACGCATGCATAGCTTGCTTTAAAGCTCTCCTCGGTGCGATTCGTTCTAGTAATAGTACTTCTGTAATATACTTCAACCTGAGGGTAATTTTCAGATGTATTTGGAATCATATATATTAGATCCGTCATGCCTTCAAAAAACACAACATCATCCATATAAAAAGCCCCTGGCCATCCACCATAAAAGGCCTTTGCATAAGGCGTAACGATTGCCATTTCAAATTCTTCAATGGTTTGCCACGGAAATTCAGGTGCTTGGTCAAGTGATAATTCATTCTTTCTACAAGCCGCTAATAAAAACAGTAATGCTAAAAAAATGCAATATTTATATGGATATATTTTCATTAATGTATTTAAACTTTTCATCCCCTAAATCAGATCAAAGATACTAATTCCCTCTTTTAAAACACAAGCAGCAAATATTCCTATTTTTGCAAATGTTTATTCTAAATATATTCAGTGAAAGAATCTCATTTCTTTTGCATCCCTGGCTTTATTTAACTGCAATGCCTATGTTAGATCTTTATAATTTTAAAAGTCCTAAAATTGTTCCGAAATATATATAATCATTTGAATCCTTTTGCTAATTGGTCTTTTTAGGCGACGAACAAGCAATCAATAAACTTAAATTTGTTTTCATTCAACAATTATGAATTATCTTCGTTATTATTTATGTTTACTTAGATCTGAAAACGCTCATATTTACCATATTATCTTTTGTGAGTCTCGTTCTCACTGCTCAGAGTTATAACAATTTGAGACGTCGGGCTTTAATTTTTCAGTCTGATACTATTCAGATTGATACTTTAAGCCTTGTGCCAGCAAGTGTTGTAATCTATGATTCGGCAGGATATGTATTGCCAGATTCGTTATATTACATTAGCTATACTAGAGCTACATTGATTTTGAAGTCTGAAAGCCTTAAAAATAAACCAATGGTACTGGGGTATCGAACGTTTTATGAACTTTTTGAAAAACCTTATTTTATTAATGATATCAAAGCATTTCGTAGTTCAGGCAATAGCTATGAGTATACTCGTAGTACCCTTTATGCCACGTCTAGTGATCGTATTCGTGTTCCTGGTGATGATGATATTATTCGCAGTGGGAGTATCTCGCGTGGCATTTCTGTCGGAAATAATCGTAACGCCTCTGTTACATCAGGTATGAATCTGCAATTGAATGGTAAACTCAGTGACGATCTTTTTGTAATGGCAGCCATTACGGATGAAAATATTCCATTGCAGCCTGATGGTTATACTCAGCAACTGCAAGAGTTTGATCGAATATTTGTACGCGTATATAATAGCCGTGTTGATGCTATTTTTGGTGACATTGTTTTATCATCTCCTACGGGTTATTTTATGCGTTATGATAAAAAGCTTTTGGGAGCCTCGGTGACATTACAAAATAATCTGAATAAAAGTAAAAAAGACACACTCATAAATACATTTAGCGGAGCGGTTGCTAAAGGAAAATATAATAGATATGTATTTAATGGAAGTGAAGGTAATCAAGGTCCATATCGTTTACGTGGGATAAATAATGAGGTGTTTATTATTGTTTTGGCTGGTAGTGAACGTATTTTTATTGATGGTAAATTACTTGCTCGTGGTGAGGATAACGAGTATGTTATTGACTACAACACTGGCGAATTAAGCTTTACCCCTAAGCAGCTAATTACAAAAGATAAACGTATTACAGTTGAGTTTCAATATTCGGAACGAAGCTATACACGCTTTACATTGCAATCGGCAAACGAAATGCGCACAGATAAGGGACGATTTTGGGTGAATATTATTAGTGAACAAGATGGTCGAAATCAGTCGTTAATGCAGGATTTGTCAGCTTCTGATAAGCGTTTACTTGATGCGGTTGGTGATAGTATTGCAAACGCGTATGCTCCATCTATTGATACGCTTGCTTTTGATGATGCCCGTGTAATGTATGCTTCAAAAGATACAATAGTAAATGGAAATACCTATGAGTCAATTTTTATTTATTCAATTGATCCCTCAGAAGCATTTTATAGTGTGAGTTTTTCCTATGTAGGCGAAAATAAAGGCGATTATCTTTTGAGCAGAAATGCAGCTAATGGAAAAGTGTATGCATGGATAGCTCCACAAAATGGCCTTAAGATGGGAAACTTTAGGCCAGTTCGCTTACTTGTTGCACCAAACAAAAAACAAATGCTTACACTAGGTGGCGATATAGCTCTCGGCAAACGTACTTCAACATTCACTGAATTGGCACTCACAAATAACGATCGCAATACGTTTTCACAGCTCGATGATAATAATAATACAGGCCTTGCTTTAAAATCAGTTCTGTCGCATGATTGGTCACCTCGTGATTCTTCTTTTATTCTTACAACACATACAGCTTATCAGTTTGTTTATAAAGCATTTGATCCGCTTGAAAATTTTCGTGATGTTGAGTTTGCTCGTGATTGGAATTTACAATCAAGTCAACTCAGTGCTAATGAATATATCATTAATGCTGGCCTTAGCCTAGCTAAAAATGAGGAACGTCAGTTTAATTATGACTTTGATTTTATGTCGCGCCCCAAAATATACGATGCTCATCGACATTCAGCACAAGCTAATTATCGTTTAAAAACATTAAATCTTAATGTTGAATCATCGTTTTTAAATTCACAGGCCGACTCTGTTGGAACCACATTTAATAGACATAAAATTACACTTACTAATGATATTCGTAAACTTGTATTAGGTGTTGAGGGGGTAACGGAAGATAATAGATGGCTGCTCAATAGTGACAGTTTATTGGGCAATAGTTCTATGTTTCAACAATACATGTTTTTTCTCTCTAGTCTCGATACGGCAAAAAACACCTTTCTTCTAAGTTATAAAGATAGGCGCGATTTTTCTCTTTTTGGCAATGATCTTGAGTATGCTACTAGAGGGGAAGATTTCTCAGCAGGGATTGGAATGATGAAAGATGAACGCAATACCCTTTCAATAATAGCGACATGGCGTCGTTTGAATATGATGAACGATAAAGTGATCTCAAGTATAAAAGAAGAAAATACACTTCTCGGACGTGTGGATCATACTATGCGATTGAAAAAAGGATTATTAGCAACTAATATATCCTATGAAATAGGAGCTGGGATGGAGCCTAAAAAAGAGTTCGCATACCTTGAAGTAGCTGCTGGGCACGGTATATATACTTGGAATGACTATAATAATAATGGCATAAAAGAGTTGAATGAATTTGAACAAGCAGTGTATAAAGATCAGGCAAATTATATTCGTGTGTTTACGCCTACACAAGAGTATATCCGTGCATGGAGCAATAAGTTTAGTACATCTACTATTTTGCAGCCGCGTAAATTGTTGAAAGGGAAAGGTAAATTAGGTCGATTTATTTGTCGTTTTGAGAACAATTTTGCATATAATATTGAGAATAAAAATACCAACGATGATTTACGTTATACTTTAAACCCCTTTGCTATTGATATTCCTGATTCACTTATGGTACGTGTTGCAGGCAATCTTCGTAACAATTTTTCATTTAATAAAAACAAAGATAAATGGGGTGTAGATTATCTTACACAAAAAACAAATGAGCGAAGTATTTTATTTAATGGTTTCACGGAGAATGTACAACATGCCGATGTGTTGAAGCTACGGCTTCGTGTAATTAAAGAGATCACACTTTTTACTGATGCTGGTTTAATTGGAAAATCGAGTAATAATGAATATTTTATTCAAAACAATTTTAATATAAGAGAACAAAATTTGAGTAACATCATACGCATAACAAGTTCGGATAAAATAATGACAAATCTTACGTATCTGTATTCCGAGAAGCATAATAGACCAGGCAATGAGTATGCAATTGAGAATAATGTTGGCATTGAATTTAATTACATGCCTAGTAAAAGTAGTTTAAATGCAAAAGTGAATTATATTCATTTGCAATATCCACATCTTACAAACACCCCATTAGCATATGAGATATTGCATGGCTTAATGCCAGGCAATAATATTACTTGTAGCCTATTATATCAAATGAGTTTTTCAGGAGGGATAGAGCTTTACATAGGTTATGAAGGCCGCAAAAGCCCTGCTTCTCAAATGATTCATACTGGCAGCATGCAAGTACGAGCTAATTTTTAGTTGTATTTTATAATTGCGACAGACCTAAAGAATCAACATTCCTCTTTTAAATTCACTTAACTCCGCTGCCGCGGATCATCATTCTTCATTATCTAGGCATGCGCCGTTGGACCGCCAAACCCCATTGGAATATGGCCGCCCCCCTTATTTTCATTCACGGTACCATGCAAGCTTTCATATTTACTTATGTTTTCTCTTAAAGCAGATAATAGACGTTTTGCATGCTCTGGGGTGATAATGATTCTTGATTTTACTTGAGCTTTATTTACCCCGGGTACAATGCGCACAAAATCAAGAACAAATTCTGATGGAGAATGTGTAATTATTGCAAGATTTGAATACGTGCCTTGTGCTATTTCTTCGTTCAATTCAATGTTGATCTGTTGTGTTAATTTATCGTCTTCCATTTTATTTTTTATTTGATCCATTATTATATTATTTCCTAACTATTAACTTTAATATTTTATATCCTTTTTTATTTGATACTTTAATATAATACAAGCCGCTTGTATATGAACTTAAGTCGAGTATCTTTCTGTCGTTACCTAATATATCTGTTTGTTGTTGAAGAATTATTTGACTTTTTGCATTATACAATTCTAAAGTAAATCTATCAGGCTGTGTTGCTTCTATTTCTATTACAACATACTCTTTTGAAGGATTCGGATAGAGGCTTATCTTACTACCATCAGCCATCGTTTCAGAAACGCCAATGGTATTAATGATAAATAGCGAGTCATCATTCATACAGCCTTTATTGTCAACAACGGTAACTGAATACCAACCCTTTTTAAGCACTGTTATTCTCTTGTTTGTACTGCCATTATTCCATTGATAGCTTGGGTACGTGGTAAAGGCATCAGGAACAATAAGATCATAAGGGAGTGTTTGTCTTAATGTGTCACCACTAACAGGGACTCCCCAATTAATAACTGGTCTGCCTCTTACATATATATTGGTATTCAAAATATCATTTGATGACACATCGTCATTTGAAAAATCAATATAAATTTGCATTGAGTATGTATTTCCTGTTTTTATGCCAGGATTTGAAATTAGATTGTAAACATAGGTGCTATCAGGCGCTAGCTGCTCTTGAACTTGAAATGTTTCTGTAAAGAAATCACCTGATCCTACTTGGTAATTTATATCCAAGATGCTTCTGTATATAGTGTCAGTACCTAAATTTAATAGATTTACCGATAAGCTTTGTTTATTATCGAATCCGCAAACGGTATCCGGACTGATAGAGGTAACAGCTAAATCTTCATATTTCAATCGTACAATTAAAGAGTCGCTTGCAGGGCAGCCATAAATATCAATAACATCTACTTTAGCTTTTAGTGGTTTACGAGCATTACTTGCATCGCAAGTAAAAGTATTCGCTTGTGTACTATCATGCCAAAGGTATGATGCAAAGCCGTTACCAGCATGTAAGACGTAACTGGTAGCAACAACAATGGTGTCTTTACCTAGATTTACAATTGGTTGCGAATAAATATATACACTCTTTAGAATTGTATCGTTAAAACGTGCTGAATCTTGCGACATTGCTGTATAGCAGCTAATGTAATAGGAGCCCGCAATACTTAAGTCTATTGGATTTGTAAATGTATGCACCAAGGTATCGCCAATTCTGAAAGTGTCTAATGATTGAAATGTATTTGTTGTGGCGTTGCCACCATTTACTTTCCATGATACAGGAATTGAAATTCCAGGATTAATTATATCAGTACCAATATTGCTAATTGTTACCACAATATTTGCACTCGCGATGGTTCCACAATGGCTGTTAGGAGAACTAATTCTTGTAACTCCAATATCTGGTACTTGCATAAATATAATAGCTGAATCAGAGGTACTGCATCCATAAATATCTGTAGCTGTTACAAAAAAAGTGCCTCCAGGGTATTGAACTAATAATGTAGAATCGCTTGAGTTATCGGACCATTTGAAGGATGCTAAATTACTGTTTCTATTATTTAACATTGCGTTTAATTTAAAACGCGTGCTTGGATGGGTCGTATCATCTGGAAATAGATTAAATGCAGGTAATCCGTGAACCGTTATATTCACTTTGTTTGTATCGTTATACAAAAGAGAGTCATCTAAATATTTGGTATACGAAGTAATGGTATAGCTTCTTATTGCTGAGAAATCAGCCGTTTGACCAAAGGTGTAGATAAATGAACTATCCTGTTTAAGAGTGCGTGGTGCAAATGCTGTTTCTTTATGAGGTGTTTTGCCGTCAATTTGATAATACACATCAATAGGATGATTAGTATGTATCGTATCATCTCCAAAATTTGTTATTCGAACACGTATAGGCTCTGCTACAGAGAGTAAACATGCTGATACGGGAGCTATCACAGCGGTAACCCCTGCATCTGCAATAAGTCGAATAAGAATTACGGTATCGCTTGTTTGGCATGGAATGTTATTTGTTACGGTAACTGAATAGGTTCCTTCTACTAAATTTGTGATACTCGAAGTGGTTTTGCCTGTACTCCAAGCATAGGTATGTCCAGTACCTGCATAGGCATTAAATACAATTGTATCAGGCTTTACCGTTGCTCTATCGGCTCCTAGAGTGAAGTAGGGTTTATTAACTGCAATCACTTTACTTGCTGAGTCATTATTATATGGCGTGTCGGAATAGATATTCATATCGCTTGGCAGTGCAGTAAAAGCCTTCATGCTATAAATACCACGGTTAAACATATTAATAGCTTTCTTAAAGGTTACTGGTATGGATGCACCCATGGCTAAAGGACTGCTCAATATTTGTGTGTCTCGTACTGCGCTTGCTCCATTTAATATGAACCCTATAATGATGGTATCACCAATGCGCATATCACGTTTACCAAAGTTATGTACCCGAATAATTGGTTTCTCCGTTTTACTAAGCGTACATGCATGATCGGGCGATTCAATACTATCTACCCCAATGTCATGAGGGCAATCAAGCACACGCACATCGTCAAAGGCAAAGCCTTCGTTATCTGTTTGAAGTGTGTCGCTTTTAAAATATACTCTAAAAGTAACAATCTTACCGACTACATCAGGAGGTAAAAACTGACGTGTCGTTGACCAACCACTAGCAGTTCCAGTCCAACCCGGTTGATTCGTTCCCGTGAGGCTATCATTAGCATACCAATTCCAAATAAAAGGATATGTATGACGGTTTATTGTTTTCCAACTTACACCATTATTTATAGTGTATTGTATGTTTACTCCATCAGCATAAGATTGACAGTCTGTCCAATTTTTAAACTCAAATATAGGGTTGCTAGCTGTGGTAAAATTAAATGATGGACTGTAAACAAATGACGAGTCATTCGTTTTGTAAGGACCAGCTAAACTAGTAGCCCATGCATTTATACCAGAATAGGTGCTGTTAATTGTAATACCACTTGGTTGGCCAAATGACCATGTTGACCCAGTGTTTTCAATAGTCTTATTGACTAGCCAAAAATGCAAATCGGTTTCGAAGTTCTGTGTATATGGTAAATTGTATGTAGGAATAATATATAGATGTTTTTTATTTGTATCATTCTTTTTATACTCATCTGTTGAGAGTAAGGTATTGATAATTGCAGTACTGAATATGCCAGGCATACTTAAATCAATACGTTTCTTAAAGGTGAATACTACGCTGTCTTCTGAAGCAATACTTCCAAGAATTGTATCTGTTGCGCTAAATATTGTACCTCTTCCATCATTAAAGTAATATTTTATTGGAATAAGGCTGGGTGATGGAAATGCGCCGAAATTTTTTACAACTACTGTAACTGGTTCTGAATTTGTAAAGCCAGTACCACTTTGCGGACTTATACGGCGTGCTATCCCAACATCCGTTGTAATAAAATCGCCAGTTAAAATTACATCATCAATATTCCATCCGCTATAATTATCAGACAAGCTTGATGGTCCAACTGAAAATCGAATTTTAAGATTTGTACTGCGGTTTGCATAGCGGGAAATATCATTTGAGAAAAAGCTCCATTTTATTTCCGTAAGAAAAGATTTACTTTTGAATATCTCATGCCAGGTTGTACCCCCATCTGCACTAACATCAATAAATGCACGATCAAATAAGTCCATATTCAACCATCGTTGGTAGCTTAATTTGATATCTTTAAAATATTTACAATTTATGGATGGTGAAATAGCATGAAACTGTCTATCTGAAATGGCTGTTTCGTAATTTCCAATTTTGCTTCCCAATCCAGTAAGATCTGTTCCAATTATTGTATCTCCACTATAGGCCAAAGTTGGATCTGGATTTCCTCCTTCATTTCCCCCAAGGCCAAGTGGCTTACTCCGCTGAAATTCGCCTCCGAAACTCCATCCCTTATTGGTTTCAAAATTATCTGAAAAAATCGTTTCATATACAATTCTACTCCCGTTTGGTGATATGTTCTTACTTGGGTAAAGTGTGTCTTTAATATTCATAGCATTCGATTCAATCATTGCATCAATAATGTGTTCATGAACTGCACTTGAACTTAAATCGAATGTGATCCATATACTAGATTTGCCAGTAGGTAATAAGAAATTTAATCCATTAAAAATTGCTTTGCCTCCTATAAAAGAAACCCCACTTCCTATTTGCATATTGGTTTTAAAAATACTGTCTTCTGTGTAGTATAATTTTACTCCTGAAGCTAAAATATCGCCATCGCTAGTGTTTAATGATTTTACAATTAGCGATTTAAGAGGTGCGTCGCCTGTGTTTCCAAAGATATTTAAATCTATACGCAGTATTGGTGCGTTACGCATACCCGATGACACGAAATTGGTTGATGCTTGAAATACGGTATCTGAAAATACTCTTCGATTTTTGATCTCAGTTTCATAAATGAGGGCGTTATCAATACAGACTCCATGTGCATACCCTGTTTCACCTTGAAATGAGATGTACGTGCTGCTACTGGTTAGGCTATCTGGTATCTGAACAACCCTTTGTATCCAAGTAGGTTGTGGATCATTATAGTCTTTTAAAAGTCGCCATTGTGAAGTGATGTTTTTTCTGCAATATATTGATAGCTTATCCCAATAATCTGTATTGTTATAATTCCATACCATCATGGCATGCCAAAAAGAAAGTACTGGTTTAATTTTATTTGAAAGATTTATGGGTGGCGATACTAGCTTAGTGGCTTCATTTTCATAGTTTTCATAAAAGAAAAATGCATTTTTACTTCCAAAGGCTGCGGCAGAGGGAAAGCCATTATGACCACCACTTTTTGTAATCCATTCAACAATAATTCCACCAGGGTCTCCTTTAATTTTTACTTGAGACCAACCAGCTGGAATAGAGGAGCCTTCAAAATCTGCACCTAGTAATGTGTCTTGTGAAAATACAAAATGTGTGCATTGAAGAAAAAATAGAAGTATGATATATCGCATAATTGATGTTTTTCTTATCGTAAAGTTACGATTTATTACACATATAACCAATTTTTTTATAAATTTGTATATAATGACTGAATGATTATGAAGAAAATAACCATACTGTTCTTTTTTATTGGATTTTTAGGCCAGATACCTCTTTTTAGTCAAACGGATAAAGAGTTTTGGTTTGCGGCTCCTAAAATGACTATTAGTCATAATGGGGGGCAAATTGATTCAATATGGATGGTTTTCACAACAAAAACCCTACCTGCAACCATTACTATTGAAATGCCAGTGGAACTAGCCTTTGTTCCAATTACATTTACATTGCCCGCAAATACTGCATATAAGTTAAGTTTGAATGCTCAAAGACCTCTAATTTGCAAGCAATATGGTAATTATGAGGGGGTGCTTGGTAAAAATAATAATGGGATACATATAAAATCAAGTTCTTTGATTACTTGTTACTATGAAAATGGAAATTCAAATAACTGCGACATCTTTGCTTTAAAAGGTCGTAATTCATTAGGGAGTGAGTTTTATACAAGTTTTCAAACAACATATTACAATATGACTGATGATGCTTGGACAGAGCAAGCTACAAACGGTTTTATCGTAGTTGCAACTGAAGATAATACCCAGGTTACCATTAATTCCCCTATAGCAATTTATGGCCATCCTGCGGGGCTTCCGTTTACTATTAATTTAGATAGAGGCGAGGTGTATCAGGCCGTACCTGAAATTACAACAGTTCCGCCTAACGGTAGCAAAACCCCTGATTGGTCAGGACGTGCAGGGGTAGATCATACAGGTGGAGCGTATGTTACAACAAATGGAAAGGCCGTTGCTATTACGCTATTTGATGATTCAATGAAGTCAATAGTTGATGGATGTTATGATTTAGCCGGGGATCAAACAATTCCTACAACTATAATCGGTACTGAATATATTGCTATGCGTGGTCAATTATCGAGATCAGGTGCAGCCGTTAAAGTTCGTTCCGAATATCAAACTGCTGGAATGAATCAGTATGATACAATTCAAGAACGAATATATATTTTAGGAACCTCAAATGGCGATAGTGTTTTTATTAATGGAGTGTTTTACAGTAAAATTAATAAGAGCCAAACAATAGTTTATAAGATTCCCAATTCTATACCATTTGTACATATTAGAACAAAGCAAAAATCATATGTTTATCAAATTACTGGTTTTGGTTGCGAAATGGGAGGGGCTATCTTGCCTCCAACAAATAAATGCACCGGCTCTCTTGATGTAGGATTTTCTCGTTCTTCTACTGATGGTTTCTTTTTAAATATTATGGTACGGCGTGGTGGTGAGGCTGGCTTTCTGTTAAATGGAGTGGCTACTGCTTTAATTCCTGCGGCTGCTTTTTCAACTGTACCAGGAGATACGAATTGGAGTGTTGCACGTTTAGGTCCATTTAATACTGTTCAGATTCCTTTAAATACAGCGCAATTACTATCAAATAGTATTGATATTTTTCATCTGGGTGTAATTAATGGCGGAAAAAGTACTGGTACTCGTTTTGGTTATTTCTCGGATTATAATGAATTTAAATTAACGGCATTTAATACATCAACAGGAACACGAAATTATCGTGGTTGCAAGGGCGATGCTTTGCAATTAGTTATTAATGGAGGGAATGATATTACATGGTCACCTGCAAAATACCTTTCTGATCCGTATAGTGCAACACCTGAGGCTAAACCAATGGAAACAATGAGATATGTTGTTTCAGCCGGTTATTGGTGTGATATACATGATTCTACAAGTATTACTGTTGAGATATCTAATCCAGTTGAAGCCAACTTCACCGTCAGTAAAGTCATTGCCTGTGCCCCTGTTAAAATTGACTTTTTTGAGTATAGCCAAAGTGCTAAATTACGCTATTGGGACTTTGGATTTGGCGAAGATACCGTTTGGACAGCACCTGATAGCATTACCCTAAATAAAACGTTTATACGAACATATAATAATACAGGTACTACCGCTATTCATAATAACATACGTTTAATCGTACTTAATAAGGATGAGATGTGTCCTGATACCATAATGCGTAGTGTCACTATTTATCCTCAAATAAATGCAGGCTTGTCTTTGGTCGATTCTGTAGGATGTCAACCTTTCTCGGTAGTTTTAACAAATACATCAACAGGGAATACCAAAGATTATGATTGGCAATTTGGCGATGGTGGCGGAACAAATGCGTTTTCGCCCTCAAATACCTATTTTAATTTTGGCAATATTGATACTACGTATAGAGCAAGATTGATTGCAACATCTCATTTTTATTGCCGCGATACGGTGTATAAAAAAATTATTGTGCATCCATATATTGATGTGAAGTTTATGGTTGATACCGTTATTATGTGTGCCCCAACTACCATAACCTTCAAAAATCAATCCTATGGTGTCGATAATTTTATACTTAATTTAGGGGATGGAACTATTGTAAATCCAGCATCTTCTTTTACATCTATAAAACATACCTATGTTAATACGGGTATTAAGCCAGATACGCTATGGGTTAAATTAATTGGAACGAATAATGAAGGATGTTCTGATACCATGAGTCAAAAAATCATTGTATATCCAACGACCATTGCTTCCTTTATTTCCTCTCAGCATACGGGCTGCGATTCTTTGAATATCGCATACACCAACCTTTCTTCAGGTTATAATTTGGAGCATAATTGGAATTTTGGCGATAATACTTTTTCAAATGCTATTAATCCTACACATCTATATACTAATAAAACAAACGATTCTATAAATAGAACAATTACTCTTATTGTTATTGCAAATAGTTTCTGTCGCGATACATTAAAAGATACCATCACAATTTATCCATTTATTAAAGCTGATTTTACTATTGATGCCGCTTATGGGTGTACACCATTTAATGGACGAATCACTAATAGTTCAATTGGGGTAGATAACTTTGCATGGTATTTTGGTGATGGCATAACGAGTAATACCTCGGCTACTCAAATTCCACATATATATTATAATGCTACCTATACCGGAAATCTCGTTTATGATATTCGATTAATTGCGTCAAACAAATTTGGATGTACGGATTCTATTAAGAGAAGCATAACAGTTTACCCTTCTATAAAAGCTGATTTTAACGTGGATACCACCGCATCATGTGATCCGGCAATATTTAACTTTACCAATGCATCTTTAGGTGCAGCAAGTTATTTGTGGACTTTTGGCGACGTGGCAACGTCTTCAAGCGCTACTATTCAGCATACATACCCACGAAATAATTTGAGCAGCGTAAAAAAGTATAATGTAAATCTTAAAGTTGTTTCATCAAACAATGCCTGTTCTGATAACAAACAAATCACCTTAAAAGTGTATCCTTTTGTTAAGTCCGAATTCTCAAAAGCAGCTTATGGAGGTTGTCATCCATTTAAAAATACCTTTTACAATTCTTCTATTGGTGATTCTAATATATATACCTGGTCTATTGATGGTGTTAATCAAAATACATCGGAGTATTATACAAAGAATCCCTTAAACTATACATTTAACAATGCTTCTGGTAGTGCCTCTGTAAAATATATTATAGGTCTAAAAGCGTTTACAAAAGCGGGATCTTGCATTGCTAATTTTTATGACACCATTGAAGTGTATCCAAATGTAGTAGCTAATGTAACAGAAAGTGACAATAAAGGTTGCCACCCACATGATGTAATGTTTACTAATACATCCGTTAATGCGACAAAAAGTTATTGGGAATTTGGTGACAAAGCAACTTCAACAACTACCTCACCAAGTCATACGTATAAAAACTTTTCACCACGCGACTCTATTTTTATTTATAAGTTAATTGCATCATCAAATAATTGTGCTGATACCATTAGTGATTCTATTACAGTATACACAAAACCCAAAGCTACATTTGAGGTGAATACATTTTCTGGTTGTGCTCCATTAGCAGTGAGTTTTGATCGTAGCGCTGCTGTTGGTTCTTATTTTTATTATCGTTTTGGTGATGGATATGTTGATTCAACTGGAACTGCTATTTTAACTCATAATTATATTAATGTAACGGGAGTAAATAAATTGACTTTAGTTTCATTGGTAACAAAGGGAAGTACACGCGAATGTAGTGATTCAGCCACGCGACAACTTACTGTTTTTTCAGAAGTAAATGCAGCGTTCTCAACCCCTGTTATTGCTAGTTGTAGTCCTTTCAATGTAAGTTTTACAAACAAAAGTAAATATGCTACTGTATATAACTGGAATTTTGGTGATGGAATAACATCTACAGAGTTTCAGCCAAATAAGGCATTTACTAATTCAAAACAAGATAATGACAGCTTCTTGGTTATATTAAAAGTTAATTCGAGCTATGGTTGTATGAATGATACTTCTATTTTTATTAAGGTATATCCTTCACCAAATGCTGCGTTTTCTGTAGTTCCTGAATTACAATATTTCCCTAATACCACTGTTACTTTAAACTTAGACATGATGGGTAATAATCCAAATTGGAATTATTTATGGGATTTTAATGACGGAAATACCTCTAACGTTCGCCTTGCTGGAACTCATGTATATACTACATGGGGAAAATATCGAATTAAATTAAAAATTGATAACACTGTATGTATTGATACTACAAGCCGCTTAACAGTTATTGAACCGCCAATTCCTATTCCATCATTTACGGTAACTGAGGATGGTTGTGTGCCACTTGAAACACAGTTTACTAATACCTCTCAATATTTTACTTCCTCTAAATGGGAATTTGACGATGGAAGCACATCAACCGAAACGAATCCAAAGCATACTTTTATTGAAGATGGGTTTTATGATGTTAAATTAACCGTAAGTGGAGATGGGGGTAATAAGAGTGTTTATCACAGAGTAGAGGCTTATCGTTTACCTATTGTAAAGTTTTCAGTTGATGCGAAAACAGACACTGTATTCTTACCTGATGCAAAAATTATTTGTTATAATAAATCGCAATATGCCGAGAAGTATCTTTGGGAATTTGGTGATGGTAGCACTTCAGATGATAAAAACCCTTATCATGTATATGGACCTCCACCAGAGATGTGGTATACAATAAGACTTTCTGCTTGGAGTGATCATGATTGTCTTGCACAAGATTCAATAGTTAATGGCGTATATGTTCAAGGAGCAGGTTTCTTGAAATATCCTAATGTATTTTTCCCAAGTACAAGCGGATCCTCAGGTGGTGATGTACGCAATCTTGATCCGCAAGACAATTCTGTTTTTAGACCATTTACGGATGGAGTTGTTGAATACCAACTTCAAATATTTAACCGTTGGGGCGAATTGATTTACAAGGGAGATGATATAAATTTCGGTTGGGATGGATATTACAAGGAGAACTTGGTACAACAAGGTGTATATATTTATCGTGTAACCGGAAAGTACTCAACAGGTGATGCTTTTATTAAAATGGGTGATGTAACCTTGATAATAAGATAGAACGTATCAGCATGTGTGCTGATTAATGAAAAACGAATTGCTGATTGTACAGCTAAAATTGATAAAGGTTTATAATGCGCAGACTCGGATATTTTTTTTTATTTCTTATTATGTCGCTTCCAATGGAATTGGTTGCGCAAGATGTTGCGTTTAGTCAGTTTTATGCAAATCCATTATATTTAGCTCCTTCTTTTGCTGGTGCTTCAAGGCATGGCGATAGACTCATTATTAATTACCGTGATCAGTGGCCTGTTGTTCCTCATGCATTTCGTACTTATGGGGTTTCTTATGATCATTATTTTTACAAAGCAAGAAGTGGTGTTGGTATTTATTTTATGCAAGATGTTGCGGGTAGTGCTTTTCTTCGAACAACAAATTTAGGATTTCAATATTCTTTTGATTTTAAGTTTTCTGATTTTTGGCACATGCGTCCTGGCGTTCATTTTTATTATATGCAAACAGGGATTGATGTTTCAAAAATGGTTCCCTACGGTCAATTGGTTAATCCTGACGCAGGAAATAATTTAGCTCTTCCTGTTGAGAACATGAATAGCACAGTGGATTTTGCTACTTCTACTGTTGCCTATAACGAAAACTATTGGTTTGGGCTAAATGTCTCACACATTATGCGACCTAATATTTATTTTTATAATTTGAATTATAATAAAGTTTTGCCTATTGGTCAGGTTTTAAAATATAGTTTATTCGGAGGCATGAAAGTACATCTTAAGAATAATCTGCTTAAATATGACAAAGAAAGTATGACACTTACGTTCCTTTATGAACAACAATATAATTATAAACAGTTAGCATTGGGTGCTTATTATCATAAAAATCCATTGGTTTATGGTTTGTGGTATCGTGGTATACCATGGATTAAAGGGAATTCAGGCCATGATGCTTTAATCTTTCTTATAGGCTATCAGGTGAATGATAAGATTAGTCTTGGTTATAGTTACGATTTTACGATCTCCAATCTCGGTCCAGCTTCAGGTGGTGCACATGAATTATCTCTCGTTTGGCATTTTGTCTTAAAGCAGAAACCCAAAAAGCCCACAGCATTACCCTGTCCTGAGTTTTAATCATTAGAATTGCACGTGTTTAATCGTATTTTTAAACATAAGCTAACAAGCAATTCTTTTATTTACTAAATTTGATAGGATTGTTAGCTACTATGACTCGAAAATACAGATATTTTTTTCTTTTAAGCATTTTTTCTTTATCGGTATTTGCTCAGCCTGAAAAGTATGAGTTTCATCGCTATACTACTAAAGATGGACTTACTCAAAGCTATGTCTTTAGTATTCTTCAAGACAATCGCGGTTTTATGTGGTTTGGTACTTGGGATGGCCTAAATTTGTTTGATGGTTTCAATTTCATCTCATTTAAGCCAGATGCTGAGAATCCCAATAGTCTTAGCAGTAATTGTGTAACTACCATTTATGAAGATAGATATGGCAAACTATGTATTGGAACAAATGGTGGTGGCCTGAGTATCCTTCCACAGTCATCCTATATGAAGCAATTAATTAATTGGGGAGATCAACCAGAGAAACCCGATTGGATTGCTCGAGATCCTATATTTATTAATTATAGAAATGATATTAATAATGCTCAATCTTTAGGTAGCAATAATGTTACTTGCATGTGCGAAGATGATTTTGGGAATTTGTGGGTGGGTACGTATGGTGGAGGGCTTACGAAAATATTTCAAGATAGTAATGGTATTAAGGCTTTTAAGCAGTATCGTACGATATCTGGAGATCCAAATAGTCTTGTTGATAATAATATAAAAGCGATTGCTAAAGATAGGTATGGAATAATTTGGGTGGGTACTTATGGTAATGGTTTAGTTAAGGTTCATCCAAATAATGGCAAGGATGATAGTGAGGTTTTTGTAAACTATAGAAATAAACCAAGCGACCCTTTTAGCCTTGCAAATGATAAAGTAACCTGCATTATGGAAGATGTGCAAGGTGCTTTGTGGATTGGCACTAGAGGAGGTGGCTTATCCATTTTGAGTAATCTTGACAGAGAAAAAAATGAACTTAAATTTGAAAATCATCAGCTAATTACGAGTAATGCGAATTCATTAAGTAATAATAATATTGAGTCTATTTATCAAGATTTGCTGGGTACTATTTGGTTGGGTACTTCGAATGGATTAAATCGTGTTACCTCAGTTAAAGGGGATTATAAAAACATTCAATTTACTCGTATTTTTTCAGACCGATTTAATGAATTTTCTTTGTCTGATAATCATATAGCATCAATATATCAAGATAAATCAGGTATGCTATGGGTAGGAACTTATAATGGTATTAATAAACTTAATTTATATCCGAAGCAATTTGTTATTCATAAGAGTGATCCAGCACAAAAAAATAGCTTAATTGATGGTAGGGTAAATGTGTTGTTTAAAAGTAAGAATGATGAATTGTGGATCGGTGATGAGTCTGGCATAGTAACTGTTTATGATAAAACGGAAGCGCATAAAATGTTCTTATTGAATAACGGAATGGTTACATCATTGACGCCAGAATTACAAGAATCTTTGCGTCAGCGTATGATTTCATTCCTTCAGTTTCCGGGCATATCAGCAGGTTCATCTGTAATATCGGGTAATTTTATTAATTCAATTAATGAAGATCATGATGGTAATATTTGGTTGGGTGGTGTTGGATTATATAAGTTTACACCAGGGAAAGGTTTTAAATATTATTTCCCGGGTTCTTCTGATGAAAACTCTGTAGGAGGATGGGCTGTTTGGTCTACTATTACTGATGCACAGGGTGATGTTTGGATTGCTACATCAAACGGTCTTGATAAATATGTTAAAGAGACAAATACCTTTTTACATTTTAGACATAAAGAGAAAGATAAAAAAAGTATTTCGTCGAATGTGATTTATACTCTCTTTGTTGATAGTAAGGAACGTATTTGGGTTGGTACCGATTCTGGTTTGTGTTTATTAATGCGTCGTAAAATAAATGTGAAGGAACAAAATGATGTATATTTTATTTCCTACCGTCGTGATAATACAATTGAAAACACTTTAAGCTCGGAGAAAATTTGGTCTATTGCAGAAGATAAAAAAGGCATATTTTGGTTAGGCACAGAAGGTGGTGGATTAGTTAGAATGGAGCTAGATGTAGAACGTAATGCCATATATAAAACCTATAATCGTCAGTCGGGTTTGCCCTCAAATATTTTGTGTGGTGTAATCTGCGATAATAATAATACTATTTGGATAAGTTCAACTGCGGGTTTAACTTGTTTTAATCAGGCAAACGAAACATTCAAAAATTATGGTGAGTGGGATGGTTTGCAAGCGGATGAGTTTCGTAAAGGAAGCTATTTTAAAGCGGCTGATGGTATGATGTTTTTTGGTGGAATGAAAGGCTTTAATTCCTTTTATCCAGATAGCATTCGAGATAATCCGTTTTTGCCTAAAGTAGTGATAACAGATTTTAAAATCTTTAATAGATCGGTACCCATAGGTAAATCAATTGATAAGGTTTTTACTCCCAAAGAACCAATTGGTATGTCAAGTGAGATTACTCTCAGCTATAACGAGGATGTAATATCGTTTGAGTTTGTTGCTTTACATTTTCTAGAATCGGAGCGCAATAAATATGCTTACAAAATGGATGGTTTTGAAGATAAATGGAACTATACCACTTCGGCAAAGCGTTTTGCAAGTTATACAAATCTACCTCCTGGTAAATACATTTTTAAAGTGAAGGCATCAAATGCTGATGGTGTTTGGAATGAGAATGGTGCATCACTTCGTATTATCGTACGACCTCCATTTTGGCTCACTTGGTGGGCATACTTAGTGTATATTATTCTAATGGTATTAGGTATTTGGGGAATTATAAATTATTCTCTGAGTAAAGAGCGTATTCGTAGTCAGTATGAATTAGCAAAATTAGAATCGGTTAAAAAGGATGAAATGGCTGAGAAAAGTCGAGAAGTGGATCAAATGAAACTCCGATTTTTTACAAATATTTCACATGAATTTAAAACGCCTCTTACATTAATTATTGGGCCAGTTGAGAATTTACTTAAAGAATCATCAGCCTCTCGTGCTGTTCGTCAACAAGCTTTGCTTATTCAGCGAAACGCCAAACATTTACTTCGTTTAGTGAATCAGTTAATGGATTTCCGTAAGCTCGAAATAGGTAGTATGCAAATAAAAGTTCAGTCGATTGATATTGTTAAATTTATTAATCGTGTGATGTCGAATTTTCGTTATATGGCACATCAGCGTAATATTAATTTTCATTTCAGGCACGATACTGAGGATGTACATATATGGTTTGATCAGGATATGTTAGAAAAAATTATTTATAATATTCTTTCAAATGCTTTTAAATTTACTCCAGAAGGGGGCGAAATATCTCTCAAACTATTAAAACAATCAAAAAACAAATCTATACTCGATTCGCTTAAAACAAAAAGCGATAATAAATATGCCGAAGGTTTTATAGAACTCATTATTCGTGACAATGGAAAAGGAATTAAAAAAGACAAACTCGAAAAAATATTTGATCGCTTTTATCAAGTTGAGAATTTTAAAGGTGAAGGTTCTGGTATTGGTTTGGCTTTAGCAAGAGAATTGGTTGAGCTGCATCAAGGAGAGGTTTTTGCAGATAGTGAGGCAGGAGAATATTCCTGTTTTACAGTTCGAATCCCTTTAGGGAGTAAGCATATTTTAAGTGAACACATGATGGATGAGGCAACAACTGAAACTGTTGAAGAGCGCAGAAGTGCCGATGTTACGCCTTATCTGATAGACGCAGAGCCAGTTGATGCTCATTTTTCAGATCATCTTTTTGCGGAGGAAGATCAAGTACCTTTAGTATTAGTGGTTGAAGATAATGCAGACTTAAGAACCTATGTGCGCACAAGTTTGTCGCATGATTATAGAGTCGTTGATGCATCGAATGGAATGGATGGATTGGAAAAGGCTAAAGAAATTATCCCAGATCTGATTCTAACAGATATTATGATGCCAGATATGGATGGTTTAGAATTGTGTAAAAAAATAAGGGAAGAGCTCAATACATCGCACATCCCCGTTATTCTTTTAACAGCACTGTCAAGCGATGAAGCTCGTATTGAAGGATTAAAAGCAGGGGCTGATGATTATATTACGAAACCATTTAACTATACAGAACTGCAGCTACGTGTTAAAAATATTATTGAATCAAGAAAACGTTTGCGTGATACTTTTGGTGCTGCAATTATTTTGGGCAAGACTGATGAATTACCTCAAGCAGATCATGCATTTATTTTAAGAGCTATTTCATTAATTGAAAATAATTTAAATGATGCCAATTTTAGTGTTGAGGATTTTAGTAATGAATTAGGTTTATCGCGAGCGCAACTTTATCGTAAGGTAAAGGGTGCTACTGGTCAAACGGTGAGTGAATTTGTTAGAGCAGTACGATTGAAAAAAGCTGGTGAGATGATAAAAGCTGGTGAGTTAACTATGAACGAGATTATGTATAAAGTTGGTTTCAACTCGCAGAGTTATTTTACCAAATGTTTCAAATCTCTTTTTGGTATTTCACCAAGTGATTTTGCCAGCCTCGATAATCAAGCAGAAGGCATAAAAGACCTAGATAGCTAGTTTTGCAGCTGTTCCCTTATTTTTTTACATAATTCTAATAGCATCTTTTAATGCAGCTTCTCCTGATAAAAATGCAACTTCGATAGGCCAATAATAAATCACATTTAAAACGTCGGTAGTATTTATGCTTTTTAAACGTATAGCATCCTTTTCGCTTGTTACAATGTATCTTGTTTGTGATTTTTTATGTATGGCTTCTATCATTTCTAAATCATTAATTTTATAAGCATAATGATCGGAATATTGCAAATGTATTACATCAAAGCCTTTTTGTTCTAAAGCTTCTTTCATTGGTTTGGCTTGTGCAATACCAGTAAGTAGAATTATTTTTTCTGCTTGTAACGAAATTTTATGATTTGCATTTTTTATAGAGACAAAATGATTTGCATAATTAAAAGTAGAAAAAGCATAGTTACCTATATAATATCTTGAAAGTTTATCAATCACGATTTGCTTTTGTTGCACACTTATATCAAGCAAACATTTAGTAACTATAACGAAGTTAGCTCTCTTCATTCCACATAATGTTTCACGCAATCGTCCTGAAGGTAAAAGTAGATCATTATACATGGGTCTGTTAAAATCAACCAATAATATATTGAAACTTGGTTTTACCTGTCTATGTTGATAAGCGTCATCAAGTAATATGAAATCGGTATCTGGTTTTTCATGAAGAATTCTTTTAATGCCTTTTACACGCTTTTCGCAAACAGCTACATCACTTTCTCTAAATTTATTTTTTATTTGTAGTGGCTCATCACCATATATATTAGCATTGCCATCCGATTCAACCCAATAAAAGCCCTTTGATTTGCGCCCATAGCCACGACTTAAAATCACCGTTTTTTTGCCAGCAAGCATCTTTATCAAATATTCTATATGAGGTGTTTTTCCTGTACCGCCAACGGTGATATTGCCAACAGAGATTATAGGTATTGGAAAGTGATGCTCTTTAAGTATTCCCTTATTGAACATTAAATTTCGGATGCCCGTAATGAGGTAAAATAGACCCGAAAATGGTAGCAACACTATTTTTAATGTATTTGACATATAAGCGAATATAGTTTAAAAAGTAGAAAAATAAAAGGAGAAAGAAAAAGAAATAGTATAATATTAAGGGTTCGACTTTGAGTAGCGCTCTGAATATGAGTTTAACGTTGCACACTAACTTATTAAAACAAAAAAAGGGAGCCGAAGCTCCCTTTTAATTATTTCAATATTACAAATACTAGAAAATAGAATAAGCAATAGTAACACCAACAACAACAATTGATACCATGCTCATAAGCTTGATAAGAATGTTGAGAGAAGGGCCTGATGTATCTTTGAAAGGATCACCAACGGTATCGCCAACAACAGCTGCTTTGTGAGCATCTGAACGTTTTCCACCATAATGACCTTCTTCAATATATTTTTTAGCATTATCCCATGCACCACCAGCATTAGCCATGAAAATAGCTAAGATAAAACCGGTAGCAGTACCACCCACTAAAAGACCCATTACACCAGCAATACCTAATAAAAGGCCCGTAGCTACAGGTATAGCAATTGCGAGTAATGATGGAAGCATCATTTCTCTTTGTGCACCTTTGGTTGAAATGGCAACGCAACGAGCATAGTCAGGTTCTGCTTTACCTTCAAGGATACCCTTGATTTCGCGGAACTGGCGACGAACTTCTTCAACCATAGCTTGAGCAGCACGACCAACAGCCATCATAGTAAGACCGCAGAAAAGGAAGGCAGCCATTGAACCAAGGAATGTGCCAATGAGTACACGTGGGTTCATTAAGTCAATCTGATAATAAGCCATAATTTCCTTTATTCCAGCTTTATGAATGTCAATACCGGTTGAGGACAAAAATTCGGCTGCTTTTTCAGCATTATGTGCAACAGCAATTTTTATTTCTTCAATATAAGAAGCCATAAGAGCCAGTGCAGTAAGAGCAGCGGATCCTATTGCAAAACCTTTACCCGTTGCAGCAGTAGTGTTGCCTAATGAATCAAGAGCATCGGTTCTTTTACGAACTTCTTCACCAAGACCAGACATTTCAGCATTACCACCAGCATTATCAGCAATAGGACCATAAGCATCCGTAGCTAAAGTAATACCTAGTGTTGAGAGCATACCAACCGCTGAAATAGCAATACCATATAGACCCATGCTTACGTTTGTCATACTAATATTTGTTATATCAGTATTTGATGCAAAAATGTATGATAAAAGAATTGAAACACAAACAATAAGAACTGGAACAGCAGTCGAAATCATACCAACGGCAATACCATTGATAATAACTGTAGCAGGACCAGTTTTGGTTGAATCAGCAATACGTTGGGTTGGTTTAAAAGCAGATGAAGTATAGTATTCGGTAATTTTACCAATACCAATACCACCTAAAAGACCTACCATCATAGCACCCCAAATACCAAGGTAGTTAGGAAGCGCTAAGTATTTTAAAATGACAAAACTGAAGATAGCAATAAATATAGAACTAACATTTACACCTCTAGCAAGTGCAGCAAGTAATTGTTTTTGTGAAGCACCTTCTTTAGCACGTACTAAGAAAATACCTAAAATTGAAAGAACAATACCTACAGCAGCAATAACCATTGGAGCGATAACTGCATTAAATTGCACTTCGCTTCCCAAAGATGCAAAAGCAGTTGCACCTAGTGCAGCGGTAGCAAGGATTGAACCACAATAGGATTCATATAAGTCAGCACCCATACCGGCTACGTCACCTACGTTGTCACCAACGTTATCGGCAATAGTTGCAGGGTTGCGAGGATCGTCTTCTGGAATACCAGCTTCTACTTTACCTACAAGGTCAGCACCAACATCAGCTGCTTTAGTAAAGATACCGCCACCAACACGTGCAAATAATGCTTGTGTTGAAGCACCCATACCAAAAGTAAGAGTAGTAGTAGTGATTACTATAAGCTTCATTGAAGGGTCACTTGCAATAAGTGTGTTTGTTGTATTATCAAGTGCTCCAACTACATATTGTAATGCATAAAACCAAATTGATATATCAAGTAGGCCTAAACCTACAACAACCAAACCCATAACGGCACCAGAGCGGAAAGCTACGGTAAGACCGTCATTAAGTGATTTTTGTGCAGCATTAGCAGCACGTGCTGATGCATAGGTAGCGGTTTTCATACCAAAATAACCAGCCAAACCGGAAAAGAAACCACCTGTGATAAAAGCGAAAGGAACCCAAGGGTTCTGTATGCCTAAACCATAAGCTAAAAACGCAAAAATAGCTGTAAGAACCACAAAAACGATGGTAACTACTTTGTACTGTTGTTTTAAATAAGCCATTGCTCCTGTACGAACGTGCAATGCAATTTTTTTCATTAAATCGGTACCCTCATCAAATTTCATCATGGTCTTAAAAAAGTACCATGCAAAGGCTAATGCAAGAATTGAACTTGCAGGAACCATCCAAAATACACTCGGAATGTTTACTTCCATTTTTAAACTCCTTTCTTTATTTGTTTTTAAATAATATAACTGTTAGATAATGAATTATTTGACACTCATTTCGGCCAAAATTTCCACGTGTAAATATAATCACATTATAATTTCTACCTATTAAAATGAATCTTGTTTTACTATCATAATCATAAAAGACAGTAATACAGAAAAATATGGTTCTATTGTTAATTGGGACTTTATTTTTATATAAAATATTGTAGGAATTAGCTTTGTTTTAATAACTAAAGCTCTTTTTATTGGGGTTGTATTTTATAAATTGATTATTTTGAAACAGAAACTAGAAATAGTGTGAATTGTAAAATAGCGATAATCAAAACATTCAGTATCATAAATTATACTTTGCCCCGATAGTGAGCTAAATTTAAATCAATGAGACCTTAATCCCAGCCACTCATAATATATATAGTCGAACTCCTGTCCCTCTGGTCGGAATGGGATCTGGAGCGAATACGCTGCGACAGAGAAGGCTCACAGGGTGAACCCCGCTGGATAGCATATAATGTGAGTTGTTGCGGCACAAATGTCATTTTATAATTTCAGACACTGTGCAACAAATAGAACATAATGATCTTGATTTTTCATTATTGGTCTAAAATTATTGGGAATCAAAAGAATAGTTTGAGGACTTTTATGCTATATAGGTATTTTATTTTTATCGTGAATTTATTGAATTATATAAAGCCTTGTGATTTCAGTAAATTCAGCAGTTTGTCAGAGAAGAAAACATTATCTGATATTTTGTATCGGTTCTCAGTAAAAACCTGAGCTAATGTTTTTTTATTATTCGTTTTTAATAGTTCTTTTGTCAGATTTGATTTTTCTTTTTCTTCAAAATACTTGTTAATATCTGTATTTAAGTAATCTTTATATTTTTCAAAGTGAATTATTGCTTCTAATGGAAGGCGATCAGTGAGTGTCGATTCATCATCAGGATATCCCATTACAATTGCAGCAACAGGAATAACGCCTTTAGGTAAGGAAAGCAAATTAATAAATTCAGGTGCATTATAAATAATTGTTCCAAGATAGCAGATTCCAAGTCCGTTTGCTTCTGCAGCTATGCAAGCATTTTGCGATGCCAGTATCGCGTCGGTTGCTGCATTCATAAACCATAAAAAATTGTCGTAGCAAGGAGTCGTATCACGTTGTTCACACCATTTGTGAAACCGATTGATGTCTGCGCAAAAAGTTAAATGCACGGGTGCTTGCATTACCATTGCTTGATTAAAATGGAGTGGCAACATTTTCTTTTTTATATCTTCCTCACGAGTAACAATTATGCTGTATAATTGCATGTTGCCCGTATTTGAAGCTCTTGTTGCAGCTTCTAATACTTTTATTAGTAAAGCATCTTCAATAGCTGTGCTTTTGTATTTTCTTATTGAACGATGGTTTATGATTGTATTTTGCATTGTTTACATATTTTTTGATGATTTGATGTATCAAGGCTATTTTGATTTCATTGTTCAATGCTTTGTTTCGCGCATTAGTTAAGGAAATAAATTCATTTTTTTGATACTAAATAATAACCCGCTGTAGTAAAGAAATTTCTTATAAAAGGGATAGCACCAATAAAACCAAATGTTATTCTTGGTTTAAGTTTAAATTTTACCTCATAATTTGGATTGATAAAATAGTAAACACGTTTATCAATTTTATAACCTGTTTTTTTAAGAATACGATTAAAACGATCGAGGCTCAATCCCGTATTTTTAATATCAATTAAATTATTTATTTTCTCAGCAGATTCGTTACCAAGTTTTAATACCATTTTATATAGAGGTGTTGGTAATAAATGCATAAATGGCATTTTTGAAAGCACTTTATTTACACACATTTGCTGATGTCCGCCAAATGGGTTTTGCCAAGGAGGAAAGGCGAGAAATACTTTTCCATTAGGTGCGAGAAAACGTTTTAAGAATTCCATAAAGCGTTCTTGATCTGGAATGTGTTCAATGACATCGCGCATTATCACCAAGTCGAAATCTTTGTCAATTTTTCCTTCAGCTTTGTATATATCTTCAACAACTAATGATAAATTATTTACTTTGGGATGTGTTTTGTAAAACTCCTTTGCTAAAGCAACTCTATTTCCTGCAATATCAATCCCTGTAACCTTGCAATCGCGGTCGAGAAATGGTTTAATATTGCCCCCTTCTGCGCAGCCAATTTCAATAACTTTTGTTGCTGATGTTATTGGATAATGTTTCTCAATAAATGGGATAACATAACGATCGGTTGTATATACCTGCTCATTAAAATACTGATCTTTGTTTCTATGACGTTCAAACATGTTTTCTAAATGTTAAATTTTAAATGTTGTCTGCCGAGGCGAAATTATTTGTTGTGAAATTATTTCATTCAAATTGTAAAGTGCGTTGTTTTTACAGTTATAAAATGAAATATAGGAATAGGAAAGCAGTTTTACCATAACCTTAAGTCAATGTTAAGCCAATGTTAAATATTGCTTATAAAAGTAGTCTTTTGACTGAATTACTTGCTAACATGTTTAGTAAGTTGCTAAAAATAAACAATATATAAATAATAATATTTTTAATTCTATTATAGTAATAAAAGGAAAAAGGTATATTTTTAAATCCTTACAAATTTAGGTAAATAATTGCTAAAACACAATTAGGCTTTTGAAGCATGGAAGGCTTTTACATCACTATTATAGCTATTTTATTGATACTTGCCATTGCAGACTTAATTGTTGGCGTGAGTAATGACGCGCTAAATTTTTTGGGTCAAGCAATTGGATCTAAGGCGGCTACGTATAAAACTATTTTAATTGTTGCATCGATAGGTATTCTAGCAGGAGCCATTTTTTCTGATGGTATGATGGAAATTGCTCGACGTGGTATTTTTAATCCTGGCCAACTTACCTTTTCAGATTTAATGATTATTTGCTTGTCAATGATGTTAGCGGATGTTTTGCTCCTTGATATTTTTAACGCGTATGGATTACCAACCTCAACAACTGTATCTCTTGTTTTTGAATTATTAGGAGCAACTTTAGGCTTGGCTCTAATAAAATCATTTAATGGGAATGTAAATCCTTTAACTTTAATAAATATTGATAGTGCATTCATTATAGTATTAGGAATTCTTTTATCACTTCTAATAGCCTTTCCTTTAGGTGCATTAGTTCAATTTATTACAAGATGTATTTTTACTTTTAATTATGATAAGTCATTAAAATATATGGGCTCTATTTGGGGTGCCATATCTATTACTATAATAATGTATTTCTTGGTTTTAAAAGAAGCAGAACATGTCCCCTTTATTAAGAATCACACCATTATTTGGATTCGCAATAATGAGTTGATACTATTTATTTCTTGTTTCTTGTTTTTCATTTTTTTATTTCAGTTTTTACATTCGTTTTTCAGGTTACACATTTTGAAATTAGTCACACTTGCAGGAACATTTGCACTAGCAATGGCATTTGCATCAAATGATTTAGTTAATTTTATTGGAGTTCCATTAGCGGCTTTGCTTGCTTATAATGATTTTGTTGCAAGCGTTTTTCAAGCCGATGATTTTGTTGTTGGGATTTTATTGCATCCTTTTAAAACTCCATCAGGTTTTTTAATTATCTCTGGATTAATAATGATAGTAACGATTGTTATTTCACGAAAATCTCGTTTTGTAACACAAACTGCACTTGATCTCAGCAGTCAGAATGACGAATATGAGAGATTTAAACCCTCTGTTTTTGCACAATTTTTAGTGCGTGGCTTTCTTATTGTGAATTATTTATTAAAACGAATTATCCCTGTTTCGTTGCAGCGACAAATAGATAAAAGATTTGATGTTGCTATAAAGTCAAAGGAATATGAACCAACTGCCAATTTTGATTTAATTCGTGCTTCAGTTAACCTAGTAACTGCAAGTATGCTTATAGCATTCGGAACAGCACATAGAATGCCTTTCTCAACTACTTTTGTAACTTTTATGGTTGGTATGGGTAGCTCATTAGCTGATAGGGCGTGGGATCGAGAGAATGCTGTTTACCGTGTTGCAGGTATGGCTACGGTGCTAGGTGGTTGGTTTTATACTACTATGGCTGGTTTCTTTTTGGCAATGGTAATAGCCATGCTTCTCTATTTGGGAGGTGCTTATGCTTTGATATTTATTATTATTGGCTTTATTGTTATTACTATACGAACGCATGTGGCATTCAGACGTATAGAGATGCAACGATTTGCTCATAGAGAGATTGGAGAAAACATTACTGACAAATCACTACAAATTATTCGAAAAGATTATATTTCACAAAACATTTCTCAGATATCTGAATTGTTTCACCTTTTTACGCAGGCACTTTGTTCTGCTGATAGAATTGCTCTCAAAAAATGCCGATATCGTTTAAAAAATACAATCCAAAAAACGATCGTATTGAAACAAACGATAGCTAAACAAATCGTTCATATTGAAGAGGAGAATATTGAAGAGGCTAAACATTTATTAGAGCAACTTTCTTTAATAAATAGGATCAGTAAAAATTTAGTTTTTCTTGTTAGTCAATCTATTCAGTTTATTAATAACGGTCACAGAGAATTTAATGCTGATCAAAAAAATGATATTCAGCAATTAGATAATCTTATTTTACAATTTATAGATGCAATTATTGTAGTGCAACAAACTGATAAAAAAGATGATTTTGATAATCTGCTTATTAGAAAAAAAGAATTAGAAGAATTAGAAGAAAATTTAAAACATAAGCAAATAGAATGTATTAAAAGCAATCAGGCTGGAATATCAGCTAGTTTACTATTAATAGAATTAATTAATGAAAGCGCCATTTTGCATGGTAACTATTTTAAGTTGTTAAAGCTGAATTAAAAAGTATATTAACCCTTTAAATTAAAATTTATGTTTGGATTAGAACCTACCTTAGCATACCTTTTGGTGCTATGTATTATTGCCATTTGTGCTTTTGAATTTATAAATGGATTTCATGATACTGCGAATGCTGTTGCAACTGTAATTTATACAAATTCATTACCGCCTAGGGTAGCCGTAGTATGGTCTGGATTAATGAATTTCATTGGTGTGTATGTTGGTGGAATTGCTGTAGCAATGGGTATTGTTAATTTGTTGCCCATGTCTATTCTCATTGATCAAAATGTATATCATAGTTTGGCTATGATATTGGCAATTGTTATTACAGCCATTTTATGGAATTTGGGTACTTGGTATATTGGTATCCCTTGTTCAAGTTCTCATACATTAATTGGTTCAATTTTTGGTGTTGCCATCGCGTATGGTCTAATTCCAGGCAATGAAGGCGTGGCTCTTAATTGGGGGAAAGTAAAGGATGTTGGTTTGTCTTTGATGATTTCACCATTATTTGGTTTTAGTTTAGCTATTTTATTAATGTTGTTTTTAAAGAAAGTTGTGAAGGATAAGAAAATTTTTGATGAACCGAATGACAGGAAGGCTCCTCCATTCTGGATTCGTTTAATTCTAATTTTAACTTGCACGAGTGTTAGTTTCTCACATGGTTCAAATGATGGTCAGAAGGGTGTAGGGTTAATGATGATTGTTTTAATCGGATTAATTCCAACCTATTTTGCCCTGGATCATACAAGACATCCAGATGATTTAATGAATAATATTAATAGGGTAGAATTAGCAGTTAAAAATATTAATCGTTCAAATCTTTCTATACAAGATGAAGCGGTTTTAATGACTATTGATATCCGTATTGACAGTCTTTCATCATATTTAAGTGGAGTTACAAAGTTTTATGAAATGGATAAAAAGCTACATTTTCAAGTAAGAAAAGAAATTATTATGGTTTCAAAAGATATTGATAAGTTACTCAAACATAATCCGGATGAATCAAATATTATATTAACGAAAGAGTCAAAAGCGACTTTAATTTCTAGCATTTCGGAATTAAAAAAATATACCGAATATGCGCCTTGGTGGGTAATTTTAATGATTTCTATATCTTTAGGTTTGGGTACAATGATTGGTTGGAAGCGTATTGTTGTAACAGTAGGGGAAAAGATAGGGAAGACCCCTCTTACATATGCTCAAGGTGCAAGTGCAGAGCTTGTCGCATCTACTACTATTCTGGTCAGTACATATATGGGATTGCCTGTTAGTACTACTCACGTATTGTCATCGGGTGTTGCAGGAGCTATGGTTGCCAAAAAAGGCAAAGGGAATCTTCGTCGAAAAACCGTTCGTAATATTTTAATTGCTTGGATTGTTACCTTACCTGTAACAATAATTGTGGCAGGAGGATTGTTTCTATTGTTGAGAATGCTTTTTTAATCAGTGAGACTATAATTTAAGGAAGGATAGTGAAGAAATTATATAGCATAACTCATGCCCGTGAGGTTAGATGGGGATTATGATCGAATCCTCTGCGGCAGAGAAGGACTTAGGCGATATTCCCGAAGCACTACATCGAAAGAAAATTTTTTTCAATTACTACCTCGACAGCTTTGCTGCGAGGTAGTAATTGAAATATTAGAAAAAGCCTGGGTGCCATTTTTTGTACTTGAGCTTTTTATTTGTTCAGTGTAAAGGAGAAGGTTGTCCCAATCCCAATTTCACTACGTACATTTATTGTTTGTTTATGAGCTTCAATAATATGTTTTACAATGGACAAACCCAATCCAGTGCCCCCTTTTTCGCGACTTCTGCTTTTGCTAACCCTATAGAAACGCTCAAAAATACGAAGCATATTTTCTTCTGAAATTCCAATACCCGTATCAGAAATTTCTAATAGAATTTTTTCATCCATATCGTAAAGCCCAATAGATGCCTTGCCGCCAGGTTTGTTGTAATTGATTGCATTTGAAAGTAAATTTACAATTACTTGTCGTACTCTGTTTTTATCCGCATATACAATACAAGAGGAAAGAGACCCTTTTTTCATTTTTACGTCAATCTCAGTCTTTTGCGTTAATATCGAAAATGAATCAATTACTTCAGCTACTAGGTCATTTAAGCTAAATTTCTCAGCATCGAGTTTTAGTTTGCCATCCTCAATACGTGATATCATTTCTAAATCACTAACCATATCGTTCATTCGTTCAACATTAGAGATCGCTCTTTGAAGGTAATTCATATTTATAGTTTCATCTTTAAGACCTCCGTCAATAAGAGCTTCTAAATAACCTTGTATGTTAAAAATGGGTGTTTTTAGCTCATGTGACACATTGCCGAGAAACTGTTTTCTGTATTCCTCCAATTTTTTGAGATTTTCAAATTCTTTAACCTCATCAGATATATTTCGAATAATATCTTCTTCAACATCATGAATTACATCACGGCTCATGTCCATTCGTAAAGCAGTGATATCTTTAGTGAATTTAGCTTTTGATATTATTTTGTAAATAAGTTTTATACGTCTATAAATAAATGATTCAATCGCATAAAAAACAACAAAAAAGCTTAATATAAAAATGTAGAGTGAGAGTAATAGGATGATATCCCATGATAGGTTTATGCTAAAAAGATATTCAAGCGCAAAGGCAGAGAGAGCAACAAGGATACTAATTGCAAGTGCTGTGCTAATGGCTACTTTAAGAGGAGTTATGTTTTTTATTGCCATAGAATTTAATCTACAAATTTATATCCTACTCCTTTAATAGTTTTTATTTGTTCATCACCAATTTTCTCTCTTAATTTACGGATATGCACGTCAATGGTACGATCACTTACAATTACATCATTTCCCCATACAGCGTTAAATATTTGCTCGCGAGTAAAAACTCTATCGGGTTTTGAGATAAGAAGTAGGAGCAATTCAAATTCTTTTTTAGGCATCTCCATTTCTTTAGTACCAACTGTTATGATATATCTTTCAGGATCAATAATCAAATTTCCTATGTGTATGGTTTTATCATCTTCATTCATCTCATTCAATGTTTTCGATTCTGTTTTTTCAAATCGTTTTAACATTGCTTTTATCTTGCTGATTAGTACCCTTGCTCGTATAGGTTTATTGATATAGTCGTCTCCGCCTGCTTCAAATCCTGCAATTTGAGAGTAGTCTTCGTTACGTGCTGTTAGAAATGCTATAATTGTATTATCCATTATACTAAGAGCACGTAATTTTTCACATGTTTCTATGCCATCCATTCCAGGCATCATAATATCGAGAAGGATAATATGAGGTATGATTTCTTTTGCTTTTATAATTGCTTTCTCTCCACTTTCGGCAGTAAAAACTTTAAAGCCGTTTTGTTTTAGATTATAGCTGAGAAATTCAAGTATGTCGGCTTCATCATCAACGAGAAGTACTTTGTAATTTTCTGAATGAATCATTTTATTTCTTCTTTATGCAAATTGTTGAAGTAAAGATATATAAATCAAAGTGAACCCCAATATATTTTAGAGAGAAGATTCATCTTAAATGTGATTGATTAATAGAGTATTGGCCATATTGGGTAATAAAATGTTGTAAATCAATAGGGCTTTATTTAGTAGGCTCAATTATACATCATTTGTCTTTATAATAAAGCTAAATGTATGAATGTTAAGATATTTTATGGGATAGGAATCGTTCTGTCTTCCATAAAATACACACAATAGTAAGGCCACAGAGCTATTGATGGCTTTAATGCCTCACGTAAATGGCTGTTTTTAAAGGCAATATCAATAACATTATTATTAAATATCCTCATTTTCTGTTTTGTAAAGAAGATAATCAGCTATATTTACATAAAAAACAATTATGGCACTATTTGATAAGATAAGTGAAGATATAAAGGCTGCAATGCTAGCTCGTCAGCAAGATAAATTGGAGGCGTTACGATCAATAAAGGCAGCGTTTTTAGTTGCTCGTACAAGTACAGGTGCAACGGCTGTTTTATCTGATGATGAAGAGATGAAAATCATTCAGAAGTTGGTAAAGCAACGAAAAGATTCAGCGGATATTTATAAAGCTCAAAATCGTGATGATCTTTATACAAAAGAAGTTTTTGAGGTGGAGGTCATTTCTCAATATCTCCCTAAGCAAATGGATGAAAGTGAAGTGGCTGAAATCATAAAAGGCATTATAGCGAACGTCGGTGCTAAAGCCCCATCGGATATGGGTAAGGTAATGGGCATTGCTTCCAAACAATTTGCTGGTAAAGCGGATAATAAAGTTGTTTCTGATATAGTAAAACGTCTTTTAAGTAACTAATTTTTATATGCGGTTTTTTATTTTAGGTGCTACTGGTAATGTTGGTTTAGAAGTTATACGAAGTCTAAGGTTTCATGATAATGTATTTGCAGGAGTACGAAATCCTTTAAAAGCAAAGTCTGAATTACCAAATACAGTAAAACTTGTAACGTTTGATTTTGAAGATACAGAATCTTTTTTATCTGCATTTTTAGAAAGTGATGTAGTTTTTCTGCTTCGACCTCCTCATATTTCGGATGTAAATAAATTCTTTACTCCTTTAATTGATGCTGCCGTTAAGTGTCGTGTAGCACATATTGTTTTTCTTTCTGTGCAAGGTGTTGAGAGTAGTAGTATTATTCCACATCATAAAATTGAAAACCTAATAGTAGCATCGGGCATACCATACACCTTTTTACGCCCATCGTATTTTATGCAAAATTTAACGACTACATTACTCTTTGATATAAAGAAATATCGTCAAATTTATATTCCAGCTGGCAGGGCTTCTTTTAATCTTATTGATGTTAGAGATATTGGGGAGGTTGCTGCTAAAGTGTTAGAGAATTATAAAGATCATTCCTTAAAGGCATACGATATTACCGGAAGTAAGAATTTATCTTTTCTTGAGATGGCTGAGATTATCAGAAATAAATGCAATACAGATATTATTTATGTATCTCCAATGCTTCTATCGTATTTGTATCGAAAGAATAAAGAGGGCATTCCTATTTCCTATGTTTTTGTAATGATTATGCTACATTATATTGCTCGCTTTCAAAAGCCACCCATCATTAGTGATGTTGTTTTAAAGATTACAGGGCATAGTCCTATTTTATTTGAAAAGTTTGTAGCAGATCATGCAGATATCTTTAGGGTGTAAGAATTTTCTTGTTTTGTGCTATTTGTCTTTGTAATATGCTGTTTGTCTAGTAAGTATTTTTTTATAAATTTAATTCATATTGATAAATCAGCAAAAAAATGTATATTAGCAATAGAATTGTTTTATATTAATTATGAATGCATATTATTTAAAACCAACTGATACAACACCGTTGGTACAGTTTGACCCCAGTAAAAATGAATTAAAGTTTGTTGGGCGCTCTATACCAGAAGACAGTATAGGATTTTATGAGCCAATATTAAAATGGCTAGCTGAATTGGCTATAAATCCTCCTTCTAAAATGACAATTTCTTTTGACCTTGAGTATTTCAATACAAGTAGTTCCAAATGTTTGTTAGATGTATTCAGGCGTTTACATGATATTCAACAATCATTTCGTTGTGAAATGGAACTATTATGGACCTATGAAGACGATAATGAAGATATGCTTGAAATAGGAGAAGAGTATAGCTCTCTTTTTACTTGTCCTTTTCATTTTATTGCAAAACCAGTTAACTAATTTTGTTATGGAAAAATTAAACATTGCACTAACCGAAAATACACCATTAATTCAGTTTGATGAAGATTCGCTTGTTTTATTGGTTAAAGGAAATTCCATTCCTGAGGATGCATTCTCTTTTTACGCCCCTCTAATAAAATGGCTGGTTGATATTGCTAAAACACCTCCATCAAAGCTGGAGTTTATAATTGATTTGGATTATTTCAATACTAGCTCATCAAAATTATTGCTTGATATAATTAAGAAGCTTGAAGATGTGCAAATGACAATGCGCTGCAAAGTGAGTATTATATGGATGTATGATGCTGAAAATGAAGATATGTATGACACAGCAAAGGAGTATAGTACGCTTACAAACTTGAAGTTTAGTATTGAAAAATATACTTAATAAGTAGACATATTCGTCCCGTTTTTATTAATCGAAATCAAATATTGAGTATATTCTTTCAAGGCTATCATGTAACTCTCTACGCATTTTTTTTGTATGAGGGTTGTATCTCTGTAAATCAATAAATAACTGCCAACTATCATTACATGTTTGTTCGGTAATCTCCAAAAGTTTTTTGTAACCTAAAGTATTTATTGTTGTTGATTCAAGGTTTAAATCAGCAAGTACGCGACCTACATAATGCGTGATTCCTTGTGAGTAGGCAACCATTTTATCATGTTCGTCGGCGGACATAATTTCCATGCGAAGCTTTTTATTTTTAAAATAATCTACCCATTCGTTGAACGTTTGCCCATTCGTTCGTACATCGCACATAACCATTGGCAGATCTGCACCGTTTTTAAATGAGTCTGGACCAAACATAGGATGGGTTGCTATAATTTGACTTTCCTTGGGTAGATGTTGTGTCATCCATTTTGTGGGATATACCTTTACAGAGCAAGTGTCAAAGAAAATAGTTTCTTTTTTAAATTGTTTTTGAGATTGGATAAGTAATTCTTCAAAGCTTGAAATGGCGACACAAAAGAACATCGCATCGCAATCGAAAATGCTCTCAGCATTTGCTAGTTCAATTCCAGGCGATACTTCATCATCGCGTAAACCTCTTCTTGAAAAAACTTTTACATTATGGTCGTCAGATAATATATCGGCCCAAAGTTTACCAAATCGGCCATATCCATAAACAGAAACCGTCTTCTTCTTCATTACTAATTGATTGATATGTAAAATTAAGAAAGAAATGTTACATATATCCTTTTTTAATGTATTTAAACTTATAAATTGAGCATTGATGAATTGATTCTTTGTAAATGATTAATAAATAATACATTAATGTAATTAGTAAAGAAGTATCATATCGAGTGATTCTAAGCATATCTTTTTTATATTTGTACAACATGTTAAATAATCACCTAATCTAAAATATATGATACGATTTTTTTTCGCTGCCTCATTTTTAATCCTATTGTTTGTAGGTCAACAACTTTCTGGTCAGCAAAGCTTGGCTAGTAAAGGTGTTGCAAATCTTACGGTTAAGGTAACTACTTTTTCGGGAGCACCACGTACTAGAGAAGTTGTGGTAGTTGAGAATAAAGCTTTAGCGAAGAAGTATCTTGATACTACCGATGCGCAAGGCCTAACATTTTTTAGTTTATCACGAGGTGTTAGTTATTTGATAAGCTTAAAAACTATTGCCAAAACTGTTGATTTTAAAGCATTAGATATCCCTGCTGGGTCAGAACCGATGAATGTAACCTATAATTTGCAATTTGAGAATAAAGTATTTACCCTTGAAAATATCTTTTTCGATTCGGGTAAATCTGTTTTAAAACCAGAATCATTTAAAGCAATTAATGAATTGGCTGAATATCTAAAATTAAAGAAAACGGTTGTTATTGAATTATCTGGGCATACCGATAATGTAGGTGATGCTACTTTAAATCAAAAGTTGTCTCAAGATCGTGCTGAAAGTGTACGAGCCTATTTAATTCAAAAAGGAATTGCAGCAAATAGAGTTGAGGTGAAAGGTTATGGCGATACTTTACCTGTTGCCGATAATTCAACTGATGAAGGCAAACAAAAAAATCGCAGAACGGAAATAAAAATCATTAAAGAATAAAAACGTTTATAATAATTTAATTTGATTCTGCATATTTGTACACCTAAAATAAGATACTCGCAACTATCAGTCTATCAAAGATATCACGTCGATGTCTGCGATTTAATCTATATGCAAATTCATCGAGATAATTCTGAAGGTACATTCCTTTAATCTTGTGA